>NZ_OZ026542.1:657760-986640 GCF_964020115.1 Candidatus Regiella endosymbiont of Tuberolachnus salignus
CGTCACCGAGAAGCTGTCTGGCAATTTCAAATTTAGTTTCCTTGCTTCCCTGTTGTATGCCCTGTTGCATACCTTGTTGTATGCCCTGTTGCATACCTTGTTGTATGCCCTGTTGTATACCTTTTTCAGTTGCGTCGTCTATTTTTTGTGCAAGTATGGCTGCTTCATCACGAACTCGCTTAAGCTCTCGTTCGTAATTCATCAGCTCAGATTCTGTCCAATAAAAACGGTCTAATTGCTCATAGGCATCTTCTATGATAGTGTCTTTGCCGATCACGTGTTTAAGGCATTCAGGTCCTGTCTCCGCCGCATATTTGAAAAAGTAACACCACTTTTCTGTTATTGATTCAAGATCTTTCGGGTTGCTCTTCTTAAACTTAGGTAATTCTATAAACGTGAAGGAAAAATCTTTTAAATCATGCTCACCACTGTCACGATCAAGAATAATGTGATCGGATTTATACTGAGTCTTCTCCGGAAACAAGGTACAATCTGCAATAGCAATAAAGATAATCTCTTTCAGGTTCTGATATTCGTCACCCCTGTTTGCCTGTTGAGAGTAGGCTTTCGCCGCATAATATTGCGCCCGTTTTTCAAATCCTTTCGTCTTGGCAACCTGCATTTCGATAATGTAGCGTACCCCCTCATCATCTTGGCAGAGTACATCAACGATGCTTTGCTTTTTAGCGGCGATATCGGGGTCTTGTATCGTACTTAAAAAAGTAACAGAGGTTATCTGTTTGCTACCGGAAAACCCTAAAATATCATTTAAGAAATGCATAAGAATATCTTTGTTCTTTTCGGTGCCGAAAATTTTTCGGAAGGCTACATCATTCTTGGGGTCAAGGTATTTGGATAACATAGTTAAATTTCTCCTAAAGTGCACCCGCGTTCTATCATATTGAAGATGATTGGGCTTAGCGAATGAAAGGGACTTCCCCTAAATTAAGGTTACTGTCCGCACTTTTGTGCCATTATGGGGAAGATAACCAAAATTCGAATATAGGGGAAGACTATGATTATTACAACCGTTGGGATAGACCTTGCTAAAAATGTCTTTGCTGTTCATGGTGTTGATAAAAATGGTATTCCTGTTCTCGTTAAGCCTAAAGTGCCTCGAACCGCATTGCCAGAGCTAATTGCTAATTTACCTCCTTGCACGATCGGCATGGAGGCCTGTTCCGGCGCACATTACTGGGCAAGATTATTCACGCGGTATGGTCATAACGTCCGACTCATGGCGCCTAAATTTGTTTCTCCTTATCGCTTAGCAGGTAAAGCCGGGAAGAATGATGCGGCGGATGCGCTGGCGATTTGTGAAGCGGTTCGTCGGCCACATATGCGTTTTGTTCCTGTTAAAGATGAAGAACAACAGTCAATGCAATGCTTGCACCGTACCCGACAGGGATTTATTGAAGAGCGGACTGCATCTTATAACCGTCTTCGTGGATTAGTCTCTGAATTTGGTTTCATTGCACCACAACGTACGGAATCGTTACGCCGCCTGGTTGCAGAGCACAGGGAAAACCTACCAGGATGGGTCCGGCAGTGCATCGATACTCTGCTAGAACATATTGATGCCATCGAGTTGAAAATTGCTGAGTATGATCGCATCCTGGCAACAATCGCTAAGCAGGATAGCCGCAGCCAAAATCTGATGAAACTCAAAGGGGTGGGTCCAACAACGGCGAGTGCGCTGGTTGCTAGTATTGGCACTGCTCATGATTTTAAAAATGGGCGTCAGTTGGCAGCTTGGCTCGGTTTAACACCGTCACAGTACAGTAGTGGGGGAAAATCCAGACTGGGAAAAATCACCAAAGCGGGTGATGCCTACTTACGCACCTTGCTTGTCCAAGGAGCACGTTCTGTCATGATTGGTGTGGAGAAGAAACAAGATCCTTTCAGTCAGTGGGTGAGTTCGCTGATCAACCGCCGAGGTTACTGGCGTACTGCTGTGGCAATCGCAGCCAAAAATGCCCGTTTATGTTGGGCGTCCCTGTTTTATGGTGATGACTTCAGGTTCTACAATAAGTAATTTAATTGACGCAGTAAAAATATCTTATCTGAACTGTCAGCGTTGATGTAAAAGGGTTAGACCCCCGTGAGGCATTTCTGTAAAAGTACTGGATATTATTATCCGTTTAGCGAACGAGAATCTCACGAGCGTCTTTCATCAGGGTCCGAATCGATAATGATTCATCATGGCCGTTTATAGTACCGCAGTCTTATCCCTTTAACTTCAGTGATAGATAGCCAGACAGAATAAAAAACCGGTGTTGACTAATCGGGGAAGCCCTTATAGTACGTTTTCGTTCCATTGGACAGTGAATCCCTGCTTTGCCTTCTCTTTACTTGCTCTGAGGGCAGAGTATTCAGAAAATTTTCTTATTCTTGCTTTTTTAGCCATCGAATACCAGTCTATGCCGGATCCTTCTCTTTTTTGTTCAATCAATTCTTGCGGAAATCAAAAACGCATCAAGGCTGCGTCCGGCTTTCAGGGCTTCTTCAATAAGCTTTGGCTGGCGCCCTTGCCCTGTCTATGTTTTTGTTTCACCATTCTCGACAAATTCGTATTTGGCGGGAGCTGCTAGTTTTTTTCTGCGCTTCTTGTTGATTGTTACCGCTGAGCCTAACAGATCTTCAGCGGTGAAACCTTCTTTTTCGATAAGCTGCAAAAGCTTCTGGCGTTTTTCCTCTCGCGCCGCACGTTCTGCCGCTTCTTTTTCTGCATCGGCGCGGCTCTCTTCAATCACTGCGCCCAGCTTTAGTAGCACGATAGAGCCACCGACCCAACGCGATCAGCACCTGGAAATGATCCAGAACAAGGGGCGACTCGCCTGGCAAACAGCCCTAAACTACGGTCAACGAGTCTTGGTTGAGACCATGATGGGGTGTTACAAACACTGATTGAACCTCGTCTTCGGGCTCGCGGATTGGCTGCACAGAAGACGGAAGCATCGATAGGTGTTGCCGTTCTTAATCGGCTTTTGGCCGCAGCAAGCACTCATTCCGCCTGTAAGGAAGTGACAGAGTCATAACCCCTTGGGGGAAGTAACAACCTTCACACCTCTATGCACCAACGCCCCCTTTATCAACAAATTCGAGTCACGACCTACATTTTCTATCAGTTTTAGGCATCACAGCCAAGAACGTTAAGCACATGGGAAAAGACTCGCTCATCACGGATCAAAGCGTTATGCCCCAAATTTTCATCATGAATGACGATGTTGTTTGCTCCAGTCAACTTGGTACTAGATATTGAAACAACTTTGTCTGAAGAATTACTAGAACTAGAACTAGAACTAGAACTAGAACTACTCCCTAACATATCAAAAAATGATGGATCATCTCCGGTTGAGCTAATTGTTGTGTATTTTGTTGGCTCGGGGGTTTCTGTTCCTTCGTTGAGCTTTCTTATTACATAGGAACTCGATTGCATATCGGCGCCTCCTTGGTCGGAAGTGAATAAGTTATTAATCGTTAAACCGATCCCTCTTATGCGATCTAAACCGTGGTTGGAGCCAGCTATAGATATCCAATTACGTACCTTTGTTGAACCTCCCCCAAATTTGATAAACCACCTTGTTGGCAAGCTACCAAACGAATGAGCTACAATATCGACTTTGCTCGCTCCCGTTTCGTTCAACACACTATTGATATAATTATCGAAAAGCGGGCTAAGCTGTTCATTGATAGATTTATGAGTATCATTACGATAATCCCAGGCAAATAAATGAGAATTTTGGTACCCAGCTTGATAGAGCTCCAGACACCAGGGTCTGCACCACCCCATGTACGAAAACAACAGGAATTGAATTACAATTATAAGCCATCTTAGACCTCCGCAAGAAAATAAATTAAAATAAAGTCAGTGTATAAATAAAGATTAGATTTTTTCATCTGACAAACCTATCAGATGTGGGCTGCATAACATCAGATAATAAGGGTATTGGGTGAGCTTCTTGATGGTAATATGCATGCCGCAGGCAATCGAAATGAATCTCCGTTGTTGCGTAAAGCATTACTGTCAACGCTACTTTTTTTTATCTTAGCACTGACATTACCGATATTATCAGGCATTGCACAGGGTGTAGTGGTCAAGTAAAATTGGCCAGTATCTTGTGTTTCTCCCAGTACAGCCGCTCGGATTCATTTGGGGTTAATCCGCCGTTGTATTGATGAGGGCGAGTTTGACTGTAGTAGCCGATGAGATAATCAATAAGATCTCGTTTTGCTTCTTGCCCAGTTGGATAGCCTGCTTTGGGTACCCATTCGGTTTTGAGGCTTCTGAATAGGCGCTCTATAGGAGCGTTGTCCCAACAATTCCCTTTGCGGCTTAGACTTTGGGTCATACGGTAGGGTCGAACAATGGCGCGGTGATCAAATCACGATATTATCTTGATTGCTCCCGTTTCCATCGCCCGCCTCGTCAGTAGGGTCGAACAATGGCGCGGTGATCAAATCACGACTTATCTTGATTGCTCCCGTTTCCATCGCCCGCCTCGTCAGTAGGGTCGAACAATGGCGCGGTGATCAAATCACGACTTATCTTGATTGCTCCCGTTTCCATCGCCCGCCTCGTCAGTAGGGTCGAACAATGGCGCGGTGATCAAATCACGACTTATCTTGATTGCTCCCGTTTCCATCGCCCGCCTCGTCAAACGCAGCATGCGGTTTTCCCGCACTACGCTTACCTGACAACTTCATACCAAAGCTTATGTGACCTATCTGGCTGGCGACACTTTCGGTACTGGGTAATATCTAATCTTATAGTCTGAATATAAACCTAATTTTTGATAAAACCCTTCCCTACTCCATCTCCCCCAGCCGAAGCCTTGCCGTCGACGTGCCTTCATTAAATGACGTCTCGCTTTCTTTTCTACCCAATCTTTAACGTAGGTAAAACATCGACTTGAATTACCGATCCTATAATAATTCACCCAGCCTCTGAGTATCGGATTGATGAGATAAATGACCCGATCAATCGGTTGAGACTGATGGCCTCTGAACACCGCTTTTAATTTCTGTAAAAGCCGTGTTCTCGCGTCCATCTTCGGTGTTTTCATGATTCCCCATTTCCCTTGCTTTGTTTTCGTTCTTCTAAAAACAAACCCTAGAAAACTGAAGGATTCATCTTGCTTCAGATCAACTTGTCGTGTCTTTTCTAAATTAAGTGTTACTCCCAACTTCATGAGTTCTTCTTTCAGTCGTTTGTAGACACCCGCTGCCAGCCAATCCCATTTTCTATAGCTGTCGATCATTATGATAAGATCATCAGCCCATCTCGCGTATGCAATATGCTGATATCCATCCGTACCCGTTACCCCCTTTGCTCGTTCAAGCATCTTATCTACCTCATTGAGATAGATATTGCTCAGTAATGGCGACAACGGACCGCCTTGAGGTACCCCACATTTCCCACCTGCTTTCAGTATCAGCTTGAGTAGCCGCATGACTTCTTTGTCATTCACGCGCGTTGCTATTTTGCTTAACAAAATATCGTGGCGCACGGTGTCAAAATACGATTTGAGATCGACATCGATGACTCGCGTCATATTCTTGATAGCTGCTACTGTTACCTGTTCTACTGCTTCAGCAGCCGTTCGCTTGGGGCGATAACCAAAAGAGCCCGGCTGGAAATCTGCCTCGAATATCGCTTCTAGAATGAGTTTGACTGCACCTTGCACTACGCGGTCTCGAATAGTGGGAATACTTAACATCCTGGATTGCCCTCCAGCTTTCGGTATCGCCCGTTTCCGATTCCTCAGTGGGTAGTAGGTCTTGGAGAGTAAATCCTTCCTGATGGATTCAAGAAAGTTGTCTACCCCTGCGGACTCAATTTCTTCAAAGGTCACCCCATCTACTCCTGGTGCCCCCTTGTTTTGTTTCGCCAGCTTATAGGAGGTACGCAACGTTTCCATCTTACCAACATGAACATAGATACCCCAAAATCGCCAAGATTTATCAGCCTTCGCTTTGATGTATATCTTCCTTCTCAGGTCTTGCAAATTAATGGTTGTTTTTATCATGACAACCCTTGCCTCCCTTGTTGTTAGAAGCATTATTGTCAGTAGGGTGCCTTTGCTCCACAAGCGTTACCTTGCTTCATCACTACTACACACCCCTCCGCCACCCTCTCGTCTTCGATTCACTTCCCGGTTCACCGGTTATAGAATCTACCTTGCTCCAGTGGCTTTCTCACTGGGACGAGGAGGGCTTCTCCAGTTGCTTCGTACATCCTTGATATCATGCCGTCACTACCACCCCGCCGAAGTTGCTCAGTGTTTCAGTCGATTTCGCTCAGCAATGCTGCTTTCGCCCCCTACGTTGCGGGCTCAGCCTTCGAGGTTACGCACTTTCGGGGCCACCTCTGTGTTCATTTGTATTACGGCCTGATATCTCGCACTTACCCTAACGGTAAGGTTGTCGGTAGGCTTCAACATCTTGGTTTCCCGCCATGCTGCTACCCAAGCTACAGGGCGCCGACTTTTACCCTGGCAGGTCTATCTCCTGCTGAATGTACCAGCCTTTGCTGGACGCACAACGCAGCATGCGGTTTTCCCGCACTACGCTTACCTGACAACTTCATACCAAAGCTTATGTGACCTATCTGGCTGGCGACACTTTCGGTACTGGGTAATATCTAATCTTATAGTCTGAATATAAACCTAATTTTTGATAAAACCCTTCCCTACTCCATCTCCCCCAGCCGAAGCCTTGCCGTCGACGTGCCTTCATTAAATGACGTCTCGCTTTCTTTTCTACCCAATCTTTAACGTAGGTAAAACATCGACTTGAATTACCGATCCTATAATAATTCACCCAGCCTCTGAGTATCGGATTGATGAGATAAATGACCCGATCAATCGGTTGAGACTGATGGCCTCTGAACACCGCTTTTAATTTCTGTAAAAGCCGTGTTCTCGCGTCCATCTTCGGTGTTTTCATGATTCCCCATTTCCCTTGCTTTGTTTTCGTTCTTCTAAAAACAAACCCTAGAAAACTGAAGGATTCATCTTGCTTCAGATCAACTTGTCGTGTCTTTTCTAAATTAAGTGTTACTCCCAACTTCATGAGTTCTTCTTTCAGTCGTTTGTAGACACCCGCTGCCAGCCAATCCCATTTTCTATAGCTGTCGATCATTATGATAAGATCATCAGCCCATCTCGCGTATGCAATATGCTGATATCCATCCGTACCCGTTACCCCCTTTGCTCGTTCAAGCATCTTATCTACCTCATTGAGATAGATATTGCTCAGTAATGGCGACAACGGACCGCCTTGAGGTACCCCACATTTCCCACCTGCTTTCAGTATCAGCTTGAGTAGCCGCATGACTTCTTTGTCATTCACGCGCGTTGCTATTTTGCTTAACAAAATATCGTGGCGCACGGTGTCAAAATACGATTTGAGATCGACATCGATGACTCGCGTCATATTCTTGATAGCTGCTACTGTTACCTGTTCTACTGCTTCAGCAGCCGTTCGCTTGGGGCGATAACCAAAAGAGCCCGGCTGGAAATCTGCCTCGAATATCGCTTCTAGAATGAGTTTGACTGCACCTTGCACTACGCGGTCTCGAATAGTGGGAATACTTAACATCCTGGATTGCCCTCCAGCTTTCGGTATCGCCCGTTTCCGATTCCTCAGTGGGTAGTAGGTCTTGGAGAGTAAATCCTTCCTGATGGATTCAAGAAAGTTGTCTACCCCTGCGGACTCAATTTCTTCAAAGGTCACCCCATCTACTCCTGGTGCCCCCTTGTTTTGTTTCGCCAGCTTATAGGAGGTACGCAACGTTTCCATCTTACCAACATGAACATAGATACCCCAAAATCGCCAAGATTTATCAGCCTTCGCTTTGATGTATATCTTCCTTCTCAGGTCTTGCAAATTAATGGTTGTTTTTATCATGACAACCCTTGCCTCCCTTGTTGTTAGAAGCATTATTGTCAGTAGGGTGCCTTTGCTCCACAAGCGTTACCTTGCTTCATCACTACTACACACCCCTCCGCCACCCTCTCGTCTTCGATTCACTTCCCGGTTCACCGGTTATAGAATCTACCTTGCTCCAGTGGCTTTCTCACTGGGACGAGGAGGGCTTCTCCAGTTGCTTCGTACATCCTTGATATCATGCCGTCACTACCACCCCGCCGAAGTTGCTCAGTGTTTCAGTCGATTTCGCTCAGCAATGCTGCTTTCGCCCCCTACGTTGCGGGCTCAGCCTTCGAGGTTACGCACTTTCGGGGCCACCTCTGTGTTCATTTGTATTACGGCCTGATATCTCGCACTTACCCTAACGGTAAGGTTGTCGGTAGGCTTCAACATCTTGGTTTCCCGCCATGCTGCTACCCAAGCTACAGGGCGCCGACTTTTACCCTGGCAGGTCTATCTCCTGCTGAATGTACCAGCCTTTGCTGGACGCACAACGCAGCATGCGGTTTTCCCGCACTACGCTTACCTGACAACTTCATACCAAAGCTTATGTGACCTATCTAGCTGGCGACACTTTCTGTACCGGGTAATATCTAATCTTATAGTCTGAATATAAACCTAATTTTTGATAAAACCCTTCCCTACTCCATCTCCCCCAGCCGAAGCCTTGCCGTCGACGCGCCTTCATTAAATGACGTCTCGCTTTCTTTTCTACCCAATCTTTAACGTAGGTAAAACATCGACTTGAGTTACCGATCCTATAATAACCTGAGTTCGGGATAAGCCGACTATTTTATAATGTGACGATATTTGAAGAATGCAGAGCTAATTTTGGTTTGGATGGAGTGAGGCAGTAAGCGACGATGCCGCCGAGTAAATTGACGATAAAATTCTGTGGTGAGCGGTGACGAGTATGCTCTATTTGGCACATATTCTTGAGTTGATCAAAAACAGTTTCAATCAATGAACGTTTACGCAAAATGGCATTATCAAACTCAGAGTGCTCGACGGGCTTCATGTTGCGACGAACTCGAGTGATCAAGGTAACCCCTTTTTCTTTCAGCTGCTGTAACAACGTTTTAGAAATATATCCTTTGTCTGCGTAAAGCGGGCCAAAAAGCCCTGTGACCAAGTCAGGAACGGGTTTTCTATCGTCACCATTACCACGGGTTAGACGAATACTGAGTAGTTCACCCCGATGATTGATAACGGCATGTAATTTAAAACCAAAAAACCAGCCAGTCGAGCTTTTCCCCCGTTCTGCCAAGTCTTGAAAAACGCGATGACGCTTGATACGTAGGTTATCGCAAACGGCAAGCGGTGTGGAGTCGACAATAGAGAGCCCTGAGCAGTCACCCTTAACCGTTTCAAAGAAGGCATAAAGCGCCATTGCACAGCGGGAAAGGAGCTCAATACAGCGTGAATAAGAGGGAAGCGTCGGAAACTCACCCCTAAGATGCTGACATACATGATGTAAATAAAATGATTTGAACTGGCGATAACGAATCTGATGAAATAATACCACTAGCGTCATCAGCTCCGCCAAAGAAAGAGAGGTGGCACGGATACGCTGCTTGGCGCCATCTGTTAAAAGCTGGGCATTCAATATGGGCTCAAATTTTTTACAAAAATCGTCCATTAAGCAATAAAGTTCGGTAATATCGTTCATGAGTGTCTCGCTATTTCGTGATTAATAATGTCCGCAAACATGATTATCTTGAAATACGAGGCACTTATCTATTCTTGTTCAAAAAGTTAGAGAAAATAAACGTCAATTCCTTATCCCGAATTCAGGTTAGATAGGTCACATAAGCTTTGGTATGAAGTTGTCAGGTAAGCGTAGTGCGGGAAAACCGCCTGCTGCGTTTGACGAGGCTTGCGCCTTGCAAGCGCATAGAGGACAGTAGTCTGAAATGACTACCTTGGTAAAGTCTAGCCAGCAGCCAGGAACCGAGTCTTGCGTGGTAAGTGGTAACGCTTACTGCGAAGCGTAGACAGGGAGATAACAGGCCGGAACCGAAAGTGAAGAGGATAAATAGCCCCGATATCGAACGTGCTGTGAAGTAGCCGACCCTATGCCTCGAAGGGGAAGGCAGAAATCCTACAATCGTATTGGTGAGAGTGTGGGATTGCTTCCGGGGTTCGTACCTACGGCATGTTATCGAAGGACTCTATGTGAACAAGGGAGATCCGGTAAGCTCAGGTGGGAGCCTGTAGAGCCAAACAAGCCTGAAAAGCAAGAATGGCTCGATGGTTTACCGGAAGTCGGACCGGTTGATAGTACTTGGAGATAGGGAGAGCCTATTACGTGGGGAAGCGACCGGCGGGATTTGGATTCTACTAGAGAAACATGTGTAATGGTCTAATGTTTCCGGACACTTTTGAAGAGCTGTAATAAACTGCAAATCAGAGGTGTATAAAATGAAAAGTAAAAAGAAGCCATCGACATTTACGCTGGAGTTTAAACAAGACGCAGCAAAGTTAGTCCTGGAAAAAGCGTATACGTGCAAACAAGCGTCAGAGAGTTTAGGGGTTTCATTAAGTGCGATAAAAAGCTGGGTCAAGGCTGAAAGGGGGGGGGAGTTTCCCCGGTAGGCTCTGAACAGGTGAGTCTTAGTTTGGCCGAGCGTGAAGAATTACTTCGTCTGCGCAAAGAGCGCAATAACTTGTTAATGGAGCGTGAAATATTAAAAAAAGCGGCGGTCTTCTTTGCGAAAGAAAACGGATAAGATTTCAGTTTATTCGTGAGCAAAAGAAGACCTACCCCGTGCGCTTGCTCTGTTATGTGATGAAAGTCAGTCGTAGTGCGTTTTATGAGTGGGCAGGAAAATCACATCAGGTAATCGCTTCTGCCTTGACGGCGCTGGAGCAAGAGGCGGTTAGACTATTTATAGACCATAAAAAGACGCTGGGTTCTAGAAGGTTAAAGGTAAAAATTAATGAATTAGGATTTTCAGTGGGTCGCTACAAAGTACGAAGCCTCATGAAAAAATTAGCGTTATTTGCCCGTTATCCAAAACGCCATAAGATAACAACGGACAGCGCTCATAATCATTCTATCGTACCCAACCTGTTGGCGCGGGAATTTACCGTTACTCAGAGAGAGGAGGTATGGACAACGGATATCACCTATGTTTGGACTTATGAAGGCTGGATGTATTTAGCGGTGGTGATGGACTTATACTCGCGCCAAATAATCGGTTGGGCAATGGCAGCCCACATGAAGACAGCACTGTGTGTACAAGCTCTCCAGATGGCTTACTGGCGCAGAAAACCTCCAAAAGGGTTGCTCCATCACTCAGATAGAGGCAGCCAATATACCCGCCATCAGTATCGTGCCCATTTGCAAGTGATGGGTGTGCAAGCCAGTATGAGTGGTAAAGGGCAATGTTGGGATAACGCACCAACAGAACGTTTTTTTCGGAGCTTGAAATATGAATACTTGAATTATGAAATACTTAAAACCCGTAATGATGCCAAGTTAGGGGGGCTGGATTATTTAGCCTATTACAATAGTAGAAGACCACATAGTCTACTCGCTTATTTTTCACCCATGGAATTTGAGCGTATACCTGTAATCAATTTGTCTTAAAAATGTGTCCGGTTTTACTTGACCACTACACATTTCATTGGCAGGGACTCAGGAGAAAACGGCACTGCTCAGGTATCAAGACCGTTGGCAAAGGCCACAAAGCAGTACCCACGACTAGCCACACCTCGACTCTACCCCTTTCGTCAAACGACCCCTACTGGCTTTCTTGTGTTCCCGCGTTTTTTAGGGTGGTGTTGTTATTGCGCAATATAGCAATATGCTATATTATCTTCCTATGCATATTCTTTCTAAGAAAGCGCTTGAAACCTTCTGGTTAAAGCATTCTGTCGCTAAATCGCCTTTAGAAGTTTGGTACCGGCTGGTTAGTACGTCCAGATTTGATACGTTTACTGATGTAAAAAAAACTTTTAATTCAGCTGATTACTTTTGTCCCTATACAATATTTGATGTAGGTGGAAATAATTTTCGGGTCATTACTATTATTCATTACAATCGGCAAAAACTTTATATTCGTGAAGTCTTTACTCATGCTGAATATAACCGTTGGAATAAGACACACAGGAGGAATAAATTATGAGCGCAGCCACGATTAATCCCACTGTTATTGGGTCTGCTTGGAAAGCTTTTCAAGATTTGTTACCTGTGAAACTAGGTACGATCCAGAGTAATACACAATATAAACAGGTTATCAGCTTAATGAACAGTCTGCTTGATGTTGTTGGCGACAATGAAAACCATGCACTGGCAGATTTTCTCGATCTTGTCAGTCAGCTTGTGGAGGACTATGAGAGTACTTTGCATTTGATCCCTGATGCATCCTCACATGAAGTGCTACGTTTTGTTATGGAACAAAATGGTCTGAATCAGACTGATTTAGCGGAAGAAATAGGGGGGCAGTCTGTGGTTAGCGACATCCTTAACGAGAAGAGGCGTATCAATGTGCGGCAGGCTAAATTGCTTGCGGTTCGGTTCGGTGTATCGCCTGCCGCTTTTCTGTAATTTGGTGAGCTAATCACTAGCGATTTCTATTTCTCCGTTATTGCGTACCCAATCAACATTGAATTCAGAATAAAATTCAACCATTTGATATAACGTTTTTCATTCGTTAGCGTTGATAATGGGTGTTATCCAAATAGCATTTGGTTTCAATAGCAATTTAACAAAAATTGTTAATCTAAACGAAAATAGAGTGAAATTTACTCTTTATTCATGTACAGTACATCTTCTTTTTCTGCTTAAAGTTATCGCAGGGCTGCAAAGAAGACCACTTGACACTTAAGTATGTCTTAGGCAGACAGCAAGTATTGAATATAGCGACTCGGGTAATGTGAATGACGTTTCCTACCGGAGCTAATGTACTTGTCTTATTGACGAAAGAAATCATTGTGGACTATATTCATCGTGCTAGAAAATTAGTCGTATATTAATATGATGGCTCAGGTAGGATAGCCGTAAGGCTCACCGGTTGATCAACTCGGTCTTTCAAATCTGCTTGGGTTATCACCCAAGATTGATTGTAACGATAGGGATTAAAAGAGTATTTTGCATACATCGGCTATTTTTATGGTTATAAAAATGCAGCCAGCAGTCAATATAGACCCAAGATAATTATTATCTTGGGCACGCAGATAACCGGGATGGTGAGTTTCTATCTCACCCTGCACTTTCTATTGTGGGTTTGCCCTACCACTTTTCAGTTTTAGATACCATTTTCTTTTGTGTAAACCGTTTCAGCAAATTAATTGTTGCCGAATAAAGGGGTTAATGGGTTTCTCCGGTTAGTCAATTTGGGGGATGGAGTGAGCGCATCGCTTCCCTGGTGTTGCTTTATTGTTGATAGCACATCACCCCATCCCCCAAATTGACTGTGTTGGAGATATCTTTGCACTTGACGTTGGTGATTCAAGAACGACTATCGTGGATAACCCATGCCATCAACATTAAATAAAAGAGTAAGCCGGCAGCCCATAGCAGTACGTCAACAACAATGGATTCATTCATCACAATGACCTCCCATTTCAGAAATGTTAAATCTGCAATATGATTTCTTGAATAATGAATATTAAGGATTGATGTTATTTTTACACTCTCCATTATGGAGATAGATATTGTTGTTGAAATGTGTTAGGGCTCAAATGATATTGAGCCCATTATTTGATTGCTTACTTTGTTCTGTGTTCGATAGTGCATCTTGTGAGAACGAAAATAAACAAACGAATTTGAAATACTGCCAGTAAGTTATTGATTGAATAAAAATCTAACTTAACTTTGATGTCTTCTAGTGTTTGTTTTATCGTTGAATAGCTAACAGAACGTAAATGAGCAATTTCACCTTGAGATAAACCAAGACAAAACAACATTGCTGTTTCAAATTGTGCTTGTGTTAATTCAGGGAACACCTGATGAAATTCAGAGACGTTAGTTAAGTCAAAAATTCTCATATTGCGCCCTCCATTACAGGCTTACGTCCTGCCCAAACAAGGCGTTTGTCCTTACTAAAGGTGACGGAGGGGGCTGGTTAATTGCCTGAGTGACAGCTTGACCAAGGGATGACACATGCACATCCATCATAGACAGATGGTCGCCAGGGACAGGAATAACATGTATTTTTTCAATCGGTAAAACCTTATCCCAATTTAGTAAAGGACTACTGGACTCTATATCACCTTCCTTATTTATCGGTTTATCTTGTGCGATAAAAAGATGGATCGGGATGGGTAGTGGAAAAACTGAATAATGTGTCAGTGCTTCTTCATGTGCTAACAAACGCGCAATATATTGCTGAATTTCTGTATCAGAACGATCAACAAAATACCAGGGCAATAAGCTTAATTCGCGACACTTTTTAAGCAGTGCATCGAAATTGAGCTGGTCAATCTTTTCTTTCAATTCGTTAAGGCTTTCATATTTTTGTTTGGAAGGTGCTCCATCTGACAAGCCAGCCTGCTTACTGTTTGTGTTTTGTCGTCTTTCATAAAACTCTTCGCATGACGCAAGTAGACAATCGTTTAGTAATGTATGCTTTGAGCGCCATTGATGTTTTCTAAGCGTATTATGATTAGGACAAAAGGTATCAAGTAAGCCAAGAAACTCAACATACTGGTTTTCGCCAATAAGTTGCATGGCAATTTCATAAGCCACAACACCACCCAAAGACCAACCGACGAGCCGATAAGACCCTTCAGACTGAACAGCGAATGGGAGCAATAGACTTCGTTGTCCATTGTAAAGTATTGACTTTAATACATTAGACCTCTTCGGAAACTAGCATTCATATAAGAATTTTGGTAAAACACTCCTGAACAAGGAGCCGCCATGAAATATGAAGTAATAAAAGTACTGGAAGAGGAAAAATTTCGTCGCTTAACGGGTGTTAAACGCAGTACATTTGAAAAGATGATAAAGATATTGAATGAAGCAGATAAGAGTAAGCAAGGGAAGGGAGGTCGGAAACCCAAGCTGAGTTTAGAAGATCGCTTATTAATGGCACTGGAGTATATACGAGAATATCGCACTTACTTTCATGTCAGCCAAAGCTATGGCGTGAGTGAGAACACATGCTATGAAACGATTAAATGGATAGAGAATACGTTAATAAAGCATCCTGATTTTGCCCTACCTGGACGCAAAGCTTTATTAAAAAGTGATAGGGAGTATGAGCTGGTTCTTATTGATGCCACAGAAACGCCGATTGAACGTCCCCAAAAAAACAAAAGCAGTTTTACTCAGGAAAAAAGAAACGACACACCTTAAAAACACAAGTGCTCGTTGATAAAAAAAGTAAAGCAGTCATCTGTACAAGCTTTACGAATGGGAGGCGCCATGATTTTAGGTTGTTCAAGGAGTCTGGTGTGCGAATACATCCTGACATCAAAACAGTTACCGATACAGGTTACCAAGGGCTTGGCAAGATTCATTCAAACTCGGCGTTGCCTAAGAAAAAGACAAAGAAAAATCCCTTAACAAAAGAAGATAAACGCAACAATCGTGCGTTATCAAGCCAGCGTGTATTAAACGAACATGTCATTGGTATGATTAAAAGATTTAAAATTGTATCAGACCGTTATCGAAACAGGCGAAAACGTTTTGGATTAAGATTTAATCTGATTGCTGCAATTTATAATATGGAAATTAGATAAATGATAGTTTCCGAAGAGGTCTATTGGTTAACAACATCCAGTTCATCGGCTCTTCTCCGAGGGGAGTCGATTTTTCTATCACAGACACAGCATGTAATTTTAAATCAGGAAGCTTTCTCGTTTTATGTTTAACATTATTTCGTGGCGGATTCATTGTAAAATGATTAAACCGGACTTCTAAAATCGCTGTCCTTTTGGCCTTATTGTTACGAGCAGGGAAGTTAATTTTGATTTCTCCCTGGCAAGGTGAACGACTCATCAACGCCAACAATTTTTCGCCGCTCTTTTTAGAATACTGCGATTTCTTATTTACTGTTCTATCTTGACGTGCTCTTACTACAAAGGGAAAGGAGTGAGTTGAAGCCACTTCAAACAAATCATAAATATCTGCTTCTCTATCACAAACAGTAACAACCTTATTTTTCTCTAACTCAGGATAATGGTTGAGCCTGTACAAGATTCTGTGTAACTGCCCACGCCTCATAAATACACTGATAACCGTTCAGGGTATTCGATCATAAAGTGATTGAGAGCCTGACGCCAGTTTGGTATCGGCATTGTCCACTTTTCTGATGCAGATTCTATTGCCAGATAAATCACTTTTAATGCAGACCTATCATGTGCAAATATTTTGCGTTTTTTTATGGCTTTACGTATCACACTATTGAGTGATTCTATCGCATTTGTTGTATAAATCACCTTGCGAATTTCATCGGGATAAGTAAAAAATGTGGATAGGTTATCCCAATTTCTGCGCCAAATTTGTACCACTGTTGGGTATTTTTCACCCCAGCGTCCTTCAAAACTATCAAGCTCTTGCAAAGCATTTTCTTCTGTAGCGGAACGGTAAATGAGTTTTAGGTCGGCACAGAGTGCTTTTCGATCTTTCCAACTGACGTATTTGACCGAATTACGGACTAAATGGACAATGCAAAGCTGGATTTTTGTCTCAGGATAGACCGTGTTGACAGCCTCAGGAAACCCGGTTAAACCATCCATACAAGCAATTAATATATCATTTAAGCCCCGATTCTTTAACTCGGTCAGAATCGATAACCAGGTCTTTGCTCCTTCCGTCTCCGCTATCCACAAGCCAAGGCATTCCTTATGTCCTTCCATATTGATGCCTAGCGCGATATAGACAGATTTATTGACAACCCGCTTATCCTGGTGAACTTTAACGACAATACAATCCAGATAAACAATCGGATACAGATTATCCAGTGGGTGTAATGGTCTACTGTTTCCGGACACTTCTAAAGACCGCGAGTAAAATGTCTCTAGGAGAAAAAAATGAACAATAAAATTAAGCAAGCGAAATACAGTCTGGATTTTAAACAAGACGCCGCAAATTTAGTCATGGAAAAAGAATATACCTGCCAACAGGCGGCAGCCAGTTTGGGTGTTTCGTTAAGTGCGATAAGACGCTGGGTCAAAGCTGAAAAGGGAACCCTATCCCGCGCAGGCTCTGAGCAAGCGAGTCTGAGTCTGGCCGAGCGTGAAGAATTAATTCGCCTGCGCAAAGAGCGCAATAACTTATTGATGGAGCGTGAAATTTTAAAAAAAGCGGCGGTCTTCTTTGCGAAAGAAAACGGATAAGATTTCAGTTTATTCGTGAGCAAAAGAAGACCTATCCAGTGCGCTTGTTATGTCGTGTGATGAAGGTCAGTCGCAGTGCTTTTTATGAATGGAAAAGAAAGTCCCCTCAGGTAACCTCTCCAGCCATGATGGCATTGGAGCGGACGACGGTTAGAATATTTAATGAGCATAAACAAACACTGGGTTCACGCAGGTTGAAACTGAAATTAAATCTGGCAGGCTTTCAGGTCGGTCGCTTTAAAACACGTCGTTTAATGGCTTCGCTATCATTAATCGCCCGTTATCCGAAGCGTTACCGGGTGACAACAGACAGTCAGCATAACCACACGATTGCCCCCAATCTGCTGGATCGGCAATTTACCGTGAACACACCCAATAAGGTGTGGACAACTGATATCACCTACATCCGTACCTATCAGGGTTGGCAGTATCTCGCTATCGTAATGGATTTATACTCACGCCAAATAGTTGGCTGGACCCTGGCAGCGCATATGCGGACTGAGCTCTGTTTAGCGGCTCTACAAATGGCGTATTGGCGTAGAAAACCCAATAAGGGGCTAATTCACCACTCAGATAGAGGCAGTCAGTACACCTGTCGTGAATACGGGCAGCATCTGTCGGTTAGGGGCATGCAGGCAAGCCACAGTAGAAAAGGCCAGTGCTGGGATAATGCCCCCACAGAGCGCTTCTTCCGCAGTCTGAAATATGAATATTTGCACTACGAAGTGCTGAAGGGGCACCATGATGCCAACCTAAGTGTGTTGGACTATTTGGCTTATTACAATAGTAAACGTCCCCACAGTGTACTGGGATATCTTTCTCCCATGGAGTTTGAGCGAATACCATTAATCAAGGTGTCTTAAAAAAGTGTCCGATTTTACTTGACCACTACATGGGCGACTACGCCAGGTGGTTACTCGTGTCAGCGCTAATGATAAAAGACCGTAAATTGCTAATTTAATTTGTCCACTCAAGCCAGAATGCAGTTTCCTTTGTGGTGACAAAGCCATGAGGGAAATAAGCATGCTAAGAAGAGAGGACCACTACATGATAAAACAACGCCATCAACAGGGGGCATTTATTGTTGATATTGCCCATCAGATAGGGTGTTCAGAAAAAACGGTGAGACGGCACATTAGCTATCCTGCGCCGCCAACAGCAAAACGCGGTAAAAAACAGGTTGCTAAACTCGAGCCCTTTAAAGACTACATCGATTCAAGGTTGAGTGAACAGGTTTGGAATGCGGCGGTTATTTTTGAGGAAATCCGTGAAAAAGGCTACCGGGGTGGGAGTGCGATGCTCCGACGTTATATACATCCCAAACGTCCGCTCAGGGCCTCGAAAAACACGGTACGCTTTGAAACCCTCCCCGGTTATCAACTTCAACACGATTGGGGAGAAATCATCGTTGAGGTGGCAGGCTCTGCCTGTACGGTTAATTTTGCCGTTAATACGCTCGGTTTTTCGCGTCGCTTTCATGTCTTTGCTGCCCCTAAGCAAGATGCTGAGCACACGTATGAATCGCTGGTTCGCAGCTTCAATTACTTCGGTGGCAGCGTAAAAAATGTCTTGGTAGATAACCAAAAAGCCGCTGTTATCAAACATGGACAAAATGGCCACATCGAGTTCAATGCGGGCTTCCTGCAACTGGCTAATCACTATGGGTTTAGCCCTCGCGCCTGTAAGCCTTATCGACCGCAAACGAAAGGCAAAACCGAACGGATGGTGGGCTATGTTAAACACAATTTTTTCACTCGCTACCGTCAGTTTGAGAGTTTCGCTCATGTTAATCAACTGCTAGCGATGTGGCTGGCGAAAGTGGCAGACCAGCGTCATCTTCGTCAATTCAAGCAGACACCGGAAAATCGTTTTGCTGAGGAAAAAATAGCCTTGATGCCACTCCCTGCGACTGATTTCGATACCAGCTACTTCGACCTACGACAAGTGGCATGGGACAGCTATATCGATGTCAGAGGTAATCGCTATAGCGTGCCTTCATTCTGGTGTGGTCGTGCGGTTAATATTCGTATCGGTTTAGATAATACGCTACGTATTTACGGCGATGAGCAACTGCTCGCGACGCATCTCTTGCAGGAGGTAACGCAGGGCTGGCAAAAGGTGCCAGAACATCATCAAGCCCTTTGGCAACAGGTCAATCGAGTAGCGTCTCGTTCGCTCAGTGTGTATGAGGAGCTACTCTGATGGAAATGGAAAACTTGTTGATACGGTTAAAAATGGATTACCTGGGCGATGCGTTGGAGAGTTTATGTGAAGAAGCCACCAAGAAAGCACTGAACTACCGTGAATTTCTCCAGCAGGCATTAGCCCAGGAATGGAACGGGCGTCACCAAAAAGGCTTGGAATCGCGGTTAAAACAAGCACGTTTGCCGTGGATAAAAACCTTGGAGCAATTTGACTTTACTTTCCAACCAAGTATAGACAGGAAAATTATCCGCGAGCTGGCGGGGCTGAGGTTTGTCGAACATCATGAAAACGTCATTTTGTTAGGCCCACCTGGGGTAGGGAAAACGCATTTGGCGATAGCGCTGGCTGTCAAGGCAGCTACAGCTGGGCATCGGGTATTGTTTATGCCTCTGGATAGACTCTGCTGTACCTTAATGAAGGCAAAGCAAGAAAACCGTCTGGAACGCCAACTTCAGCAACTGTGCTATGCCAGGGTATTAATACTGGATGAAATCGGGTATTTACCGATGAATCGCGAAGAAGCTAGCCTATTTTTCAGGTTATTGAGCCGTCGTTATGAAAAGGCGAGCATCATTCTCACATCAAATAAAAGTTTTACTGATTGGGGGGACGTATTCGGTGATCACATTTTAGCAACTGCGATTTTAGACAGGCTTTTACATCATTCAACCACATTGAATATTAAAGGAGAAAGCTACCGACTCAAAAATAAACGCAAAGCAGGCATGTTGCCTATAAAAACGACTGATATTATCCAGGCGCCTGGAATAGAAACCCAACAGGAAAATTAGCAAAAACTGGACATTTTAAAGTAGCAAAAAGTGGTCAATCTAAAGTAGCGTTGACACCATCACCATACGCACACCAGTAGGCTATCAGCGCGATTTTCTAGAAAGCTACCAACCCAATAAAACACGCTATCTGTCTGAGCCATTGTGTCGCCAATTAAAAAAATGGGGGATACCGGACAAGCTCAACTCCCTGCTGGAACTTATGGTCGTGAGATCCTGAACCGCTTATTGATCGATTTGTCGTGGGCATCGAGTCATCTGGAAGGAAATACCTATTCCCGTTTGGATACCCGACAATTGATCGAACAGGGCATGGTTTCTCAAGGTAAAGCGGCCATTGAAACGCAGATGATCCTGAATCACAAAGCAGCTATAGAGTTGTTAGTCGATAATGCAGCGACTATCCGCTTTAACCGTTATACCTTGCTCAATTTACACAGTACGTTGTCGGAAAATTTGCTGCCAAACCCTGCTGACGAAGGCCGGTTACGTCAACATGCTGTTGATATTGGCAAGAGTGTTTACCGCCCCCTTTCTGTACCCGCAAAAATCAGCGAGATACTTGACAAAGTGCTGAATAAGGCAAATCAGATCAGCGATCCGTTTGAACAATCATTCTTTGTTATGGTTCATCTGCCTTATCTCCAACCTTTTGCAGATGTGAATAAACACACCTCACGTCTGTTGGGCAACCTACCAATGATCCGCGCTAATTTATGCCCTCTGACCTTCATTGATGTACCTGAACAGGCGTACAGTCGTGCGGTTATTGGTGTCTATGAGATGACTCGCATCGAGTTGTTACGTGATCTGTATATCTGGGTCTATGAACGCTCCACACAGGAGTATTTAGCCATCAAACAGAATCTGTCCGAACCCGAGCCCTTACGGTTGATGTATAGAAATATTATTAATCAAACGGTGAGAGAAGCTGTTATCCAGCGAGTGTTACCAACAATGCAAAACTGAGCCAAGCCAACAATTGAAATCTGAGCCACTTGTTTTCACCATGGTGCCTTTTCGGAGGTACTTTGATTTCAAAAGAAGAACTCATGAAAATTCAGATTTTGTATAAACAGGGGCTGTCACAAAGAGCTATCGCCAGACAACTGGGCATCTCGCGTAATACCGTCAAGCGGTATTTGCACAGCAAGATGAATGAGCCAGTTTATAAATCACGTGATAAGTCGTCTTCATTGCTTGCTCCATTTAAGTCGTTTCTGCACTCCCGTATTGCACAAGCGAAACCGGTGTATCTCTCCGGTGTCGTGTTATTTAGGGAACTTAAAGAATTAGGCTATACCGGTAGCTTGTCGTTATTACGTCAGTATTTGTATCTGTATCGTGGCAAACCTACACCAGAGCCCATCGTGCGTTTTGAAACCGAAGCCGGCAAGCAAATGCAAGTCGACTGGGGTCAAATGCGGGGAGGTAAATCTCCCCTTCATGCCTTTATCGCTGTCTTGGGCTATAGCCGAGCGATGATGGTGATATTCACTGATAACATGCGATACGACACACTTGAGCACTGTCATCGACTCACCTTTGATTACTTCCAGGGCGTGCCCCGTGAAGTCTGGTACGACAATATGAAAACGGTGGTGGTGGAGCGTGATGCTTATGGTGAAGGCAAGCATAAGCTTATGTCAGCGCTAATGATAAAAGACCGTAAATTGCTAATTTAATTTGTCCACTCAAGCCAGAATGCAGTTTCCTTTGTGGTGACAAAGCCATGAGGGAAATAAGCATGCTAAGAAGAGAGGACCACTACATGATAAAACAACGCCATCAACAGGGGGCATTTATTGTTGATATTGCCCATCAGATAGGGTGTTCAGAAAAAACGGTGAGACGGCACATTAGCTATCCTGCGCCGCCAACAGCAAAACGCGGTAAAAAACAGGTTGCTAAACTCGAGCCCTTTAAAGACTACATCGATTCAAGGTTGAGTGAACAGGTTTGGAATGCGGCGGTTATTTTTGAGGAAATCCGTGAAAAAGGCTACCGGGGTGGGAGTGCGATGCTCCGACGTTATATACATCCCAAACGTCCGCTCAGGGCCTCGAAAAACACGGTACGCTTTGAAACCCTCCCCGGTTATCAACTTCAACACGATTGGGGAGAAATCATCGTTGAGGTGGCAGGCTCTGCCTGTACGGTTAATTTTGCCGTTAATACGCTCGGTTTTTCGCGTCGCTTTCATGTCTTTGCTGCCCCTAAGCAAGATGCTGAGCACACGTATGAATCGCTGGTTCGCAGCTTCAATTACTTCGGTGGCAGCGTAAAAAATGTCTTGGTAGATAACCAAAAAGCCGCTGTTATCAAACATGGACAAAATGGCCACATCGAGTTCAATGCGGGCTTCCTGCAACTGGCTAATCACTATGGGTTTAGCCCTCGCGCCTGTAAGCCTTATCGACCGCAAACGAAAGGCAAAACCGAACGGATGGTGGGCTATGTTAAACACAATTTTTTCACTCGCTACCGTCAGTTTGAGAGTTTCGCTCATGTTAATCAACTGCTAGCGATGTGGCTGGCGAAAGTGGCAGACCAGCGTCATCTTCGTCAATTCAAGCAGACACCGGAAAATCGTTTTGCTGAGGAAAAAATAGCCTTGATGCCACTCCCTGCGACTGATTTCGATACCAGCTACTTCGACCTACGACAAGTGGCATGGGACAGCTATATCGATGTCAGAGGTAATCGCTATAGCGTGCCTTCATTCTGGTGTGGTCGTGCGGTTAATATTCGTATCGGTTTAGATAATACGCTACGTATTTACGGCGATGAGCAACTGCTCGCGACGCATCTCTTGCAGGAGGTAACGCAGGGCTGGCAAAAGGTGCCAGAACATCATCAAGCCCTTTGGCAACAGGTCAATCGAGTAGCGTCTCGTTCGCTCAGTGTGTATGAGGAGCTACTCTGATGGAAATGGAAAACTTGTTGATACGGTTAAAAATGGATTACCTGGGCGATGCGTTGGAGAGTTTATGTGAAGAAGCCACCAAGAAAGCACTGAACTACCGTGAATTTCTCCAGCAGGCATTAGCCCAGGAATGGAACGGGCGTCACCAAAAAGGCTTGGAATCGCGGTTAAAACAAGCACGTTTGCCGTGGATAAAAACCTTGGAGCAATTTGACTTTACTTTCCAACCAAGTATAGACAGGAAAATTATCCGCGAGCTGGCGGGGCTGAGGTTTGTCGAACATCATGAAAACGTCATTTTGTTAGGCCCACCTGGGGTAGGGAAAACGCATTTGGCGATAGCGCTGGCTGTCAAGGCAGCTACAGCTGGGCATCGGGTATTGTTTATGCCTCTGGATAGACTCTGCTGTACCTTAATGAAGGCAAAGCAAGAAAACCGTCTGGAACGCCAACTTCAGCAACTGTGCTATGCCAGGGTATTAATACTGGATGAAATCGGGTATTTACCGATGAATCGCGAAGAAGCTAGCCTATTTTTCAGGTTATTGAGCCGTCGTTATGAAAAGGCGAGCATCATTCTCACATCAAATAAAAGTTTTACTGATTGGGGGGACGTATTCGGTGATCACATTTTAGCAACTGCGATTTTAGACAGGCTTTTACATCATTCAACCACATTGAATATTAAAGGAGAAAGCTATCGACTCAAAAATAAACGCAAAGCAGGCATGTTGCCTATAAAAACGACTGATATTATCCAGGCGCCTGGAATAGAAACCCAACAGGAAAATTAGCAAAAACTGGACATTTTAAAGTAGCAAAAAGTGGTCAATCTAAAGTAGCGTTGACAGCTTAATCAGGCGTTTTACCAGTTTGCAAAAAGTATGGGGTTTATCCCGAAGCTTTGCCATACCTATCGGCCACAAACCAAAGGCAAGGTTGAACGAATGGTACGCTATGTCCGGGATAATTTCTTTCGTCCACTCAATACCAAGTTATTGGCGTTGGGCCTGACACTCGATACTGACACTGCCAATGAGCACGTCACGCTATGGCTGGAAACGGTGGCACACCAGCGGATCCATGACACCACCAGAGAAAAACCGGCACTGCGGCTTATCGATGAACGTAAAGCACTACAGGTATTACCTCCGAAAATAGTACCGATAACGCCTTCGCTGACCAACAAGAGCGCATTAGCTTCTCTCAATGGGTTGAGTCAGCAACCACTGCATCATGCTCTGAGCGTGTATGACCAACTGATGGAGACGATATGAACCTGCAATTATCCCGTATTGGAGAACTTACCTCAGCGCTGCAACTGCCGGGGATTGATGCAAATGCCTGCGATTTAGCCCAGCAAGCGGCGCAACAAGAGTGGGATTACCTGACTTTCCTGGAGCAGGCTCTGCAGTGTGAGAAGCGTTCACGCCATCAACGTAAACAGCATATGTTCACCCGAATGGCTGGATTCCCCAGCCTGAAAACGCTGGAGGACTTTGATTTTACCTTCGCCACTGGAGTGCCAAAAAAACAGGTCATTGAGTTAGCATCGTTGTCATTTATTGAACGTCAGGAGAATGTGGTGATGTTGGGGCCATCAGGAGTGGGCAAGACCCATATCGCAATAGCACTGGGTTACAAAGCGGTACAGGCAGGAATCAAAACCCGTTTTATCAGTGCATCTGACTTAATTCTGCAACTGGCCACAGCGCAGCGACAAGACAACTATAAACAGGTCATGCAGCGCGCTGTACAGGCACCCAGGTTGCTAATTATCGATGAAATCGGCTATCTGCCTTTTACCGTACATGAAGCCAAATTGCTGTTTGATGTTATTGCCAAACGCTATGAAAAAGCTTCAGTGATATTAACGAGCAACTTGCCTTTTGGTCAGTGGGGACAAGTCTTTGCAAACGATACAGCACTCACCTCGGCCATGTTAGACCGGGTACTACACCACTCACATATCTTGCAAATCAAAGGAGAAAGCTATCGTATTAAAGAAAAGAAACAAGCCGGACTAATGGATAAACCCAAACAGTAGTGGATCACTTTTAGATTGTTGCTGTGGATCAGTTTTAGGCTGTTGTTGACAGCGAGGACAAGAGCCTCTTAAGGTTATTCGTCGTGCATTGGAAAAACAGGTGCCTGAAATGGATCGTGAAAATGTTGAATATCTGGTGATAGCCGAGCTGCGCAGATTACACGAAGGTGTATTGGTGCGTTACGGTTTAAGTCGCTCTGAATTTTCATTGTGGCAAGCGCAACAGTATGAGTTTTAATTCGTTATTGGACATGAGTCGCACCCGCCTATTCAGCTCAAACTGGCAATAAACGAATTGCATAAGCCTATCGCATTTTCGATCGGGTTAGAGAAATGTAATGAACGTATCCCAACCCTTTAACCAAGGGCAGGAGATTGAAGAGTTAAGGTGTGGATCCTCACAGATTTTCGGCATCATTGTGCCCACACGGGATGCACAGTGCTCCCAGAAACTGGAGAACCCACAAGATGAAATATACACCGGTTGGCGTAGATATCGCAAACCCTGTGATTCAGATTCACTTTATCGACGAGCACCGTGGTGAGGTAGTTGACAAGCTTTACTATTAGGCACAAGTATCTTCATTGAGGTAGCGAGTGAACAAACAGAGAAGAGTGCAACCCACTATCGTTTGCGTTGGTATGTTAGCTCATTGTCTTTAAACAGGGCGGGATTTCACTTTGTATTATTTATAACCAACAAGGTTGGTATTTAAGCATTTTATAAGCTAAGTCTTCTCAAAAGTTTAATTAACATACAAAAATTGAGCATTTTACAACCTAAATTAGGTTAATTAATAAGCTAAATCCCACCCTGGCCTTTAAATGCAGAACAAGACCAGTAGTAACAGATAATGGGTTGCGAAAAAATGACCTATTTTTATTCACGGGTTACAAAAGGTAGTATATTGTTGTATATTGATGCAATTAACATCAAGGAGGCGCTATGGCAATCCCATTGAAATTATCCAATGAACTAGTAGATATGGCCAGGCCGCGCGCCGTTGCTGAACATCGATCCATTCCAAAACAGATCGAATATTGGGCGCGTCTCGGGAAGGTGGTTGAGGATAATCCAGAACTACCCGTTCAATTTATCAAGAGCACGCTGCTCGCTACTGCTGAGGCAGATGCGGGTCAACTGTCTGAATACCACATTGGTGTGTGATGGCGTTGAAGATTCTTAGCACACCAACGTTTAATCGCGTTGTTAAAAAAATGCATGCACGCGATAAAAAAGTGGTCGATCAGGTTGTCATGGAGATTACTGCTGCTCCTACCATCGGTAAAGAAAAAAAAGGCGATTTAGCAGGCGTGTTTGTTTTCAAGTTCAAAATCAACAAACAGGAAACTTTACTGGCATATCGACTTTTGCCAGATAAAAAGAAACCGCAAGAGGTTGTCTTGCTTAACATTGGTTCTCATGAGAACTTTTACACCATCATGAAACGGTAAAACCCTCTGAAAGATCTATTAGACCTAGGATTTTGAAGTCCAAGATGAACTTATTCAGCACTACACTTTCAATGAATCTGATCTGTCGTTGATCCAACAACGCGGCGATGTAAACTGTCTTAATGTCGCGATGCAGTTGTGTTTGTTATGTTTTTCAGGTCAAGAGGTAACTGCCTGATACTATGGTGCCTACATTTCTATTGTAATGGATCGGGCGATAATTGCACATCAACGCAATGTGTTGGTTTATAGTGCGCCGAACGAAAAAAACACGCTGAGCACATCTATGATGAACGGGTATCTATAGACTTGTTGCCTAATAAAAAAGAACGTTTAATAGAAAGTCATGCGGGTGTTATTTTTATCATCATTATGATTGAGATACATCGACAAATAAAATTAATATGATCGATTTATTTATTTTTAAATGGAAATGAATTAACACAAAGCTCTTTGAAAGAAATTCAATGCCCAGTAAGACAGGGGATCATCACGAATCAGAAAAAATATATGCAGAAATAGCAAAGCTTATGGCTGAAACATCAAGGATAAATGCTGAACTTTCTAAACTAGATTTGGACAGCAAGAAAACAGAGGCAGAAACCACTAAATTATTTTGGTATCTCGTAGCCATTGCATCGGGTTTTGTTGGTGCGATTGCTGCTATCACAGCCATTATTATTAAGTTAGTGTAAATTAACTCTCCGTAGGCGAGGTATCATTTTTTTAATTTATTTCTGCGTCCAATTCTGCTTTACATTGAGAAAATAATGCGCCTGAATCTTCGTCATTTAACGCAGGGCGGGCAGGTCGCTTTTATGCGTCTGCGCATGTTCCTGCAAATAAATAACCTCATTTCTTATTATATGATCATGTCATTTATGGTCATAACCCTAGTGACACTATTTATTCGAGTGAGTACGCAAAATAGTATAAATGGTTTGATGTATTGGTATGCATGGAGTATCCATCCTCTACTAAAAAATAGCGTCAACCCGACTCGTTATACGTTGAATTATTATGGCAAGAAGCTGAGCTATACGACGGATCAGATAATTAATGACGCCTACACCGCTTATTGTGGTCAATTGTTAAAACAGGAATTAA
Source organism: Candidatus Regiella endosymbiont of Tuberolachnus salignus (assembly GCF_964020115.1). Classification (NCBI taxonomy): domain Bacteria; kingdom Pseudomonadati; phylum Pseudomonadota; class Gammaproteobacteria; order Enterobacterales; family Enterobacteriaceae; genus Candidatus Regiella; species Candidatus Regiella endosymbiont of Tuberolachnus salignus. The sequence goes on from NZ_OZ026542.1 coordinate 685,515, forward strand.
TCATTTCTGCATTAATTTCCATGATAGTGGTTTTTCTTGTGGCGTTATTTTTCTATTGCTATTTAGGGCGCACAGGTCGCAAGCAAAGTGAGGATGAAATTACCGGAGGACGGGTATTAAATAATGATCCTAAAGCGGTTGCCCGTTTGATGAGAAAACGCGGGCAGGCGTCGGATATCAAGATTGGCTCTCTGCCGATCAAAAAAGACAGTGAAACGCAAAATTTTGGTCTGCATGGCACCGTTGGCTCCGGTAAATCTACCCTGATCAGGAAGTTTTTATCGTTGCTACGTGAACGGGGTGATTTGGTTATTATTTATGATAAGGGCTGCACTTTTATTGATAAATATTACGATGAATCGAAAGATATCCTGTTAAATCCGCTGGATAAACGCTGTGCCAACTGGGACATGTGGGAAGAATGTCAAACCCTGCCCGATTTGGAAACCGTCTCTAACACACTGATCCCAATGGGTTCATCTGAAGATCCTTTCTGGCAAGGCTCTGCCAGAACCATTTTCGCTGAGGCGGCACAGCGTATGCGCCAAGATAAAGGCCGTAGCTATAATAAATTTCTCCGCACGTTGCTTGCGATTAAACTCGATAAATTGCGCGAATTTTTAGCCGGTACACCGGCATCAGCGCTGATTGACAGTAAGATTGAAAAAACCGCCATCTCTATCCGTAGTGTACTGACCAATTATGTTAAGGCGATGCGTTATTTGCAGGGTATCGAACGTAGTGGCCAGCCAAAGTTTACTATCCGCCAGTGGATGCAAGGTGTTAAAGATGGCGGCAAGAATGGCTGGTTATTCGTAACCTCCCATCAGAATCATTATGAATCGTTAAAACCCGTCATTTCGATGTGGCTTGGCATAGCCGCCAACAGCTTGCTTTCGATGGGAGAAAACCGCCAGCGCCGTGTTTGGTTTTTTATCGATGAATTACCCTCTTTGCATAAACTCCCCAGCCTGCCTTATATCATCGCAGAAGCACGTAAATTTGGTGGATGCTTTGCCTTGGGATTCCAGTCTTACCCGCAACTGGAAGAAATTTATGGCAGCAAATTTGCCGAAGCGATGTTTGATCTGCTGAACACCAAATATTTTTTCCGCTCACCCAGCGCACAAGTGGCAAAGTTTGTTGAGGAAGATATTGGCGAAACGGTAAAGAAAAAATTCTCCGAGCAGACCAGTTTTGGTGCCGAACAAGTGCGGGACGGGATCTCGTTTGGCAAAGATGAACAGCGCGTGAATATTGTCAGCTATACCGATGTGCAGATGCTGGAAGATTTAACATGTTTTGTCACCCTACCAGGCCATTATCCTGTGGTCAGAATGTCACTCAAGTACCAAAAATTAGCTAACGTGGCCGAGCCATGGGTACTACGCAATGTTGAATCTAGTCTTGATCCGCACGTTGAAAGTGAACTGGAGCAACGTAGTGAGGAAGCCAGTCAGGCGTTGGATTTACTTTTTTCTCATGAGAACTCAGCCCCACAGAAATACACAGCCAAGGCTAAATCTACCGCTAAACCAACAGCGACAGACAGCACCACTGCTGGAGGCGGTCGAGAAGATCCGCTAGCGATGAAACCCATACCCAACGTCGGTGAATGTGGTGATATCAGGGATGATGCAAGAGATGGGCAATATACCCAACCATTGCAAACCAGAAAATCGACACGCAAGGAGGAAGTCAATATCAACCCACGCCGCGCCGATCACGCAATAGATGAGCCCGGGGAATACTTTTGATGATGAGTATTAGCCCGATAGCGGGTAACGCGAGTTATTATGCTAGTCAGGATAATTATTACGTATTAGGTAGTTTAGGCTCTCGCTGGATGGGAGAAGGAGCCAAGATGCTCGGCTTGTCTGGGCAGATAAAAGATACGGTGCTTGATCAGATTAAACAGGGGATATTACCCAATGGTATCCAGATTTCTCGTAAGGTAAAGGGTAAAGAAACCCACCGAACCGGTTATGATCTCACCTTTTCCGCCCCCAAAAGTGTCTCTGTATTGGCATTAATCGGCGGTGATCAGCGTTTTATTGAGGCACACAATGCCGCTGTCTCTGTTGCCATGCAGGAAGTTGAGGCACTGTCCAGTGCTCGCATCACTAAAGATAAAAAAACAGCTACTGTACTGACCGGCAATATTGTCGCCGCTCTCTACCATCATGATACGTCTCGTGATCTTGATCCCCAGTTACATACCCATGCGTTGGTATTGAATGCGACTCATGCTGAAGGCAAATGGCGTGCGCTAGCCAGTGACACTAAAATGAAAACCGGTTTTTCAGAAACCGTGATGGTCAATCAAGTGGCGTTGGGAAAGATTTATCGCCATTCATTGCGTCACGCTGTCGAAAAAATGGGCTATAAAACGCATGAAACGGGCAAAAATGGTCTATGGGAAATGGAAGGTGTCCCTGTAACGCCTTTTTCGCAACGTAGCCAAACCCTCCGTGAGACAGTAGAGAATGACGCCTCGCTGCGTACCCGTGATATTGCAGTACTCAATACCCGCAAAGCTAAAGTTGCCTCCGATCCCCTGATCCTGGTGGCGGAATGGAAAGCACGTCTGCAAGAAACCGGCTTTCATCTCGCTGATTTTATAAACCGAACCAAAGCCTATCAACAAGAGAAACAAACGGCCAGTATGCAGGAAAACAAAACCATAACCAACGATATCTCTCAGGCAGTTAACCACTCGATTTCCCTATTGAGTGACAGCAAAGTGCAATTCACTTATTCCGATTTGCTGGCTAAGACCGTAGGGCAGCTACCGGCAGAGCCAGGTGTATTCGAGCGGGTGCGTCAAGGTATTGAAGCAGCGATTGAACAACAGCGGGTGATCCCACTGGATAAAGAAAAAGGCATTTTTACCTCAGATATTCACTTGCTTAATGAACTAAGTCTACATCAGCTGGCTAAAACGACTCTGCGGGAAAATCGGGTACTGTCATTTCCTGAACGGGCACAAGTGCGAGAACGCCCCTATGTCGATGCTTATTCAGTACTGGCACAGGACAAACCTCCAGTGGCGATCTTGTCTGGACAAGGGGGAGCTGCCGTTCAGCGCGAGCGTATCAAGGATGCAGTGATGATGACCCTCTCTCAAGGAAGAGAGGTGAAGATCTTGGCGGCAGACCGAGGCAGTGGTGCTTGGTTAGCGCAGGAAAAACACCTTGCCGGACAAGTGATAGCACGTAGCCAGCTTACAGGTGAACTCACCTTACTACCACAAAGTACCCTGGTCATCGACCAAGCCGAAAAATTGACACTGAAAGAAACACTGTTGTTACTGGAAAAGGGGCAAGAACAGCGCGTCCAGCTGCTGTTTATGAACAGTGAGAAACGTCCTGGAACAGGCAATGCGCTATCGGTACTGAAAGAAGCGGGTGTCCCCCACTATCAGCTTTACGGCAGCCAGCCATTAGCCACTGTTGTTGTCAGTGAAAGCGATAAGCGTATCCGTTATGAAGCCCTGGCTTCAGCCTATGCAGAAATGAAATGGGCAAAAACAGCGGTGGTTACTCAGGTTAACGGGCAACGGGAGCAGGCAGCGCTTACCGCAGCGATACGCACCCAATTGAAGGCATCCGGTCAACTGGATAAAGTCGATACCACAATATCAGTACTACAACCGGTTTGGTTGGACAGCAAAAGCCGCCATCAGCGTGAAAATTATCGCGCCGGGATGATGATGGAGCAGTGGGATAATGAAAAGAAAGCGATGCACCGCTATCAGATAGACAAGGTGATAGACAACAGCAATACCCTGCGGTTAATCAGTGAAACCGGCCAGGTGCGTGCCGAAAAAATTAACAAGCTGGACAGCAGTTGGAGCCTGTTTGCACAAAAACAAATAGCAGTTGCGGTCGGAGAACAGCTCAAAGCGGTTGGGCGAGAAATGAAAGGGAAAATAAAAGCCCATGAAGCACTGAAAGTCACCGCCATCAGCAAAACGGGTGTGACGGTAGAAAGCCAGGGCAAAAACTTCACATTGGACAGATCACGCGCCCTCAAACTTTCAACCGATTATGTTGAAAGCCTGGGCGCCAGCGTCAGTGACAAAAATCAGATATTGGCTGCCATCAGCGCGCGTGATTTAAATGCCGCGACACTGAATCAACTGGCGAGAAGTGGTGATAAAGCAACGCTGTACACCGCAATGCCGTTAGATCGTGCAGAAAAACGCTTGATCAGTCATCCTCATTATCGTTTAGCCAGCGAACAGGTAAAAACACAAGCGGGTACGGATAATCTGGATAAAGCTATCAGCCAGAACAGGGAAAATTTATTATCGCCGGTACAGCAATCGGTGGCATTAGGATTGAGTCGTGCTCAAACGCAGGGGATCGATTTCTCAGCCCTAACGCTCATTTCAGCGTCCCTGGGATGGTCGCCTAACGTGACGGTTAACCAGATTAAAGCTGAAATCGAGCAGCAAAAAAAGCAAGGCGATCTGATCAATATAAACTCAATTTCTGATACCGAGCGGCTGGTGCCGCGTGTGACTTATGAGAGGGAGAAATCCATCATTCGCACCATCGCTCAGGGAAAGAATGCCGTTACACCGCTCATGGCGTCTATTCCACCGCAATACCTGGAGGGGTTGACTGACGGCCAGAAAGCAGCAACCTGCATGATCTTGAAAAGTTCCGATCAGTTTCTGGCTATCCAGGGGTTTGCGGGTACAGGGAAAACCACTCAGTTTAAAGCGGTGATGGCCGCTATGGGGAGCTTACCGGAAAACCAGCGCCCACAAGTGATGGGTCTCGCCCCGACACACCGTGCCGTTCATGAAATGCAAGGAGCCGGTATTCTGTCACAAACACTGGCTTCCTTTCTCAGTGAAGCACGTCAACAAGCATTAGCCGGTGAAACGCCAGATTATCACAATACGGTATTTATCATTGATGAGTCTTCGATGATGGGGAACCGGGATATGGCCGAGTTGTATCAGCAGATCAGCCGTGGTCACGGACGGGCGATTAGCAGCGGAGATAGCGCCCAACTACAGGCGATTGAGCCCGGCCAGCCCTTTAAGTTGATGCAACAACGCAGCGCCAGTGACATCGCAATAATGAAAGACATCGTACGCCAGACACCGGCATTAAAACCCGCTATTTACAGCATGATTGAGGGAAATACCCGTGACGCTTTAAACCGAATAGAAACAGTGACACCTGACCGCATTCCCCGCCAGCCACAGGCATGGACACCCACTGCATCGGTGATGGAATTTAAAAAAGAGCAGGTAAAACAGACAAACACAGTATCACAGCAGAAAAACCGCGATGCGCCAACTGACATAATTAGCGCTATCAGTCAGGATTATAGCGGACGTACTGTTGATGCCAGAAACAATACACTCATCGTGGCGCATCTAAACGAAGATCGCTGCGCCATTAACGCGCAAATTCACCATCAACTCCAGGCGGCGGGAGAGCTTGGCAATACAGAATCTGTATTATCTATTCTGGAGCCGGTGCGCACATTGCATAATGAATTACGCCGTGCTGCGAGCTTTTCTCCCCATATCGACAAGATCGCACTGATAAACAGCCAGTATTACACGGTGGCCAGGATAGATGATAAAGCCGGTATCGTGACACTGCGTGATAGCGAAGGAAAAGCGCAGCTGATATCAAATTTTGAGAACAGCACGCAGGCTATTGCGCTGTATAAACCGCGAGAAATTCTTGTCAGTACTGGCGACAAGTTACGTTTTACCCGCAGTGATAATGATAGAGGCTATGTGGCTAATAGTCTCTGGCAAGTGAGCAAAATAGACAGTAACGGCAGCATCACGCTCACTCACGGCGAACACAACAAGCGCCTGGATCCAAAGCAAGCTATTGAAGATCGCCATATTGATCTTGCCTATGCCGTCACCTCTTACGGTGCACAGGGTGCCAGTTCCCGCTATGTTATTACGCTGGAAGGAACAGAAGGGAGCAGGAAAAATAGGGCGACCCGGGAGGGAGGTTATGTGACACTCTCTCGCGCAAAAGAACATGTACAGGTGTATACCGACGACCGAGAGAAATGGTTGAGGGCACTAGAACATCAAAAAAAGTACCCTACAGCCCATGATTTACTGCACGGTGCTAATGATAAAGCCGCTCAGATTGCAGAGCAATTGATAGCCAGCGCTACACCCATGCAAAATACCGCGCTGGGACGTAAATTATTACAAACACGTGGCCTGGGATCGGGAGAATCAATGGCAAAATTTATTGCGCCAGGGCGTAAATATCCCACCCCCCATATAGCATTGCCGGTATGGGACAGTAACGGTAAACGCGCCGGTGTTTACCTGGATGAAATCCGACTGCAACAAGAAGGAAGTATGTCAACGCTACTTTAGATTGACCACTTTTTGCTACTTTAAAATGTCCAGTTTTTGCTAATTTTCCTGTTGGGTTTCTATTCCAGGCGCCTGGATAATATCAGTCGTTTTTATAGGCAACATGCCTGCTTTGCGTTTATTTTTGAGTCGATAGCTTTCTCCTTTAATATTCAATGTGGTTGAATGATGTAAAAGCCTGTCTAAAATCGCAGTTGCTAAAATGTGATCACCGAATACGTCCCCCCAATCAGTAAAACTTTTATTTGATGTGAGAATGATGCTCGCCTTTTCATAACGACGGCTCAATAACCTGAAAAATAGGCTAGCTTCTTCGCGATTCATCGGTAAATACCCGATTTCATCCAGTATTAATACCCTGGCATAGCACAGTTGCTGAAGTTGGCGTTCCAGACGGTTTTCTTGCTTTGCCTTCATTAAGGTACAGCAGAGTCTATCCAGAGGCATAAACAATACCCGATGCCCAGCTGTAGCTGCCTTGACAGCCAGCGCTATCGCCAAATGCGTTTTCCCTACCCCAGGTGGGCCTAACAAAATGACGTTTTCATGATGTTCGACAAACCTCAGCCCCGCCAGCTCGCGGATAATTTTCCTGTCTATACTTGGTTGGAAAGTAAAGTCAAATTGCTCCAAGGTTTTTATCCACGGCAAACGTGCTTGTTTTAACCGCGATTCCAAGCCTTTTTGGTGACGCCCGTTCCATTCCTGGGCTAATGCCTGCTGGAGAAATTCACGGTAGTTCAGTGCTTTCTTGGTGGCTTCTTCACATAAACTCTCCAACGCATCGCCCAGGTAATCCATTTTTAACCGTATCAACAAGTTTTCCATTTCCATCAGAGTAGCTCCTCATACACACTGAGCGAACGAGACGCTACTCGATTGACCTGTTGCCAAAGGGCTTGATGATGTTCTGGCACCTTTTGCCAGCCCTGCGTTACCTCCTGCAAGAGATGCGTCGCGAGCAGTTGCTCATCGCCGTAAATACGTAGCGTATTATCTAAACCGATACGAATATTAACCGCACGACCACACCAGAATGAAGGCACGCTATAGCGATTACCTCTGACATCGATATAGCTGTCCCATGCCACTTGTCGTAGGTCGAAGTAGCTGGTATCGAAATCAGTCGCAGGGAGTGGCATCAAGGCTATTTTTTCCTCAGCAAAACGATTTTCCGGTGTCTGCTTGAATTGACGAAGATGACGCTGGTCTGCCACTTTCGCCAGCCACATCGCTAGCAGTTGATTAACATGAGCGAAACTCTCAAACTGACGGTAGCGAGTGAAAAAATTGTGTTTAACATAGCCCACCATCCGTTCGGTTTTGCCTTTCGTTTGCGGTCGATAAGGCTTACAGGCGCGAGGGCTAAACCCATAGTGATTAGCCAGTTGCAGGAAGCCCGCATTGAACTCGATGTGGCCATTTTGTCCATGTTTGATAACAGCGGCTTTTTGGTTATCTACCAAGACATTTTTTACGCTGCCACCGAAGTAATTGAAGCTGCGAACCAGCGATTCATACGTGTGCTCAGCATCTTGCTTAGGGGCAGCAAAGACATGAAAGCGACGCGAAAAACCGAGCGTATTAACGGCAAAATTAACCGTACAGGCAGAGCCTGCCACCTCAACGATGATTTCTCCCCAATCGTGTTGAAGTTGATAACCGGGGAGGGTTTCAAAGCGTACCGTGTTTTTCGAGGCCCTGAGCGGACGTTTGGGATGTATATAACGTCGGAGCATCGCACTCCCACCCCGGTAGCCTTTTTCACGGATTTCCTCAAAAATAACCGCCGCATTCCAAACCTGTTCACTCAACCTTGAATCGATGTAGTCTTTAAAGGGCTCGAGTTTAGCAACCTGTTTTTTACCGCGTTTTGCTGTTGGCGGCGCAGGATAGCTAATGTGCCGTCTCACCGTTTTTTCTGAACACCCTATCTGATGGGCAATATCAACAATAAATGCCCCCTGTTGATGGCGTTGTTTTATCATGTAGTGGTCCTCTCTTCTTAGCATGCTTATTTCCCTCATGGCTTTGTCACCACAAAGGAAACTGCATTCTGGCTTGAGTGGACAAATTAAATTAGCAATTTACGGTCTTTTATCATTAGCGCTGACAAGTAAAATAGAACTAAACCACCAACCACGGGTGCTGGGCAGTCAGGATGCCAGATTTGCGGGCTTACAGATCAGTCGTAATGGCGAAACGCGACTCGCAGCGGATATCCAGCAAGCTATACGACTCGCGCATGTTTACCCAGAAAGCGGGGTGATAATCCGTTTATCAGGTGTTGGGATACCCAGTAACGTTAACCGTATTACCGGTAATATTCTGGTTCCTGACGATAAAACCCTGAGTCAGGCACAAACGCAACCTGAACGAAAAAATCAGGCGATAGCTATCGAAAAAGCAGCGAAGATCATCCAAGAAGAAACGGCACAGAATACATTGAAATCAATGAAATCGGATCCATCAAATCAAGATAATGGTGCACTCAATAAGGTTGTACAAGGTGTTACCCAGACAACATTGTCTTTTGAACGCTTGCATAAGCTGGAACGAGACAGTGTGAAGGAGAAGCTTTTTGGGGAATGAATATTTTTCACACTACGGGAAAAGTTTCATACTCTATTTCTATCTTTTATATCGTAATTTGTTAACAGTGCCATATCTAAAGAGGCAGATTGAACACCAGTTACAAGACCAAAAAATTGGCGATTGCTCACACGCAATTCAAATATTATATCGATATAGCCCATCAATGGTTATTAAGCTGCTTAAGTGGCCGCCATGAAAAAGTCTGATATTTTTCTCACTTGCATTGTAAATACAAATCGGATATAAGTCTTCCAGGATGTTATCATTATGAGCCAGTCCACATTCTCCTTTTGTCATCTGGAACCCCTGCTCAATCTGCCAACACTGACCGGCCACTTGAACCAGCGTTTCCAGCGAGGCCTTCTCCCTTGGGGCAAAGACCACATAATAGGCTCGTTCATCCGGTTTTTTCCTGTGCCGTCTTATCAGCAAATGTTGGCTGCAAACGAAATAGAGGAGTCAGCGCTCAGTCGTACCAACGCTCTCCCTTACTTCCTGCGCCCGCTGAAACCGAACGCCAGGCTTTATTCGGTAATGCGTTAGCCATTTCCTGGGCTTGCGTGCAAACAAATGGCTGACACCACAGTGGTTCATTACAAGGCACTGCCAACACAAAGGGCTGCTGGTTCTCTTCCCGCCAACGACGCAGATGGCGATCTCCTCCATAAACACAGTCTGCCGTGACCCAACTTGCCGGTATACCTGCATCAAACGCCCGCGCTAACATTTGGCGGGCTAATTCTGGCTTACTGCTAAAGTCGGCTTCATCAGGGATACCTGCCTGTCGGCAACGTGCTGTGTCTGCTATCCACGTTTTTGGCAAGTATAACTCTCGATCAATAAAAGCACTGCTTCCCTTTCCCACATAACACAGGAATACACCAGTCTGGCAATTTTCTACCCGCCCCGTTGTACTGACGTTGTACCCCCTGCTGAGTGTCGGCCTTTTTTGATGAACCCGGTTTCATCCACAACAAGCACGCCATCTGGAGAACTCAGATGCTCTACTACCCAATCACGTAGCACATCACGCGCTGCATTCGCATCCCACTCAGCACGTTCAAGTAAATATTGATACCATGAGGCGAGCACCCACCCAGCCATTCCGCCAGTTGCCAGCTGGTTTTTCGCTGACACTCGCTCAGTAATGCCTTTACATAGCCTGCTGCTCGTTCACGGGTTTCACAACGATGAAATAAATTCCCCAGCCTGGTCGTTAATTTGTCAAAAATCGCTAATCCACCAAAATCATCTAATAGCATAGGGTAAAATACCAACAATCTCGAGGTTCTTCATTATATATGCATTAACTACGACTGTAGTACTAGGCCTATCAACCAGAATTTGGCTTCATTGTTCAGCATTTCTAACATGAATATGGAGGGGTTCCTGTGGGTCGCCCTCATTCGAATAGAAAAAAACATATGGCCTTTAAATCTCAATATGACTGGCATACCCTGACTTACCTTTATCAGTTTCATTCGAACATGGGGTATGACTATACCGCATTTTTCTTGTACGCCGTATTGGTTACATGTTGTGTTCAGGAGTGAGGGTGAACATCCACTATCTTCGTTATCCGAAAAGCTATGTACGACTGCTTTCCATCCCTGAAGCAATCTTTATTCTTTCGAACCTTTCTTGTGCTTGTTTATAGATTAGATCACTTTTCGTTATGATCAACTTGTGGGGAGAGCCCTGTTTTTTTACCTCAAAACTGATGGGTAGTGTGGTCTCCTTGATATTGCGTATAATATGTTCGCGATGCGGGGCGGCAAGTGGCCATATCTTGGTGGATTCGGTTTTCGATTTCACAAATTCCATGACTACTTTGCAATAATCACAAGTGCAGGCTAATTTGGCGTCGAGTGACCAATCGTCTTTGCTGCGCAATCCTTTATTTAATTCTTCATGGATACCTTTTTCTACATGCATTTGCAATAAACTGTATGCAGATGACAGGTTGTTAGTCCTTTTCTTTTGCAAATTCAGCACGAGATCTGCTAACTCTAGCTCTGGATATAACTGCACATGTGAGATAACGTGCCTGACGATTTTTTCAGTTGCTACATGATCGACAACCACATCACAGGCATACATTATTTTTGTGAGTGCTGTTATTCGTCTGTTTAGCGATTTCATGCACTCAACAGGTGTGAGCGGTCGCTTGTCCATCCTGATTATGGCTTCAACATGATAACGTACCAGAAAAACCGCTAGCTGCATGTCCCCGCCCTGAGTTATAAAATTGTGTATCAACTTATCTATATCTAACTGAATTTGTGTTGTAGCACGTCGATGGTAATCCTCTTGATCACGCGCTTGCCAGGTCTCGAGTAATCTCAGGCACCAAGCAATGCCATAAACATTTTGTAGTTTAATCAATGCTTCAAGACCGCTTTCTTTCCCGCTGACTGAAATGGAAAATTCCTTCAGCAAGGTGCAGGCTAGTTCTTCACTTTGAAGATAGACGGCGATCTGAGTGAATGATATGAAGTACTTTTCTTGAGCTTCCTGTTGGCGTCTGTGGTACAAAAAACGACCGGCTTGATTGATCATATCAATGATAGGCTCCGCGCAACCTGGCTTTTGCGTCAGGCTCACGATATCGGCAAGTGCTTGATCGTAATCGAGAATGAAACACATCGATATATTATCCGCTTCACGCCACAGAACTATTGCTGCACGCCGGTACCAGTAATCTATCGTATTACCGTAATTACCCATCCAACCCTCGTATTGAGAGTCACTCAAATCTTCTTTTTGCGATTCTTTTGTCCAACAAATTTCATCATCAGAAAAATAGTTATCCCCATATGACATTGGCCTGTTTTCCGTATCAAGCCAGTAGACAAGCGTGGTATCACCGTCAACCAGTTCCTCCGGCTCTGGATCATTTTCATCTCCATAGGCTGCCCAGGATTCGTGGATATCCGCTAGCGCGAGATGAGGTATCAGGCCAAGCTTCCTCGCTGCATGCCTAAAAGCCTGTGCATTCTGATAATCAGCGCCTTTGAGTAGATCCCATCTCAAACTATGCTCGGTATAACTGTGGTCAAGAAAATACCCCAGTTTGATTGGCGTATTTCCCTGATTTATTCGCGAACTAAAATAATCCCCAAGCGCTTGTTCAAGATTTTTGTTAACATATTTTTCCTCCTGAAAAGGAAGAAGTTGAGCGGGTTCAAGAACAACGTTGTAGGTCAAAGCAAGCCGATAGCCTTGCTTTATTTTTTCGATTTCATGCTGGCAATCCGCATAAAATACAATGCACTTCAATGTCTGATCAGCCAGATTTTCTGATGTGAATCGATACTGTTGGCCTGCATGAGTGATGATCAGATCTCCCCCAATATGTGCTGACGGGAGCACCACGATCAGAGTCGCGATCATGCCATCGATTTTTTCTGAATCCTGATGTGCTTTGAAAAACTGTCCCGGAGTGTAAATCAGCATATTATGCAAATGGGGCGTAAGCACCGCATTTTCTGGCAAGCCTAAAGTACTTCGCATACCCTCCAACATGTTGTGCATTATTTCCCTGTCATACGTGATGCGCAATTGATCAGCAGGAATTTCATGCGTATCACGTACTTTTTTATCCAGCAAGGTTTTCTCACGCAAGCCAAATTTTGCGGGCGATGAAATCTTTAATAAACATTCGACAACATGCACATCAAGCGGCATGGAAATATGGCCTAGCCCTTGGACTTCTATTGAAAATACTTGTGGATCAAGAGTATGCTCGGCATAAAATTCTGGGTAATCCTTGGTGTGGTACGTCTCTTTTTCAAGCGCTTGTATGATCTTCGAAATCATGATGCTTTCATCTCCCCCATTTTTATAGAGCAACATAATAGCAAAGCGAGTGTCGGAGAACTGTCTTCCGGACGGCATAAAGGAGACTGAGATAGCTCAATGTGTTCGTAGTCTATTCCATAATGTTGTCGGTAGTTATTTTCTGGGTTCTGTTGCTGCTAGGCTGCTACCACTGGTTTTGATAACAACGGGCAGTGTAGTGCGCACGCTGTGTGTCTTACCCAAAGGAGGGTTAGGGTTCAAAAGGTATTACTAAGAGTATGACCGCTGTTTTTCTGCTGCATATTATCATCAAGAAGATCACCGAGTAACGGTGTTTGTCAATGTGGAAGGTGTTGTGACGGTTGTTACTCCAGCGTTGTACTGTTCTGACTGAAATTCCAATGGCCTGGCATGCCGGTGCCTTACGAGCCCCCTGTTTCATCGCATCTCTGAGCATATCAATTATTTTATGCCGCTCTGGGAGAGGTATCAGGCGTCCTCGCTGTTGTCCCAGAGGGCATTGAACTTTTCCCTTAACACACCAGTAAGGCTGCCGTTTCCGCAAGCGCCTTTTCTTTTCTGGCGAGTTCTTTTTCAAGTTCACGGATCTTTTGTCTGTATTCTTTGACGACTTTATCAACTTTATGATTATTTAGGGCTTTCAGCTCATGCGCCTGGATCGAAACCGTTCGCCGTTCCTTAACCTGTTCAACAAACAATCCTTTATATCGACAGTATTCGGCCAGCTCAATTTCAGACATCACTGCGCTTTCGATAACCACAGCAAAGCGCTGCTCGGGGGACCAACCTTCGTTATTCTTTAAAAACCGCTCATCTTCACATAATAGGCCATCACTCATTAACTCGTTTCTCCATCTTGAAACAACCGAAGGGCTCACGTCTAGCTTCTTCGCTATTTGCCGGTGAGACCAATTATACGGAGGTTGAAGCTAGAGCAACCCTTGTTGCTTGATATTGATAGGCACGGGGTTTGCTGGCATGTTGTTCTCCTTAATACTAACAGGCGACAACTATGCTGACACAGGGGGTTACTGAGTGATCTTCTTGATGATAATATGCATCTGTATGGGAGAATAGCATAAAAAAGCGTGGGGCATCAAGGATTACGTTTAAATTTGATAAAATCCGGTCGACGCTTCTCTATAAAGGCATTGCGTCCCTCCTGCCCCTCTTTGGTCATATAGAACAGCACGCACTGTCTGATCACCACCGGAGCAAAAGGCTTTATCCCCCGCGCCAGTCAGAATAATCACGCCAATGTTCGCATCATAGCGGGCATAGCTTAACGCCAAGATCATCTCTTTCACCGTCAGTGGCCGGAACGCATTACGCACTTGCGGCCGGTTAATCGTGATTTTGGCGATATAAGCCATGGAATTTGTCAGATGAATCTGACTGTCCGATGGTTTAAATAAATTATCGAGTTGTTTTTCTTTTACTAACTCTGTTGATGCAATCCAAGTTTCCCAGGGGGTTTTGCCATAACAATACCTGCCTGAATGAGGTCGCTCTGTGTTGTAGAATGTGAGCCATTTATCGATGTCTTGCTGAATGTCTTCCAATGATGAATAAATTTTACGCGGAAACATGACGTCATAACATTCATTTTTCATCGTTTTATGAAACCGCTCACAGAACCCATTGGTCTGCGGGCTGTACGCTTTTGTCCGCGTATGTTCGATATCTTCTCGCTCCAAGTAAAGCTGATAGGCATGGTTTTCCTTTTTACCCGAGTATTCTGAGCCTCTGTCAGTCAGGATACGCAATAAGGGAACCGCTTGCTCATCATAGAATGGCAGCACCTGGTCGTTTAACACATCTGCTGCAACCAAGGCATTTTTCTCTGTATAGACCTTAGCAAAGGCGACTCTGGAATAGGTATCAATAAAGGTCTGCTGATAAATTTTACCGACGCCTTTAATGTGCCCCACGTAGTAAGTATCCTGAGAGCCGAGATAGCCCGGGTGTTGCGTTTCAATTTCACCCTGTGCTTCCCGTTTATCTTGCACTTTTTCCAGTGCTTGCAGCTGGGCTTCGGTGAGTAAATATCCCTCCTGCGCTACCTTAGCTTCCAAGGCAGAAAGGCGTTTCTTGATATTTTCTAGGTCATGGCGCAACCAAACCGAGCGAACACCACTGCCCGAAATCATTATCCCCTGTCGGTTGAGTTCATTCGCTACGCGGTGTTGTCCATAAGCAGGATAGTCGTAAGCCATATTCACCACCGCTTGTTCTATATGCGGTTCTACCCGGTTTTTTTCGAGTGGTTTTTTACGACTTATCTCTACCAGCGCTGGTTCACCTCCCTGCTCAACAGCTTTTTAAACCGGTAATAGCTGTCCCTACTGTAGCCCATGACTTTACACGCTGACTGAACATTACCCAATAGTTTCGCCAGTTCCAATAAGCCTAATTTCGGTTTGATTATTTTTGCTGTTTGATTCATTTCTAACACTCCTTCACGTTAGGATAAACATAGCGAAATGTCAGATTAAATTCAAACTTTTACAAATGAAGAATGATTTTTTTGCCCGCGCATTTTTCTTTCCAAATGCATCGTTAAGCCATTTGTTGCATTCTGCTTGGGTGTAAGTTTTATTGAGTGCAATATCGTTTCCCGTGTGCCCATAACAGACAGAAAGTACGCCACCACCGTCAAAATAGGGCTTATATCTCACTCCTTCAAAGTGATTTATCATTCTAGCGGCCAGGGTCACGGCGCCACCTGTCTTTTCATGGTGGGTTAGCTGCGCCCACGCGGCGTCCCTTTCAATGCGCAGTGCTTGATTAGATCGTTTCAGTTGCCGGTTTTCCTGGTACTGAGATTGGATCGTCATCGCGAGGGTGATCAGGGTAATAAGTAACAGCGTTCCCACCAGGGTTCGCCAACTAAAGGTCAGGTTCATCGATCCCCCTTTGGCATTTAAAAACGCTTATTTTTAGCGGATAAGGTGCCATCATGATTATATTTCCTCTCTATCGGTATCCCCCGCTGAAGGCGGGGCGCGGTGCCATAATACGTTGGATGGATATGTAATGATGTGATGGACACCCCTCTCTAGCACTTAGCAGAGAAAGTGCCAGACTTGAGTTATTTCCAATTAATTCAAATAGGGGCATCCATCATGGATAATATTAAAGTGGTTGGTATAGATTTAGCAAAATCTGTTTTTCAAGTCTGTGTCTGGCTAGAGAATGGTTCTGTTGCCTGGAATCGTAAACTCTCACGCAGTAAGCTGCTGGATACTGTGCGCCAGTTTCCTGAAGGGACACTCATTGCGATGGAAGCCTGTGGAACGTCCCATTATTGGGGGCGAACTTTTAATGAGATGGGCTATAACGTTAGGCTGATCCCCACGCAACACGTGAAAGCCTTAGCACGCCATCAAAAAAACGATGCCAATGATGCGTTAGCAATATGTGAGACAGCATTTCGACCAGGCATCCATTTTGTCACGGTTAAAACGATTGAGCAGCTGGATATCAAAGCTCTCCGCAGTGCGCGTCAATTAATGGTTGAACAGCGCACAGCCCTTTCAAATCAAATTCGGGCATTAGCTGCAGAACAGGGCATTTCAATTCCTGTTGGTATCAACATTTTGCAACAACAATTGCCTGAGCTCCTAGAAGATGTGGAAAACCGCTTATCCTTCGTGTTACGTCGTTTATTGTCTTCCCTGTTGGAGAACATGCATTCACTGAATGAGCATATCAGCACGCTAACTCAGGAAATAGCGGCGCTCTGTCAGCAGCAGCCCCGGTATAAAGCCCTTCTCGCTATCCCGGGAGTGGAGCCGCTTATTGCTGCTGCCTTTTTAAGTGAAGTGAATGCTGGCCAGTTTAACAATGGTAGACAACTTTCTGCCTGGTGTGGTTTGATCCCACGACAAAACAGTTCTGGTGGTAAAACCATGCTCTCCTCAATCGCCCGTTATCCGAAGCGTTACCGGGTGACAACAGACAGTCAGCATAACCACACGATTGCCCCCAATCTGCTGGACCGGCAATTTACCGTGAACACACCCAATAAGGTGTGGACAACCGATATCACCTACATCCGTACCTATCAGGGTTGGCAGTATCTCGCTATCGTAATGGATTTATACTCACGCCAGATAGTAGGTTGGGCCCTGGCAGCGCATATGCGGACTGAGCTCTGTTTAGCGGCGCTACAAATGGCGTATTGGCGTAGAAAACCTAATAAGGGGCTAATTCACCACTCAGATAGAGGCAGTCAGTACACCAGTCGTGAATACGGGCAGCATCTGTCGGTTAGGGGCATGCAGGCAAGCCACAGTAGAAAAGGCCAGTGCTGGGATAATGCCCCCACAGAGCGCTTTTTCCGCAGTCTGAAATATGAATATTTGCACTACGAAGTGCTGAAGGGTCACCATGATGCCAAGCTCAGTGTGTTGGACTATTTGGCTTATTACAATAGTAAACGTCCCCACAGTGTACTGGGATATCTTTCTCCCATGGAGTTTGAGCGAATACCATTAATCAAGGTGTCTTAAAAAAGTGTCCGGTTTTACTTGACCATTACATTCTTCCAGCATAGTGATAAGGTATGGAGTCAGTCGTGCCTTCAGGTGCTCCAGCGCCCATGGCAGAGATTTATCCAGTGAAGCCCGACCCTTACTTATTGTTTCGCCGAATTCCAGCAACATGCCATGCAGAGCATTAATCTGGGCGGTTCTAAATTTTACTAATTGGCGGCGTATTCTGTGCAGTGCCAGTACTGCCTGCTGTTCTTCGGTTTTTACTGCAATTGCCTCGCCGGGTTGTTGCACTGCGAGCCATATAGCACGGGCATCCATCACATCATTCTTGTTACCTATCAGAAAGACTTTTACAAAACGAGCCTGAAGCAGGCGAACTTTATGCCCCTGCTTTTCCAGTTCATGGGCTCAGTGCTGAGAACCACCACACGCTTCCATCCCTATCAGGCAGGGCGCCCGGTTACTGAAAAACGCTAAAAAGGCCTGGCGACGGAGCGGCTTGTCAACTACCTCACCATTGTGCTCGTCGATAAAGTGGAGCTGAATCACATGTTTTGCGATATCTACGCCAACCGGTGTATATTTCATTTTGTGGATCCTCCAGTTTCTGAGAGCACTGTGCATCCCGTATGGGCACAATGATGCCGAAAATCTGTGAGGAGCCACACCTCACTTTTCAGTCTCGAGCCCTTGGTTAAGTGGTTGGGATGCGTTCATATAAACGCCCTGGGAACAGTCACTATTAGCGATATCCCTTCAGCATTGAGCCTTGTCCCCAGCAAACTGCCCACGCGGCCATAACCCACTAATACAGCCTGGTTGCATAAGTTAAGGGAAATCTGTTTTTTTTTCTTCAACGGTCTCTTCTAAAATTTGGTCTTTCGTTGTTTCCGTATTACGCAAATAGCGCTCAAATAGACTAAAGAGTAGTGGATTGAGCATAATGGAAAGGATCGAACTGGCCAGTACCAGATTTCGACCATATTCAGACAATAAACCGAGAGAGCCCCCTAATCCTGCTAAAATAAATGCGAACTCACCAATTTGCGCTAAACTCGCCGAAATCGTTAGGGCTGTGCGTTTTGAGTGACCAAATAAACGAACAAGTATAAATGCTACAATTGATTTTCCAAATACGATAATACTCAACGCAGCAATAATCGCTAAGGGTTCACGCACTAAGATTACCGGGTCAAGTAGCATGCCAACCGAGACAAAAAATAATACGGCGAAGGCATCACGTAGCGGTAAGGTATCCTGAGCGGCTCGGTGGCTAAGTTCAGATTCATTCAATACCATACCAGCAAAGAAGGCACCCAACGCGAAGGAGACATCAAACAGGCCTACTGCGCCATAGGCAATGCCTAGCGCAAGCACCAACACAGCCAGTGTGAACAGTTCACGTGAGCCGGTGCACGCAATTTTAGCCAAGATCCAAGGAACCAGGCGGCGGCCAACAACTATCATTAATGTGATAAAAGCGATGACCTTACCGATGGTAATAGCCAATTCGGTAAGTAATTGCTGGGTACTGCTATTTTCGTTCCCTAAGACACCTGAAAAAGCAGGCAGTAGTACTAACGTTAGCACCATAACCAAATCTTCTACGATTAACCAACCAATAGCTATTTGCCCACGTTGGCTATCAATCAGTTGCCGTTCTTCCAAAGCGCGTAATAAGACTACTGTGCTGGCCGTCGATAAACATAAGCCGAATACCAGCCCGGTCACATGATCCCAACCTAATAAATGCGACAGACCGATCCCCAACAGGGTAGCGACAATAATTTGAGCGATGGCGCCGGGAATGGCGATAGATTTTACTACCAGGAGATCGTTAAGAGAAAAATGGAGCCCAACGCCAAACATTAACAAAATCACACCAATATCTGCCAGTTCTGGCGCTAACGAGAGATCAGCAATGAAACCTGGCGTGAAAGGTCCAACCAAGACCCCTGCGGTAAGGTACCCTACCAGGGGTGAAATGCGCAGGCGATGAGCCAGTGTTCCTAAGAAAAAGGCGACCACCAGGCCGCCAACTATCGTGGTGATTAATGGGGTTGAGTTGTGCATCCAGATTCCTCTGACTTGTCATGACCAGGTACCGAAAGTGTCTCCAGCTAGATAGGTCACATAAGCTTTGATATGAAGTGAAGTTGTCAGGTTGTATGATTCATAGACATCGTTTCACTTTTTGAAGAGCAAGATCGAGCTTGTAATTTTGCTCCTGAATGCGTTCCTGTTCTGGACAGTAATTAGCAATAACCTCGTCTGAGAACGGAGTCTGATCAGAGAGTTCAAAATAGCGCTCCATCGGCGTTTTTCCGTTATGGGCGCTATGAGAACGTTGTCAGTTATAATAATGCTGCCATTCTGCTAACAGGTCATCCAAGTTGCTGGCTGTAAGATCCACCGTGGCGTAGAACTCTGCTTTGTCTGTTTTTTGGGAACGCTCAACTTTGCCATTAAAGGTGCGGGGATGCCGGTTTGTTCGGACGGAATTTAATCCCATATTCTTTTAGTTTTTCCTGTGCTTTAATGGCAAAAAATTCTCTTCCCCTATCAGTTTGAATACGTTGTATTGGGAAAGGCATTTCCTCTACAACGCAATCTATAAAATCCAGCGTGTTTGCCGCAGTACGACGGTGATAAAGCCTTAAAACTCTGTAACGAGTACAGTCATCAATGGCCGTGTACTAGTATAAACCAGAACCGATTTCGCAGGTACCCACCTGGAACCCCATCACCTGGAACAGGACGTTCATCGCGAATGAAGTCCGCTTTACGTCGAAATTTCACGACAGGTTTAACTTGA
This sequence comes from Candidatus Regiella endosymbiont of Tuberolachnus salignus, assembly GCF_964020115.1. Classification (NCBI taxonomy): domain Bacteria; kingdom Pseudomonadati; phylum Pseudomonadota; class Gammaproteobacteria; order Enterobacterales; family Enterobacteriaceae; genus Candidatus Regiella; species Candidatus Regiella endosymbiont of Tuberolachnus salignus. The sequence goes on from NZ_OZ026542.1 coordinate 705,628, forward strand.
TTTGTAGTAGCTCAAACTTAACCCACCCTCCCCCGCTCCTGGTATCTACGCCACCATTTGCGTAATGTGGTGGGGCGCGAAATTCCGCAACGACGGCATAGTAGCATTTATACTTGTCTACCCCCGCATCACCTAATGTCTCATAGTGTTCTATCCACTGCAGTCGTTGCGGAATTTCTCTGTTCATAACGATTATTATAGTGAAACGATGTCCATGAATCACACAGATAATGTCGTGATTTGATCACCGCGCCATTGTTCGACCCTACCTGTGAGAGGGATGAGGCGTTAACGCCTCACCCTACTCGATATGTGAATATTACATTGTCTGTACTTGTAAAAAAGTTAACCCAGCTTCCGCTAATAAGCGACTTTTATTGGCTTGCCCATGTCAATGGGTCATGCCGTCTCAGCTCCCTGCCTAGGCCAAGCTGTCAAGTTCTTCGTCAGACAGTCCAGTGCATCTTTTAATGACAGCCCGATCTAGTCCGTCACCGAGAAGCTGTCTGGCAATTTCAAATTTAGTTTCCTTGCTTCCCTGTTGTATGCCCTGTTGCATACCTTGTTGTATGCCCTGTTGCATACCTTGTTGTATGCCCTGTTGCATACCTTGTTGTATGCCCTGTTGTATACCTTTTTCAGTTGCGTCGTCTATTTTTTGTGCAAGTATGGCTGCTTCATCACGAACTCGCTTAAGCTCTCGTTCGTAATTCATCAGCTCAGATTCTGTCCAATAAAAACGGTCTAATTGCTCATAGGCATCTTCTATGATAGTGTCTTTGCCGATCACGTGTTTAAGGCATTCAGGTCCTGTCTCCGCCGCATATTTGAAAAAGTAACACCACTTTTCTGTTATTGATTCAAGATCTTTCGGGTTGCTCTTCTTAAACTTAGGTAATTCTATAAACGTGAAGGAAAAATCTTTTAAATCATGCTCACCACTGTCACGATCAAGAATAATGTGATCGGATTTATACTGAGTCTTCTCCGGAAACAAGGTACAATCTGCAATAGCAATAAAGATAATCTCTTTCAGGTTCTGATATTCGTCACCCCTGTTTGCCTGTTGAGAGTAGGCTTTCGCCGCATAATATTGCGCCCGTTTTTCAAATCCTTTCGTCTTGGCAACCTGCATTTCGATAATGTAGCGTACCCCCTCATCATCTTGGCAGAGTACATCAACGATGCTTTGCTTTTTAGCGGCGATATCGGGGTCTTGTATCGTACTTAAAAAAGTAACAGAGGTTATCTGTTTGCTACCGGAAAACCCTAAAATATCATTTAAGAAATGCATAAGAATATCTTTGTTCTTTTCGGTGCCGAAAATTTTTCGGAAGGCTACATCATTCTTGGGGTCAAGGTATTTGGATAACATAGTTAAATTTCTCCTAAAGTGCACCCGCGTTCTATCATATTGAAGATGATTGGGCTTAGCGAATGAAAGGGACTTCCCCTAAATTAAGGTTACTGTCCGCACTTTTGTGCCATTATGGGGAAGATAACCAAAATTCGAATATAGGGGAAGACTATGATTATTACAACCGTTGGGATAGACCTTGCTAAAAATGTCTTTGCTGTTCATGGTGTTGATAAAAATGGTATTCCTGTTCTCGTTAAGCCTAAAGTGCCTCGAACCGCATTGCCAGAGCTAATTGCTAATTTACCTCCTTGCACGATCGGCATGGAGGCCTGTTCCGGCGCACATTACTGGGCAAGATTATTCACGCGGTATGGTCATAACGTCCGACTCATGGCGCCTAAATTTGTTTCTCCTTATCGCTTAGCAGGTAAAGCCGGGAAGAATGATGCGGCGGATGCGCTGGCGATTTGTGAAGCGGTTCGTCGGCCACATATGCGTTTTGTTCCTGTTAAAGATGAAGAACAACAGTCAATGCAATGCTTGCACCGTACCCGACAGGGATTTATTGAAGAGCGGACTGCATCTTATAACCGTCTTCGTGGATTAGTCTCTGAATTTGGTTTCATTGCACCACAACGTACGGAATCGTTACGCCGCCTGGTTGCAGAGCACAGGGAAAACCTACCAGGATGGGTCCGGCAGTGCATCGATACTCTGCTAGAACATATTGATGCCATCGAGTTGAAAATTGCTGAGTATGATCGCATCCTGGCAACAATCGCTAAGCAGGATAGCCGCAGCCAAAATCTGATGAAACTCAAAGGGGTGGGTCCAACAACGGCGAGTGCGCTGGTTGCTAGTATTGGCACTGCTCATGATTTTAAAAATGGGCGTCAGTTGGCAGCTTGGCTCGGTTTAACACCGTCACAGTACAGTAGTGGGGGAAAATCCAGACTGGGAAAAATCACCAAAGCGGGTGATGCCTACTTACGCACCTTGCTTGTCCAAGGAGCACGTTCTGTCATGATTGGTGTGGAGAAGAAACAAGATCCTTTCAGTCAGTGGGTGAGTTCGCTGATCAACCGCCGAGGTTACTGGCGTACTGCTGTGGCAATCGCAGCCAAAAATGCCCGTTTATGTTGGGCGTCCCTGTTTTATGGTGATGACTTCAGGTTCTACAATAAGTAATTTAATTGACGCAGTAAAAATATCTTATCTGAACTGTCAGCGTTGATGTAAAAGGGTTAGACCCCCGTGAGGCATTTCTGTAAAAGTACTGGATATTATTATCCGTTTAGCGAACGAGAATCTCACGAGCGTCTTTCATCAGGGTCCGAATCGATAATGATTCATCATGGCCGTTTATAGTACCGCAGTCTTATCCCTTTAACTTCAGTGATAGATAGCCAGACAGAATAAAAAACCGGTGTTGACTAATCGGGGAAGCCCTTATAGTACGTTTTCGTTCCATTGGACAGTGAATCCCTGCTTTGCCTTCTCTTTACTTGCTCTGAGGGCAGAGTATTCAGAAAATTTTCTTATTCTTGCTTTTTTAGCCATCGAATACCAGTCTATGCCGGATCCTTCTCTTTTTTGTTCAATCAATTCTTGCGGAAATCAAAAACGCATCAAGGCTGCGTCCGGCTTTCAGGGCTTCTTCAATAAGCTTTGGCTGGCGCCCTTGCCCTGTCTATGTTTTTGTTTCACCATTCTCGACAAATTCGTATTTGGCGGGAGCTGCTAGTTTTTTTCTGCGCTTCTTGTTGATTGTTACCGCTGAGCCTAACAGATCTTCAGCGGTGAAACCTTCTTTTTCGATAAGCTGCAAAAGCTTCTGGCGTTTTTCCTCTCGCGCCGCACGTTCTGCCGCTTCTTTTTCTGCATCGGCGCGGCTCTCTTCAATCACTGCGCCCAGCTTTAGTAGCACGATAGAGCCACCGACCCAACGCGATCAGCACCTGGAAATGATCCAGAACAAGGGGCGACTCGCCTGGCAAACAGCCCTAAACTACGGTCAACGAGTCTTGGTTGAGACCATGATGGGGTGTTACAAAACACTGATTGAACCTCGTCTTCGGGCTCGCGGATTGGCTGCACAGAAGACGGAAGCATCGATAGGTGTTGCCGTTCTTAATCGGCTTTTGGCCGCAGCAAGCACTCATTCCGCCTGTAAGGAAGTGACAGAGTCATAACCCCTTGGGGGAAGTAACAACCTTCACACCTCTATGCACCAACGCCCCCTTTATCAACAAATTCGAGTCACGACCTACATTTTCTATCAGTTTTAGGCATCACAGCCAAGAACGTTAAGCACATGGGAAAAGACTTGCTCATCACGGATCAAAGCGTTATGCCCCAAATTTTCATCATGAATGACGATGTTGTTTGCTCCAGTCAACTTGGTACTAGATGGTACTAGATATTGAAACAACTTTGTCTGAAGAATTACTAGAACTACTCCCTAACATATCAAAAAATGATGGATCATCTCCGGTTGAGCTAATTGTTGTGTATTTTGTTGGCTCGGGGGTTTCTGTTCCTTCGTTGAGCTTTCTTATTACATAGGAACTCGATTGCATATCGGCGCCTCCTTGGTCGGAAGTGAATAAGTTATTAATCGTTAAACCGATCCCTCTTATGCTATCTAAACCGTGGTTGGAGCCAGCTATAGATATCCAATTACGTACCTTTGTTGAACCTCCCCCAAATTTGATAAACTACCTTGTTGGCAAGCTACCAAACGAATGAGCTACAATATCAACTTTGCTCGCTCCCGTTGTCAGCGCTAATGATAAAAGACCGTAAATTGCTAATTTAATTTGTCCACTCAAGCCAGAATGCAGTTTCCTTTGTGGTGACAAAGCCATGAGGGAAATAAGCATGCTAAGAAGAGAGGACCACTACATGATAAAACAACGCCATCAACAGGGGGCATTTATTGTTGATATTGCCCATCAGATAGGGTGTTCAGAAAAGACGGTGAGACGGCACATTAGCTATCCTGCGCCGCCAACAGCAAAATGCGGTAAAAAACAGGTTGCTAAACTCGAGCCCTTTAAAGACTACATCGATTCAAGGTTGAGTGAACAGGTTTGGAATGCGGCGGTTATTTTTGAGGAAATCCGTGAAAAAGGCTACCGCGGCGGGAGTGCGATGCTCCGACGTTATATTCATCCGAAGCGTCCACTCAGGGCCTCGAAAAACACGGTACGCTTTGAAACCCTCCCCGGTTATCAACTTCAACACGATTGGGGAGAAATCATCGTTGAGGTGGCAGGCTCTGCCTGTACGGTTAATTTTGCCGTTAATACGCTCGGTTTTTCGCGTCGCTTTCATGTCTTTGCTGCCCCTAAGCAAGATGCTGAGCACACGTATGAATCGCTGGTTCGCAGCTTCAATTACTTCGGTGGCAGCGTAAAAAATGTCTTGGTAGATAACCAAAAAGCCGCTGTTATCAAACATGGACAAAATGGCCACATCGAGTTCAATGCAGGCTTCCTGCAACTGGCTAATCACTATGGGTTTAGTCCTCGCGCCTGTAAGCCCTATCGACCGCAAACGAAAGGCAAAACCGAACGGATGGTGGGCTATGTTAAACACAATTTTTTCACTCGCTACCGTCAGTTTGAGAGTTTCGCTCATGTTAATCAACTGCTAGCGATGTGGCTGGCGAAAGTGGCAGACCAGCGTCATCTTCGTCAATTCAAGCAGACACCGGAAAATCGTTTTGCTGAGGAAAAAATAGCTTTGATGCCACTCCCTGCGACTGATTTCGATACCAGCTACTTCGACCTACGACAAGTGGCATGGGACAGCTATATCGATGTCAGAGGTAATCGCTATGGCACTGTTAACAAAGTGTATTCATTTAACTTATTGAAATTATTATAATTTAAATGCATTCAAAGTAAACGGTTCCTCTTTAAAAAAAACAGATGAATCGATTTTTTATGGCAGCGATCGGCGAATTCTCTCAATGATGAAGCCGATCACAAAAAGTATTATTTTTATCTCATCATTATTTTATGCGTCCTAAATATTTTTATAAATTCTTTTTTATTCAATAATTTAACTTTGTTAACAGTGCCATAGCGTGCCTTCATTCTGGTGTGGTCGTGCGGTTAATATTCGTATCGGTTTAGATAATACGCTACGTATTTACGGCGATGAGCAACTGCTCGCGACGCATCTCTTGCAGGAGGTAACGCAGGGCTGGCAAAAGGTGCCAGAACATCATCAAGCCCTTTGGCAACAGGTCAATCGAGTAGCGTCTCGTTCGCTCAGTGTGTATGAGGAGCTACTCTGATGGAAATGGAAAACTTGTTGATACGGTTAAAAATGGATTACCTGGGCGATGCGTTGGAGAGTTTATGTGAAGAAGCCACCAAGAAAGCACTGAACTACCGTGAATTTCTCCAGCAGGCATTAGCCCAGGAATGGAACGGGCGTCACCAAAAAGGCTTGGAATCGCGGTTAAAACAAGCACGTTTGCCGTGGATAAAAACCTTGGAGCAATTTGACTTTACTTTCCAACCAAGTATAGACAGGAAAATTATCCGCGAGCTGGCGGGGCTGAGGTTTGTCGAACATCATGAAAACGTCATTTTGTTAGGCCCACCTGGGGTAGGGAAAACGCATTTGGCGATAGCGCTGGCTGTCAAGGCAGCTACAGCTGGGCATCGGGTATTGTTTATGCCTCTGGATAGACTCTGCTGTACCTTAATGAAGGCAAAGCAAGAAAACCGTCTGGAACGCCAACTTCAGCAACTGTGCTATGCCAGGGTATTAATACTGGATGAAATCGGGTATTTACCGATGAATCGCGAAGAAGCTAGCCTATTTTTCAGGTTATTGAGCCGTCGTTATGAAAAGGCGAGCATCATTCTCACATCAAATAAAAGTTTTACTGATTGGGGGGACGTATTCGGTGATCACATTTTAGCAACTGCGATTTTAGACAGGCTTTTACATCATTCAACCACATTGAATATTAAAGGAGAAAGCTACCGACTCAAAAATAAACGCAAAGCAGGCATGTTGCCTATAAAAACGACTGATATTATCCAGGCGCCTGGAATAGAAACCCAACAGGAAAATTAGCAAAAACTGGACATTTTAAAGTAGCAAAAAGTGGTCAATCTAAAGTAGCGTTGACACCGTTTCGTTCAACACACTATTGATATAATTATCGAAAAGCGGGCTAAGCTGTTCATTGATAGATTTATGAGTATCATTACGATAATCCCAGGCAAATAAATGAGAATTTTGGTACCCAGCTTGATAGAGCTCCAGACACCAGGGTCTGCACCACCCCATGTACGAAAACAACAGGAATTGAATTACAATTATAAGCCATCTTAGACCTCCGCAAGAAAATAAATTAAAATAAAGTCAGTGTATAAATAAAGATTAGATTTTTTCATCTGACAAACCTATCAGATGTGGGCTGCATAACATCAGATAATAAGGGTATTGGGTGAGCTTCTTGATGGTAATATGCATGCCGCAGGCAATCGAAATGAATCTCCGTTGTTGCGTAAAACATTACTGTCAACGCTACTTTTTTTTATCTTAGCACTGACATTACCGATATTATCAGGCATTGCACAGGGTGTAGTGGTCAAGTAAAATTGGCCAGTATCTTGTGTTTCTCCCAGTACAGCCGCTCGGATTCATTTGGTGTTAATCCGCCGTTGTATTGATGAGGGCGAGTTTGACTGTAGTAGCCGATGAGATAATCAATAAGATCTCGTTTTGCTTCTTGCCCAGTTGGATAGCCTGCTTTGGGTACCCATTCGGTTTTGAGGCTTCTGAATAGGCGCTCCATAGGAGCGTTGTCCCAACAATTCCCTTTGCGGCTTAGACTTTGGGTCATACGGTAGGGTCGAACAATGGCGCGGTGATCAAATCACGATATTATCTTGATTGCTCCCGTTTCCATCGCCCGCCTCGTCAAACGCAGCATGCGGTTTTCCCGCACTACGCTTACCTGACAATTTCATACCAAAGCTTATGTGACCTATCTAGCTGGCGACACTTTCAGTACTGGGTAATATCTAATCTTATAGTCTGAATATAAACCTAATTTTTGATAAAACCCTTCCTTACTCCATCTCCCCCAGCCGAAGCCTTGCCGTCGACGCGCCTTCATTAAATGACGCCTCGCTTTCTTTTCTACCCAATCTTTAACGTAGGTAAAACATCGACTTGAATTACCGATCCTATAATAATTCACCCAGCCTCTGAGTATCGGATTGATGAGATAAATGACCCGATCAATCGGTTGAGACTGATGGCGTCTGAACACCGCTTTTAATTTCTGTAAAAGCCGTGTTCTCGCGTCCATCTTCGGTGTTTTCATGACGCCCCATTTCCCTTGCTTTGTTTTCGTTCTTCTAAAAACAAAACCTAGAAAACTGAAGGAGTCATCTTGCTTCAGCTCAACTTGTCGTGTCTTTTCTAAATTAAGTGTTACTCCCAACTTCATGAGTTCTTCTTTCAGTCGTTTGTAGACACCCACTGCCAGCCAATCCCATTTTCTATGGCTGTCGATCATTATGATAAGATCATCCGCCCATCTCGCGTATTCAATATGCTGATATCCATCCGTACCTGTTACCGCCTTTGCTCGTTCAAGCATCTTGTCTACCTCATTGAGATAGATATTGCTCAGTAGTGGCGACAACGGACCGCCTTGAGGTACCCCACATTTCCCACCTGCTTTCAGTATCAGCTTGAGTAGCCGCATGACTTCTTTGTCATTCACGCGCGTTGCTATTTTGCTTAACAAAATATCGTGGCGCACGGTGTCAAAATACGATTTGAGATCGACATCGATGACTCGCGTCATATTCTTGATAGTTGCTACTGTTACCTGTTCTACTGCTTCAGCAGCCGTTCGCTTGGGGCGATAACCAAAAGAGCCCGGCTGGAAATCTGCCTCGAATATCGCTTCTAGAATGAGTTTGACTGCACCTTGCACTACGCGGTCTCGAATAGTGGGAATACTTAACATCCTGGATTGCCCTCCAGCTTTCGGTATCGCCCGTTTCCGATTCCTCAATGGGTAGTAGGTCTTGGAGAGTAAATCCTTCCTGATGGATTCAAGAAAGTTGTCTACCCCTGTGGACTCAATTTCTTCAAAGGTCACACCATCTACTCCTGGTGCCCCCTTGTTTTCTTTCGCCAGCTTATAGGATGTGCGCAACGTTTCCATCTTACCAACATGAACATAAATACCCCAAAATCGCCAAGACTTATCAGCCTTCGCTTTGATGTATATCTTCCTTCTTGTATATTGAAATTGCCTGTTAATTCTGATCACCTTAATAGGTGGATAGAGGGGTCGTTCTTCCGAATAAGGTGATGAAGCACCGTACCTGAGTCATGACCCTCTATCCTATTTTGATATAGGCCGGTTCCGAACAGATGTCATGAGGGTTTAAGACGCCTCGAATTACAAGTAGGGAAAAAGTCTATTATTTTTTCAATTCGATTATACAAAAGGAAAGGGCAACATGGGAGAGTATATTGGTATTGATGTTGGAAAAGCCACGCTTGATGTGTGTTTTTCAGATAAAGTCACTCCCCTTTCAAACTCGGCTTCATTAATAAAAAAATGGGTGCAAGAAATCAAAAAAAATAGGAACGTTGAACGGGTTCTCTGTGAAGCCACCGGGGGGTATGAAAGAACCCTTGTCAAAGCACTGCGCGCCCAACAGGTACCCGTATTTGTTGAGCATGCCAATAAAATTCGCGCTTTTGCTAAAAGTAAGGGCCTGCTGGCTAAAACGGATAGAATCGATGCTCAGCTTATTAAAGATTATGCCAGCACAATGAAACCACATCCTAAACAGAATCAATTATCTGAAATTGCTGAAAAAGTAAGCGATTTACTGAAACGACGTCATCAATTACTGGATGACAAAATGCGTGAAACCTCTCGCGGTGTTTGTCAATGTAGTTGTCGCTTGAAACTGTTTTATGCAGCACTTACTTCCGGATTCAGCATCACTTCATGAATAAAATTCCAGTTACGACAGCCTTTGCTCCAACGTTCGGGTTTTTTAGCTCGAGCTAATTCATAGATGGCTTTCCGTTTAGCTAATATTTCTTTATCTGCCTCCCTATGACGTTCATCTGGAGTAACGTACTTGATACCACTGTGTTTATGTTCAAGGTTGTACCCGTTCACAAACTGAGCTACCCAGGCTCTGGCATCATTGAGTAAAGTAAACCCCTCGGCTGGCCACTGGGGACAATATTTCACCGTTCGAAACAAGGATTCGGAATAAGGGTTATCATTGCTGACTCGTGGGCGAGAATATGAACTGATTCCCCCCAGATCGTACATTTTCGCCAACAGGGTATAACTACGCATGGGGCCACCATTATCTGAATGAAGAATGATTTTTTTGCCCGCGCATTTTTCTTTCCAGATGCATCGTTGCAGTAGCTCTGCAGCCTGTTCGCCGGATTCTTGTTCAAAAACGTCTGCCCCCACAATTTTCCGACTGAAAATGTCCATCATCATGTAGAGGTAAAGATGCCGACCTTTTATAGGTGTTGGCAAATAACTACTATCCCAGGACCATACCTGATTCGGTGCTGTCGTTTTTTGTGCGCCTGGACGTTTATAACTTCTCTCTCGACGTCTAGGTGTTAACAGTTTGTTCGCTTTGAGCACGCGATAAAACGTAGACTCAGAGGCGATATAAATTCCCCTATCAGCCAGCGTCGGAACGATGACATTCGGAGGGAAACTTGAAAACTCTGGTGAGTTACAGATTTCCATGATCCGCTGTCGTTCAGCATCAGACAATTTGTTGCTGGGGGCATTGCGAACGGCCGTTGACCGTTTGTCGGCCAGGGGAGCGTTGTGACAATTGTTGCGCCAGCGTTGCAGTGTTCTGACTGAAATCCCAATGACCTGGCAGGCTTGCGCCTTACGAGCCCCCTGTTTCATCGCATTCCTAAGCATATCAACTATATTAAGCCGCTCCGGGAGAGGTATTAGACGTCCTCGCTGTTGTCCCAGAGGGCATTGAACTTTTCCCTTAATACCAGTAGCGCTGCGGTTTCCGCCAGCGCCTTTTCTTTTCTGGTGAGTTCTTTTTCAAGTTCACGGATCTTTTGTCTGTATTCTTTGACGACTTTATCAACTTTATGATTATTCAAGGCTTTCGGCTCATGAGCCCGGAGCGAAGCCGTTCGCCATTCCTTTACCTGTTCAACAAACAATCCTTTGTGCCGACAGTATTCGGCCAGCTCAATTTCAGACATCACTGCGCTTTCAATGACCACCGCAAAACGCTGTTCGGGCGACCAACCTTCGTTATTCTTTAAAAACTGCTCATCTTCACATAACAGGCCATCACTCATTAACTCGTTTCTCCATCTTGAAACAACCGAAGGGCTCACGTCTAGCTTCTTCGCTATTTGCCGGTGAGACCAATTATACGGAGGTTGAAGCCAGAGCAACCCTTGTTGCTTGATATTGATAGGCACGGGGTTTGCCGGCATGGTGTTCTCCTTAATATTAACAGGCGACAACTATGCTGACACAGGGGGTTATTCGGTGATCTTCTTGATGATAATATGCAAATGCCCCCACAGAGCGCTTTTTCCGCAGTCTGAAATATGAATATTTGCACTACGAAGTGCTGAAGGGTCACCATGATGCCAAGCTAAGTGTGTTGGACTATTTGGCTTATTACAATAGTAAACGTCCCCACAGTGTACTGGGATATCTTTCTCCCATGGAGTTTGAGCGAATACCATTAATCAAGGTGTCTTAAAAAAGTGTCCGATTTTACTTGACCACTACATCTGCTGTTGGTGCAACAAAATCGCTGAAGACGAAAGCATAGTATCAGGGTCTTTCCTCCACAGGGTAAATGCTGAAGTCGTCGGTGAGTAAAGCCCTAACGACAGCGGCTTTTCATATTGCATTGGGGGACAATACGCAGAATGTTTGCGATGTTGAAGCAACAGTTCAACTCGCCGAGCACTGAAAGAATAATCGGCGATCCCCCACTTTCGAGGGAGAGCGAGTAATTTTTTGAGCATGATCATTTTCAATAGATAAAAAGTCAGAAAATGATTTATATCTCAGTTAGCTACGGCGTTCAGCACCAACATTATTTGCGGAAGAGCCCAATCTAAAGTAGCGTTGACAAAAACAGTTTCAGGCGACAACTACATTGACAAACACCGATCCGGAAGTCAGAAATGCTGGCCGCGAAAAAAAGTAAAAAATACTGATGCGATCCGCAAAAAGTTTGTTAATGTGATAAATAAACGCGATTGCGTAGGTGGATGATCCCGGGCACCCCCGCGATCATCTCCCCCCGCAGCGTATGACCTGTACTGAAATTCCCTTCGTCACAGAAAAAACGCGTCATACCGGTCGACGCTCAAAAAATCGCTTGAGGTGCCCCGCCGCACGCCCGCGGGCGGTTCTCGTCATATCCATCCAACGTATTATGGCACCGCGCTCCGCCTTCAGCGAGGGATACCGATAGAGAGGAAATGTAATCATGATGGCACCTTATCCGCTAAAAATAAGCGTTTTTAAATGCCAAAGGGGGATCGATGAACCTGACCTTTAGTTGGCGAACCCTGGTGGGAACGCTGTTACTTATTACCCTGATCACCCTCGCGATGACGATCCAATCTCAGTACCAGGAAAACCGGCAACTGAAACGATCTAATCAAGCACTGCGCATTGAAAGGGACGCCGCGTGGGCGCAGGTGACTCACTATGAAAAGATTGTTGAGGTTTTTAATAAAATAGTCGGAGCGACACAGGATGCACACCAAAAGGCCGTTCGGGATTCTTCCCCTCGCATTATCACGATACGGAAGATTATTACGTCGGCGCATTGTGCACATTTGCCTGTGCCTGCTGCCGCTGTTAACCGGTTGCGTGCCCACGCAGACCAAATACCTGCCCGCCCCGCGCGTGCTCATCCCCGCCACGTTGCTGGGTGACTGTCAGGTGCCGGTCATCCCTGAGCACATGACGTGGGGCGATAGTGTGCTACTGAATGAGCAACTGCTGCTGGCTCTGGAGCAGTGCAATCAAGATAAGGCGGCGTTAAGGCAGATTGAGACAATGAACAATCCCCGACACACTGCTAAATGAGGTAAAAACAGGGCGATTGATGGAATAGAGATATACCGTGCACCGATGGCTAATGCTTAAAGCGAGTTTATTTAAAAACCCGTGATTCTTCCGCCGGATATTACCAGTATTAAGTATTCCAACGTGAACGACTCGACCCAACAAACGGCTACGCCGCTATGGATTGAGCTTCTGCAACCCGTGGGCGCATTCTAAAACAAGTACATTGACTCGCTTGGGCAGGTACACGCAGCCCTTATCAGCTAAACCTTTTACAAAGTCATCACCGATTTCTTTCCGCAGGATATTGATTGCCCCATTCACATCCGCGTTTAGCAAGCGTCCGTTTGATGTCACGTATAATCCGCGTTACGTTTACCTGAAAATACCTTTTCCCCAATATCGCCGTAATTTGGTATAGCGTCACAATCCAAAGCGCTCGCTTTGCTGGTGTAACTTTCCTCTCTTACAATCACAGTGAGCCCGGTTTCATCGGCTTTATATTGAATCATCTCGATAAGCCTGGCATGAGGAATGCTGACAAATTTTTGGTTATTCAGCTTGCCGATGTTAATGGATTTTTTCCATTCGAAGTTGTGACCAATAACAAGGGTTCCTGCGTCGGCCATCAAAGCGTAATTGATAATGAAACGACTCACCTTGTGGAGATAATCATTTATCCAGCATAATCGTTTAACTGATTTAATCATCTTCCCGTTAACCAGAACAAAAGGTTCGGTTGCAGCTTTATATTCGGCCTTATTGCAGCAAATAGCACTGCTGCGGGTTCCGATGAAATCCGCTGACTCACACCTCATTTCCTCAACGAGCTTTAAGCTCAGGACCTTATTCAGATACCGTCCTTGCCAGTTTGTTAGCCATTGCTACGATTGCCACGCTGGTTGGCCGGCGTTTTTTTAACTCCGTTATCCACTGCCCCGGTTCTTTTGCCAGTAACGCCGCTGCGCGGGCACCATGGATAAATAGCGTTCGCAGATAGGTATCCCCTCGTTTGCTTATCCCCAGTAACCGGATTTTTCCACCCGTTCCGGTCTGTTTCGGTACCAGGCCTACATAGGCTGCGAACTCACGTCCTGATTTAAAGGCAGAAGCCTCGCCCATCGTGGCCATGGCTGCGGTAGCAATAATAGACCCCACACCAGGGATTTCTAGCAACCTTTTACAGCTTTCATTCTGTTTTGCCAAAGCAACCAGTTGCTTTTCAATACCCTCGATTTGAGCATCCAGATCACCCAGTCGCTGGTGTTGTTCTTCCAGCATAGCGATAAGGAAGGGCGGCAGTCGTGCCTTCAAGCGCTCCAGCGCCCATGGCAGAGATTTATCCAGTGAAGCCCGGCCTTTACTTATTGTTTCGCTGAACTCCAGCAACATGCCATGCAAGGCATTAATCTGTGCAGTTCTAAATTTTACTCATTGGCGGCGTATTCTGTGCAGCACCAGTACTGACTGCTGTTCTTCGGTTTTTACTGCAATGGCCTTGCCGGGTTGTTGCACTGCCATCCATATAGCACGGGTATCCATCACATCATTCTTATTACCCATCAGAAAGGCTTTTACAAAACGAGGCTGAAGCAGGCGAACTTTATGCCCCTGTTTTTCCAGTTCACGAGCCCAGTGCTGAGAACCACCACACGCTTCCATCCCTATCAGGCAGTGCGCCCGGTTACTGAAAAACGCTAAAAAGGCATGACGACGGAGCTGCTTGTCAACTACCTCACCACTGTGCTCGTCGATAAAGTGGATCTGAATCACATGTTTTGCGATATCTACGCCAACCGGTGTATATTTCATTTTGTGGGTCCTCCAGTTTTTGGAAGCACTAGGCATCCCGTATGGGCACAATGATGCCGAAAATCTGTGAGGATCCACACCTTACTTTTCAGTCTCGAGCCCTTGATTAAGTGGTTGGGATGCGTTCATTACATTTACTCATTTTAGTGTTGAGAATCAACGTGGTTATTAGATCTCATTATTACTATGTCTATAAGATGAACTACCACTTAGTGTTAGTTACAAAATACCGAAATAAGTGCTTCACGGGTGAGTTACTGGAGGAAATATTCAGGGAACAGTGCAAAAAGTGATATGTCAGTGTTTTAGAGTTTGGTGGCAAAGCTGACCACGTTCACCTTATCAGGACTTACGCAAATCGCATAATAATAGAAGGTTTTTTGAGCTGTTGACAAAGATAATCATCGAGCAAGCCTTGCTTAATACGATAAAGCGTTTTGCTTGTGCTTCGAGCAATTTGAGCCAATCGGATCCAAACTAGAAAAGCGCAAGCAATATGATTACGTTGGATCCGAGCACGGCGACATTGGCATTTTTCGAGTCCAGTGAGTTGTTTTGCTTCACGGTGAAACTGCTCAATCTTCCAGCGCCAGCCACACACTTGGTGTGTGCCCGAGGTAGAGTCTTGAGAAAGGTCGTTAGTCACGACAAAATCCGTGCGGTGTGTAGACACCACAACCCGGAACACTTGCACCTTATGCATTTTTGGAAAATTTTTGATTTTGATCGTCTTTCCATGAGCGAGTTCATATTCGTCCCAGATGAGAGAATCCACGTGACGATAAGGATTTACCCCGCATGAATCATCCACCAAACGATTGTCTTTCAGTGGGCAGTAGTAACATCGGTGCAACGATTCGATAAATAGCATCATCTTCTTAGTCGCATACCAGGTATCCATCAACACGGCAGCAAAGGGCAGGCACTTATGTCGTACTACGTTGTTCAGCATATCCTGCACATGATCGAGTTTAGATTTGCCGTCACCCTCAGGATGGTAAATACGAAAATCAATGACCCAAAATTGTTCCGTGCTAGGATTGACGTACAGACAATTCACGACGCCAATGCCTTTGATGACGCGGTGGGCGTTACCACTGTATTGACGTTGCACCAACTCAATCTGCTGCGAAAAATTTTTGTCCAATACCGTGTCGTCGAACACAATATAGCCGTCTGGAGATGGCACCATATCACCCCTTACTTGTGCCCACACAGCGCTTCCCGTTACGTGACCTTTTCGCAAATAGCGATTAATCGCATCGTGACTCATGTCTTGCGTGTGATCAGCAAAATTCGTCAAGGTGTAATTTATCTGGCTTACCATCAGATACTGGCAGTAGTTTAAGCGGCTTGGTTTCATTTGTGACACTCTACAGAATTCCTATCCTAATTTTAGGTGAAAATTGCGTAAGTCCTGCTTATGTTGGAGATGCACCCAAATATCGAACCAGCAAAGCTCATTAATAGCCTGAAGACGGTGAGCAGCCGACTTTATTCGTAAGGAGTTTTCAAAGCACCTTGCAGTGTACTACTGGAAACCTGTTTTATGGGCGAGGACTCACTGCTTGATAACCGCAGGGGGTGCTCCACTTAGCATTCTGAAAGACTACATACAGAATCAAGATAAACCAAAGTGATTAGAGGGCGCTATCCATCTCACACTAAACTAACTCGCTAGCTATGGACGGAGAATTTCGCGCAAACTGTTAAATAAGTTTTTATTTTGTCCAACTTTTTCGGGTCAGTGCATTCTTAGAAAAATTGAATCACTGGATTACTCAACCAATTTGATTGGGAGCAATTTTACGCTCAGTGATTATGGTAGTCTCGGATTACACATGTACTAAAATGACTTCACCTTTCTGGTTATGGGATTCACTGGCAATAGGGAAACCCTGAAGAACCTCCCATAAAAGTTTATATTTGGCGCTAGTAGCACTAATTTTTAAAGTCATTGGATAGAAAAGGAGGTCAATGCGCTCTTTTTTACGGTATACAGATACTAGCTACACTTTTTTCAGTATCAAGGGTCAATTAGGGGCGACAAAACAAAATTTTTCTAGCGAGAAAGAGATGGGTCAAAGCAAATAAGCTAAATAATTGCGCAGTATTTTTAGCTAAACCTTTGTAACGCACTTTTCTAAAGTTGAACTGGCATTTTAATACACGGAAGGGGTGTTCTACTTTAGCCCGGATTTTCGCGTTGAGACTTTGCTGATGCCGATGTTTTTTCCATACCTGCTGCTCCTGCCCCGGCAAGGCCAATACCCTCCCGTCGGGGGATGTGCCAGGTGACCACGCGATGTTGATGTTCGCTGCGTCGCATCACGCCTTTACAACCGACATTACCATGAACAACCTCTTCTTGGCCGTGAAGAAGGTGATGAACTTGCGTCACATCGGCTACATTCGCCGAGGTTCCCACCAGGGAGAATGCACCAGCCCCGTCTGTGCATCCACGCCAATATGCGCTTTCATGCCAAAGTAGCACTGATTACCTTTACGGGTGGCTTTCATGTCAGGATCACGGCTATTTTGTCGGTTTTTAGTTGAGCTGGGTGCATGAATGATCGTAGCATCGACAATGCTACCCCGTTTGATAAATAGCTGAAGCGACGCTAAATGCGTTTTAACTTCTTCAAACAGCGCTTCACTTAAATGATGTTTTTCCAGCCAATGACGAAAATGCAGGATCGTGGGATCGGAGGGAATGGCATCGAGACATATCCCCGCAAATTGACGTAATAAGGGGATGTCGTATAACGCTTCTTCCATCGATAAATCAGCATAATTAAACCCATTTTGTAAAAAATAAATCCGCAACATCATCTCTAAAGGTTTCGCTGGTCTACCGCCTTTAGGGCTTGCCTTGGGATAATGACGACTGAGTTTGGCCAGAATTTTTTCCCAGGGAACTATCGTATTCATTTGCGCTAAAAAGTCGGCTCGTCTCGTCGATTTCGTTTTCATTTCACTATTAACCTAAAAAAATTATTGGTAACAGAATAGACTACTTTTATCGGTTCTTCAGGGTTTCCCTAAGACCTTAGTATTCAAAGTTACATTTCGCGGTTTAATTGCATGGAAGCTGCAAGGAAAGGAGGAGTTGGCATCGATTCGTAAGGCACACTGTTTTCTGGTCTGGATGGTTTAGCTTTCTGTACAGTAAGCTTTTGTGGTGTGCAAGCTTTGATGGGAAAAAGTCTACCCGGCCATACTTTACAAACTGGCGTTTCTTTTTGAGCAGCTAAGACAGGTATAGATGATAGTAGAATAGGCAATATCTTTAAATAAGTCTTTATTTTGTTCATGTAATACCCCCACAATCCATTTTGATGTGACCATACCCCAGCGGTTTATTAATCATAGTTACAATAGAATTGCTTGCCAATATTATTTAGCACTGATTGCCCATAAAAAAGCCCTCGCTCAACCCCTAACGCAGACGCCAGTTCGGCGGCGGATGAGCTACAGCTAGCGCTAGCTCCTCTTTACTTTTTCAGAGACGTAGCCTTACCCAATTTGTCGTTATCAGGAGGACACGCTTCTCACGATTTGTTATCCCACGTATACCCAGTGTGAGGCTCTTTCGCAAATAATGTTGGTGCTAAAGACAGTTCAACACGCCGGTCACTGAAGAAATAACAGGCGATCCCCTATCATTGGGGTAGAACGAGTAATTTTTTAGCATGATCATTTTCACAGATAAAAAGTCAGAAAATGATTTATATGGCTCTGTTAATAAAGTTTATTTATTGAATTATAATGCTTTTAATGAAAATGTCACGGTGCTTTAAAACGGTTATGAGAAAAAAATAGTGTTGTCTGTTATCGCCAGAATCACTGATAAAGCGCAAATTGTTTCGCTAGCAAAAAATGGTTACCCTGTTTTTTAAATAAGCTCCTTTTACTCATAATCTTTTAAAATTATATTAATTTCAATAAATTGATTAATATTACTTTGTTAACAGTGCATTATCTGTTAGGTTTCTTGATGCAATTGGCCATTAGTTAACGGTTGTTGTTGACATGGGTTGTATTCACTCTCTGCCGATACGCTCTGCATCCGTGTTTAATGGCCGTCACTAAGTCACCCTCGATCGATAACTGTCCCAGGTAAACGCCAGTGTGCAGCCCCCGCCCTCGTTCATCCGATCCATCACACGTTCACCCATAAACTGCGCTAAGGCTTCTTTTGGCAGATTACTGAGCAAAATGGTCGGTTTCATCCCTTCGTACCGATTGTTGATGATGTCAAACAAGATAATTTTCTCTGTGTCAGAGCCAAATTGAACGCCTATTTCATCAATGATTAACAACTCTGGTGAGATGTGCATCCGCAGCACCTCGGCCTCTGTCATCTGCGTCGGCTTAGTCCAGGTTGATTTATATAATCGCACCAAGTGCAGGGCTGAGGTGAACAGTGCCGATGCCTGGTAGGCAGTGATAACATGCTGAGCAATGGCCAGCGCTAAGTGGTTTTTGCCTGTGCCGGGTTTGCCACACATCACTATCCCCCCGCCTTGTTTGAGTCGTTCAGGCCACTGATTGGCGTAGGCTTGACACACTTTCAGGCAGTGCGCAGCCTCTTTATTGATGGGCTCAAAATTATTCAACGTCGCTGATTGAAAACGTGGGGGCAAATTCAAACCCTGCATCAAGCGGATAATCTGTTGCTCAGAGAGACGTTTATCGTTTTCCTGTTGAGCTTGCCGAAGCGCCGCAATTTTATCTCGGATACAGTCTGGGCAGGTTGAATGGCTGGCGACACAGCTAATCACATTGAATTCTCGAATACGCTGTTCATAAGATCCATGTTTTTTACAGTAGGCATTTTGGGTAAACACGGCGGTGTTGGGAATAGCCATCGGTGGCTGCGCAAGGGCGAGGAGATGCTTTTCCAGACACGTGATTTCTTCCTGATAATCAAGCATGGTTATCACTCCATCCAGACCGGTATATCCGAAACGCCATAGTGTTTTTCATTAAAATTTTCAGTCATCCGGTGGGAGGCAGACTGTGGTTTAATACCAAACTTCACCGCATTTCTGAGCCAGGTATTTAAGGCGGCATCCCAATTTTTGAACTTTGACCCTTTAGAAGCGTGATAATCCACAAACACAGCAAATTCACTGAGCAGGTTGACGCCCAGTTCATTGGCCAATGAGGTGTGTTTTTCAGAAGGGGTAAATCCTGAGGGTTGTTGCGTGGCTTTGTTAATTTTTTGGGCAACGCTTTTTGGTATTATAGGCACTATCTTTATATTGTCTTTTTTGTCTTTTGTAATAGTGTCTTTTGTGGTTAACAGATTCTGTAAAGGACGATTTACCGTTTCCTTAAAGGTTTTCTTTACAGATACCGTCAATGTTTTACTGATTGTGTTAACCTTGGTTTTCCAGCTTAAAATCGCCTTGTTTATGCCTACCGATCTGCCTGCTGAAATCAATATGCCTAATTTAATCAGCTCGTTTTTAACGGTGCTGCATCGAGTTTCTGGCAGTCCCGTCAGGGCTGAAAGTTGAGCATTACTAACCCAATCCCGTTTTTTATTGAACCCGTATGTTTTACGTATCACCGCCAGCGCGATCAATAGCTGATTCTGTGTTAATCCCGCCCGTAAAATTGCCTCAAGCAATTCATTAGCCAAACGGGTATAACCGTTATCGGTATCAACCACATGACGTTCTTCACCCTTTGTATGCGGACAAAAATTTACATAAGCGATATTACTCATAGTGATCTCCATAAAGTTTCTGGAATGTGTGTAATGCTTGCGTAAAGCCAGTCTGTGTTATTGGTAGAGAACCATTAAAATTCACAATTGCCTTCATGATTATACAGACAGCTATGAAATTTACTTTTTGACATGGCACTGTTAACAAAGTAATTTAAAGACCTTAAGACAAGCGATGGCGAAAAAAGAAAAGAAGGTGATATCAAGCTTATCAAAGCGCAAAGCGAGTCTTTTATGTTCTTTTATTTTGCCGAAGAAACGTTCAATGGCATTACGTGTTTTATATTTTTCTTTATCTTTTGGCGGGATACCGGAATAAATCGCGCCTTGGCGGCGGGGGATCAGCGGGTATTTTCCGCTATCACGAATAAACTTTTTGACATCATAAAAATCGTAACCTTTATCCACGATGACATCGCTTATCTGTCTCCAGTCTCCTTTTGCCCACAAGGTAGAAAAGACTTTTATATCAGTACGTTGTCTCTAAGAATAAACAGACACTCCTGAGACAATCGCCTGAAAGGCCAACATAAATTTTAGTGCTCATTCCTTTACGACCGCGCCCTATCGACTGAACTCCTTTTTTTTAAACTCCCTGAGCCAGGGCGGTGTAGGCTCACTGTGGTGCTGTCTATCCAGACGCAGTCAAGGCTGATTTTCTTTTTTTTCTGCAATAGATAAAGCAAATGCCAGAATAGCCCATTCTCACTCCAGCGTTTAAAACGTGTGTAAATCGTATGCCAGTGGCCATAAAAAGTAGGCACGTCACGCCAAGGGATACCGGTTTTCAATACGTATAACACTGCCGAGAAAAAGTGATAATGGCTGATACCCGTGGGTCTGCCTGGACGCTTGTAATATTTAAAAATATGAGGCTCGATTTCTTTTATAAAATCGGACGCTTTGATCGGATAATGTCTGTTTTTCATCCTTAATAACCCCACAAAAAGCGGATATTATCTCAACACTCACTTTGTTAACAGTGCTATATCCAAGCACATCAAAACAACACTATGACCGCTTTCAATAGACCTGCCTATGATCAATTAAATTTTTTATTTATAATCAGTATTTTATACAATAATAATATAACATACGGGTTATAAAATGCTTCATCGTAGTCGTGGATGATAGGTAATGATGGTATCCATTAAACAGTCTTTCCTTTGTAGATTAAATTCATTAAACTTTACTATTCAGAGAAAAAAGCGATCTAGGTTGTTAAAATGTAAGTGAAGGTGGGTTCCGTGAGCTTAGACGACTTGACTTTTCTTCCCCATACATCAACCAATGAGGGTTGCACTGGAGTGCTTTGGCAAGTTCCAATAGATAACGCGGCCGTTTGGTGATTCCAGCCTCAATTTGCTGAATGGATTGCTGTTTAACACCCGTTTTTTTGGCAAGTTCGACCTGAGTTATTTTCAGTGCTGAACGTCGTTGTCTAATCCGTTCAGATAGGTTTTTCATAGTCTCTCCAAAACAAATTTATTTGCATTTAATAACAATTTAATTTGTTTGTCAAATACAGTTTTTCTTGTGAATATGTGAATATGTGAATATATTAAGGAGAGTTATTTTTTAGGGATGACTTCATGAGTATTGCGGATAGAGTTCGAAGCAGACGAACAGAATTGGGCCTTACTCAAAAAGATTTAGCCAAACGAGTCGATACTTCTCAACAAGCTATTGAACAATTGGAAAATGGTAAAACAAAAAGACCACGCTATCTTCCTGAGCTTGCTAACGCTCTGAATTGTCAACTTTATTGGTTATTAAACGGGGGCGAGCATAAAGACGAACCTAACAACGTTGCCTATATCACTCCTCATAAGCGAACAAAAGTTTATCCATTGATCAGATGGGCACAAGCTCGTAATTGGAGTGAATCTATTGAACCTTATTATAATGTTTCTGAAATTGAAGAATGGCCAGAATCAGCGGCTCATGTCATGGGAGAAGCTTTTTGGCTACGTGTCAAAGGGGATTCTATGACATCACTTATCGGTGTGAGTGTGTCAGAAAATACACTTATTCTTGTCGATACAGGCCGTGAGGTTAAAGATGGAAATTTAGTTATTGCAAAGTTAACTGATGCCAATGAAGCAACGTTCAAGAAATACATCATTGACGCAGGAAAAAATTACCTAAAACCATTAAACCCAAGCTATCCACTCATCCCCATCAATGGTAATTGTCAGATCATCGGCGTAGTAATCGAGGCAAAAATGCGACTTATTTAACAGTTTGCGCGAAATTCTCCGTCCATAGCTAGCTGATTACCTAATAGCCAATGCAGTCTCTCTACGGCTATCCGCCTCATTGTTAGGAATGAAACCTATAATTGTTACCTGTTGTGGCAATCAAATTGTAAACAGTAAAGCGGGTGACGACACAATTGTTCAGGATGTTAGATTCGTGCCAACAGGCAATGCATTCTTCGTTGAGTTGGTTTATAAGTTCAAGTCAATGCCTAAAGTCTTGCTGAATAAGAGCAATGCTTTAGGCATCAATAATCTTGCCACCCTTATTTCAAACCAGCCAGCTGTTCAACCTGTTCTGGTTAACGGGAAGATGATTAAATCAGTTAAACGATTATGCTGGATAAATGATTATCTCCACAAGGTGAGTCGTTTCATTATCAATTACGCTTTGATGGCCGACGCAGGAACCCTTGTTATTGGTCACAACTTCGAATGGAAAAAATCCATTAACATCGGCAAGCTGAATAACCAAAAATTTGTCAGCATTCCTCATGCCAGGCTTATCGAGATGATTCACTATAAAGCCGATGAAACCGGGCTCACTGTGATTGTAAAAGAGGAAAGTTACATCAGCAAAGATAGCCACAGCTCAGATTAGGTTATGAGCCCGTCACGCTAAAGAAAAAATTCTATGGTCAATAAACTTCTGGCTTGGTTTAATTAAAATTTCAATGTCATAGCCTAACCGATTTAGGCATTGCATCAGACTTTTCTGACATGTTAGAGAGTTTGCTATTTCCTGCTTCAATCTAGGATCTAGCCCTAATTTTTCAATAGAGCAAATAATCTGTTTTAATATCCTCCTTCAGCTTATATCAGTTTTTTGTGTCTGAAGATTTCCACTGAGTTCACCTTCCCACAAAATTTTTTTCAATTGAATTTTCTTTCAAATACAAAAAATAAGTTTTTAATTTCACTTTAAACAAAATTAATTGTTTACTAATGTACAATATTGTTTGTATATTATTTCTGCGACTCATTTAAGATTACAACTAACGCCACCAGGCAAGACAGCCCAAGAAGTAGCAGCCTGACCCGGCGCCCCTGTGAAAACGGGGACAAGTCGTGAATTAGATTTAGGCAGGAGCCACTAAGCAGCACGCATTGGGTGAGCGATGTAATCACCCCCAGCCTCGATGAGAGACCGACTGGCAAAGAGTTCTTTAGGAAGGAAGTCATCTTTTACTTTATCGTCGTTGCATTAGCAACGACTTTAACAATGTTTGTTAATGTCCATGCAAAAATCACCGGGATACCCATTCAAACCAGCCCGAAGCCTGGCGACCATGAAAGTAATTGAGAAAATTAAATAATTTGAGGAAAAAGTGAAATGCAAGTAGAACAGAAAAATAGAGTCGAAAAAAAGAGTATTCTGGCATCGGGTTAAAACAGAGCCAGTGCGACTGCTCTAGATATTACAAGTATGTTAGGAGATGACTATCAAATGCCGTATGCGGCGACATGTATCCAGTCTTGCATCGCTTCTGTCAAGGCAAGTCGCCTCGGACAGGGATAAGTGATTGGCAATGGAAAATGTTCTCCCCTTAATTTTTTCATTAAATATATAGAGTTATTGCCTAATAGTAAAATAAGCGGCCTGTTATAGTAATAAATTGAATTTCAAGCCATTCTGACACGAGTTTCGCACTATAAATAACGGAGAAAAAATATGGCCTAACAATCCAATATTAATTAATTTTAGATAGCGCTAACAGAGATGGTCGCGAGCCACCCCTGTCAGCTAACCACCACAACCTGACTGGAGGCTGCTATGGCTATAGTCGATATTACTCAATTTTCTGAATTTCGGGAAGTCTTTCCTGAATTAACCCCTGTCCAATTTGAAACCGCGATGCTTTTTGCGTTAGGCATATCGCAAAAAGACATCGCAGCGTTGCGGTCAGTGTCATATCCCGTGGTAAACGCGACGTTGGAAGAGATAAAAATCAAACTTAATTTCTATTCACTCAACAGCTTGTTGGCGGTATTTCAAGTGCGTCTTGTGTTTTTTGCGTTACGGGGATGTGTTCTACAAAGAAAGAATGAGAGGAAGATAACCGGCCGTTAAAATAGATAACACAAAATGGTATACCAGAAGACCCAAGGTCACCCTTCAAGCTTTGGGTCTTCTCAAAACACACTCCGCGCCTTATCACAAAAATAAAAAATAAGATACCCTGTATATTTCAGGTAACGCCCTTCTTTTTTTTGATTAATAATTCACGTTCACTAAGTAATTCACCCTCTTTATTTGAGGAAATCATTGTGATAAATAAATCCATTGTTGTTGATATAATGTTATGGGCAACCGAACTTTATCTAATTCTTGATAGCGTTGATTATCCACAAAAGTCGTTCCTAAAAAATGAAAACGGATAATAACGTACAATATACGGCGGATGAGATATCAAAACAGCTGATATTGCTGTGCGAAAGTAGCACGAACCCCTGGGGCATTAAGGATAATGAATCACGCTACTTGTATGCGAATAAAGCCTGGTTTGAACTGTTGAATCTTCCCGCTAATTTTAGGCTCAAGGGTCGATTGGACAGCGATATTCCGCATGCTAGCGCAAAGTTTGCCTGTTATTTTCAGGAGCATGACCGCCAAGTCCGTGAAACGCAACAAAGTCTCTCTTCACTGAATATTTATCCCTATGGGCGTAAGCAAATAGTTCAACCTTATATTTGTGAAAAATTCCCGCTTTATAATGAAAAGGGGAAATGTATAGGAATTATTTTTCACAGCAGAAAATGCGCCTTCTTTTCTG
Organism: Candidatus Regiella endosymbiont of Tuberolachnus salignus; assembly: GCF_964020115.1. Classification (NCBI taxonomy): domain Bacteria; kingdom Pseudomonadati; phylum Pseudomonadota; class Gammaproteobacteria; order Enterobacterales; family Enterobacteriaceae; genus Candidatus Regiella; species Candidatus Regiella endosymbiont of Tuberolachnus salignus. The sequence continues at coordinate 730,694 of NZ_OZ026542.1, forward strand.
CGCTGCAATGTATTAATGGAGAACTACCTAATTTACCGGTTTTTCATTCAACAAAGAAATTGTTTTCTAAAAAAGAACTTGAGGTGATATTTTTTGCTTTATATTCTCTGAGTGCTAAAGAGATAGCCAAAAAACTACATCTTTCTCACCGAACCATAGAAAACACATTACAAAAAATATATCGAAAAGCAGGAATAAATTGTCTAAATCAATTAATAACATTTTGCAAAATAAAAGGATTAGATAACTACATCCCACCTCAACGTCTCCCTATAGGCAGTCAACTGATTGACGTGGGTGTTAAATTTCTATTCTAAAGGTGGGTACTGGATATTCTCGATAAAGAAGTGGGTAACCCCCAATTCAACCTAAAGCCGAACTACTCGGCAACAACGGTGTGAGCAATCTCTCGAGGATGAGTAACAGCTTCAAAAATACCTTAATCGCCTATATACCCTTCGCCTTTGAAGCCGCCGCGTTGTTGGCTGCGGGTGTTCGCCGAATCACGTAGTATGTCTACGCTCATCGGTCTCACACCCTGGCCGCCTAGCGGCAACTTCAAAGACGGAGGGTATACACATTTGATTTTACCGACCAAGACCTTTCAATTTTATGGCGTTCTTTTGTGTTATCTCATAGCGTAAACTGATATTTCTCTGTCATACCGTAATAGATACCCTAGCAGGTGTTGTCAACGCTACTTTATATTGGGCTCTTCCGTAAATAATGTTGGATTAAAGAAACAGTTCAACTCGCCGGTCACTGAAAAATAATGGGCGATCTTCGCTCTTCGAGGTAGAGCAAGTAATTTTTGAGAATGATCATTTTCAATAGATAAAAAGTCAGAAAATGATTTATATCTCAGTTAGCTACAGTGTTCAGTAACAACATTAGCGCTGATACAGAAACTGACTCTGTTGAACGTCCCTTTGACTTGGGTGCTTCAGGGGCGATTCTCGTGGATAACCCGTATCACCAATAACTAAATAAAACAATAAGTCAACTACCAAAGCGGCCAATCAAAAAAAACCGCTGTATCACATCATAACTCAATGGAGAAATGAGCTGAGAATAGCTCAATGAGCAGTGGTGACACAACCTCAGCCTGTGTGGATATCAATAAATGTTAATTAGCACTACAAACCACCCCTATCAGCTAACCACCATAACCTTCACGGGAGGCTGCCATGGCTGCTTTCGATATGACTCAATTTTCTGAATTTCGGGAAATCTTTCCTGAACTCACCCCCGTCCAGTTTGAAACCGCGATGCTTTTTGCTTTGGGAATATCCCAGAAAGACATTGCAGCGTTGCGGTCAGTGTCATACTCGGCAGTAAAAAAGACGCTTTTTCAGACAAAGAATAAATTTGAGCCGCATTCGCTCTATCGTCTTTCTACTGTGTTCCATGTACGTTTTGTACTTTTCGTATTACAGGGGTAAGACCGCGCCAATAGGAACGACAGCACCTTTATCACGAAATACACATCACTCACTTTGGGAGACATTGTGATGAATGAATCCATTGTTGTTGATATAATATTATGGGTAGTTGACTTATTGTTTTATTTAGTTATGGTGATATGGGTTATCCACGAGAATCGCCCCTGAAGCACCCAAGTCAAAGGGACGTTCAACAGAGTCAGTTTCTGTATCAGCGCTAATGTTGTTACTGAACACTGTAGCTAACTGAGATATAAATCATTTTCTGACTTTTTATCTATTGAAAATGATCATTCTCAAAAATTACTTGCTCTACCTCGAAGAGCGAAGATCGCCCATTATTTTTCAGTGACCGGCGAGTTGAACTGTTTCTTTAATCCAACATTATTTACGGAAGAGCCCTTTTAATCATTAGCACTGACAACATCCCAACCATGGAAACGAAACTATAGAAATAGCAGCAAAAGCTAGGTGTAACACAGAACTTAGATTTACATCGCTCTGTCACCACATAACACGTGAAAGGGTGTGGGGAAGTCTAAAACACACCGCTAAGAATAGCACGGCGGGAGTATAGATGGTGTAAATGTAAAAGAAGCGAGGGGGAGACTTTTCAAGACTGGATAGGGTGCATGCTTCAAGCAGTACATCGTAAAGGCTACAAGGCTCCGCCTGTCAGGCGAGTTTGAGTCCCTAAACCGGGAAAACCTGAAAAGCGTCCGATAGGGGTTCCCTGTATTGCTGATCGCGCCTTGCAAAGGAGTGTTGTTGAAGTTCTACCACCGTATGAGCAAGATTTCTTACCTTGTTCATACGGTGGTAGAGCAAGACTAAGCGCGCATCATGCCCTATCAAAACTTAATGAAGTCATAGCAGGGAAGAAAGTAAGATGGGTTTTAGAAGCCGATCTGAACAGCTTCTTTTGTAGTTTAGACCACGGATGGATACTAAGATTTGTGAAACACCGAATAGGGGATCCGAGGATAATAAACCTTATCCAGAGATGACTCAAAGCAGGTGTCCTAGAAGATGAAGAATTGTAAACAACGAAGTTGGGCACACCCCAGGGTGGATCAATCAGCGTATTACTAAGCAATATATACCTACACTATGTCCTTGACCTCTGGTTTGAGAAAGTTGTTAAACCTAGATTAAAAGGCGAGTGTTATCTAATACGCTATAATTGATGGCTTTGTAGTATGTTTTCAATATCGTGCAGATGCATTGCAATTTCAAGCAGTACTGGCCAAACGACTTGGTAAGTTTGGGTTGTTACTAGAGCCAAGTAAAACGCGATTAGTAGAGTTTGGACGATTTGCGCAGAAGCACGCAAAGGAGCGGAATAAGAAAATAAAAACGATCTATTTTCTAGGTTTCACGCACTACTGTAGCCGAAGGAGAAGAGTAGACTAAAACGTAGCTTAAGTAAGTTACGTGAACTAATGCGTCGCATACGGCACTATAAAATCCAAGAACAAGCCAAAGCAATGCCTATTATGGCCTTGGGGGGAATCATAGATCCTTATGGAAAGTCTATCGATATACTACAAGGTACTGGCATAAAATGCTTTGTAGCTGAAGTTGGAAAGGGTATATAACGTGGGAAAAGTTCCGTTTACTCATCACGAAATATACTCCTCTACAGTTGCCAAAGCTAAGGCTATCCTTTGCAGAAATGCAGAAGTTAGTTACGCTGTGAATCAAATCTCGAACAGCGTAGTGCGGGAAAACCGCATGCTGCGTTGTGCGTCCAGCAAAGGCTGGTACATTCAGCAGGAGATAGACCTGCCAGGGTAAAAGTCGGCGCCCTGTAGCTTGGGTAGCAGCATGGCGGGAAACCAAGATGTTGAAGCCTACCGACAACCTTACCGTTAGGGTAAGTGCGAGATATCAGGCCGTAATACAAATGAACACAGAGGTGGCCCCGAAAGTGCGTAACCTCGAAGGCTGAGCCCGCAACGTAGGGGGCGAAAGCAGCATTGCTGAGCGAAATCGACTGAAACACTGAGCAACTTCGGCGGGGTGGTAGTGACGGCATGATATCAAGGATGTACGAAGCAACTGGAGAAGCCCTCCTCGTCCCAGTGAGAAAGCCACTGGAGCAAGGTAGATTCTATAACCGGTGAACCGGGAAGTGAATCGAAGACGAGAGGGTGGCGGAGGGGTGTGTAGTAGTGATGAAGCAAGGTAACGCTTGTGGAGCAAAGGCACCCTACTGACAATAATGCTTCTAACAACAAGGGAGGCAAGGGTTGTCATGATAAAAACAACCATTAATTTGCAAGACCTGAGAAGGAAGATATACATCAAAGCGAAGGCTGATAAATCTTGGCGATTTTGGGGTATCTATGTTCATGTTGGTAAGATGGAAACGTTGCGTACCTCCTATAAGCTGGCGAAACAAAACAAGGGGGCACCAGGAGTAGATGGGGTGACCTTTGAAGAAATTGAGTCCGCAGGGGTAGACAACTTTCTTGAATCCATCAGGAAGGATTTACTCTCCAAGACCTACTACCCACTGAGGAATCGGAAACGGGCGATACCGAAAGCTGGAGGGCAATCCAGGATGTTAAGTATTCCCACTATTCGAGACCGCGTAGTGCAAGGTGCAGTCAAACTCATTCTAGAAGCGATATTCGAGGCAGATTTCCAGCCGGGCTCTTTTGGTTATCGCCCCAAGCGAACGGCTGCTGAAGCAGTAGAACAGGTAACAGTAGCAGCTATCAAGAATATGACGCGAGTCATCGATGTCGATCTCAAATCGTATTTTGACACCGTGCGCCACGATATTTTGTTAAGCAAAATAGCAACGCGCGTGAATGACAAAGAAGTCATGCGGCTACTCAAGCTGATACTGAAAGCAGGTGGGAAATGTGGGGTACCTCAAGGCGGTCCGTTGTCGCCATTACTGAGCAATATCTATCTCAATGAGGTAGATAAGATGCTTGAACGAGCAAAGGGGGTAACGGGTACGGATGGATATCAGCATATTGCATACGCGAGATGGGCTGATGATCTTATCATAATGATCGACAGCTATAGAAAATGGGATTGGCTGGCAGCGGGTGTCTACAAACGACTGAAAGAAGAACTCATGAAGTTGGGAGTAACACTTAATTTAGAAAAGACACGACAAGTTGATCTGAAGCAAGATGAATCCTTCAGTTTTCTAGGGTTTGTTTTTAGAAGAACGAAAACAAAGCAAGGGAAATGGGGAATCATGAAAACACCGAAGATGGACGCGAGAACACGGCTTTTACAGAAATTAAAAGCGGTGTTCAGAGGCCATCAGTCTCAACCGATTGATCGGGTCATTTATCTCATCAATCCGATACTCAGAGGCTGGGTGAATTATTATAGGATCGGTAATTCAAGTCGATGTTTTACCTACGTTAAAGATTGGGTAGAAAAGAAAGCGAGACGTCATTTAATGAAGGCACGTCGACGGCAAGGCTTCGGCTGGGGGAGATGGAGTAGGGAAGGGTTTTATCAAAAATTAGGTTTATATTCAGACTATAAGATTAGATATTACCCAGTACCGAAAGTGTCGCCAGCCAGATAGGTCACATAAGCTTTGGTATGAAGTTGTCAGGTAAGCGTAGTGCGGGAAAACCGCATGCTGCGTTTGACGAGGCGGGCGATGGAAACGGGAGCAATCAAGATAAGTCGTGATTTGATCACCGCGCCATTGTTCGACCCTACTGACGAGGCGGGCGATGGAAACGGGAGCAATCAAGATAAGTCGTGATTTGATCACCGCGCCATTGTTCGACCCTACCTTAGAGGGCGAACATACAGTAATGTGGGTTCGCTACTCGACTGACAACAGCTGCTAGGGTATCTATTCGGTATGAAAGAGAAATATCAGTTTACGCTATGAGATTACACAAAAGAACACCATAAAATTGAAAGGAGGTGAGTCATACGGGACTCGAGCCCACAACCAAAGGTTTATAACACAACTGCCTCTGCCAACTGAGCTAACAACCCACACAAGATTAAAAGGGGATTTTAAGGACGGCAAGAATCACACCAACAGCAACCACTAACATACCACCGAGCTTGATGGTTGTTTGCATGCCGCTCTTTTCGATATCCTTACGCATTAGGGACATTTCAGTCATGAAATCTTTGCGTACATCGGCTATCTGAGCATCGGTCTTCTCGAAACGTGCCGCCATATCTTTACGGACATCGGCTATTTGGGCATCGGTCTTCTCGAAACGTGCCGTCATATCTTTACGAACATCGGCTATCTCAGCAGACAACTCTTTATGGACTGAGACTATTTTAGCGTCAGTTTTTTCAAAGTTATCATCAACTTTTTCGAATCGAGTTTCCATGTCTTTGTGAACACAGGCTATCTGAGCATCGGTCTTCTCGAAACGGGCTTCCATGTCTTTGCGAACACAGGCTATCTGAGCATCGGTCTTCTCGAAACGGGCTTCCATGTCTTTGCGAACACAGGCTATCTGAGCATCGGTCTTCTCGAAACGGGCTTCCATGTCTTTGCGAACACAGGCTATCTGAGCATCGGTCTTCTCGAAACGGGCTTCCATGTCTTTACGGATACCAACAATTTCAGCCGATAGGTTTCTGTGGCTATCGGTTATATGGATAGTCAAGTCCTTACGAAGGTCTTCAAGGTCGCGTTTAGTGGCCACATCAGCAACTTCGTGAGATTTACGCACGGCTAAAGAAAGCGCTTTCGCCTGCTCTGTACGAAAACCAGCATTTTCAAGCGTTTCGACAAATTCTTGTGTATCAAATGCGACCTGAGCCATTACGACGTTCTCCTCAATGCGTTTGGCTTAGTTTAACCGATAAGTCCGTTAACCTGCAAAGGTTCAATGATTAACCAGGCCTGCATCATTATTCACAACAAAACATCATTTCACTACGGAGAGTTAAAGTAAACCTGCCCGTTGTTGCTGGCGTTGAAGTCACCACTGACGAATTTAACCTTATATTTGAATACCATTCATAAAGAGAATGGTGAAGGAAACTATAAACGTCCTTTAATAAAAGCTTGTGACAACACAAACTCAATAATTATTGATGGCAGAATTTAGAGATTAACTTATTGAAAAATCATCAAAGCCCGAAATTATAGCTTAAGTGTTATAAATTGATTTAAAATAGAGGTTCAGAGAAGACATCAACCCTCTGGCACTAACAGGAAGCCAAGGAAAACGTGCTGATTTAGTGCAAAGATTGACGATCACCCAATCCTAGGTCAAGCCCCCTATTCTCAATGTGCTGGGACTCCATTTATCGCTATCATTTGAGAAGGTTTTCTCATGCTAAATAATGTAGTCATTATCGATAATATCATTGTTCGCCAGGATGTTTTCGAGCGTTATTGCCTGAGTGATTTGCACAAAGCCGCGGATAAGCAAGACAGACACCAACCTGCTTTCTAACTCCACAATGAGCAAACCGTTTAATTAATAAGCGATTTGCAAAAATACAACTCGACCAGAATTGAACTCACCGATGTTATCCGTGGTGGCTCTGAACAGGAAACTTTTGCCTATAAAGAACTGATTTACGCCTATGCGATGTGGATCAGTGCTGCTTTCAACCTCAAGGTTATCCGCACGTTTGATAAGGCAGTCATCGGGAACGTTCAGCCTCTCATCGATCAGGTTTAGGTCGGACTGGATTTCATCAATTTTGCTAAACAAGCATTCCGTCTGACACCATCTGCTGTACTGGGGTCACTCAAGCAGCTTCAAACGGCATGTGGTTTACCTAATAGGCTTCCTGCGTATGCGATTGATGCACCAGATGGCAAAAACTCCAGCGAAGATACTGGCTTATTGAAATGCTGGCGCTGAACCACCAGAGTCCGGTTACAAGCGTCTGCAGCTCCTTGACATCGTTGAAAGAGCGTCACGCCCCAGTACCAAAACCTCAGACAAGGAGAAATGCTATTGGTCGATGACGGAAAGGGGTTTGCGATTTGGCAAGAATCTGAACGATCCGGTCAACCTTCAGCAAACCATTCTGATTAACCCAAGGAATACATCCATGATAACTCTTTCATTACGGGCGGAATCGTCATGGCGGTTGCTCACGTGAAAGACGTACTGTTAGACAACATCGTCTCCGGCCTTCGCACCCGTTAGCATAATTTTATCAATACATTACGTCAGAAAGGTGATCCAACATGCGTTATCACATCGAGAGCAACGTCCTACTCATCCGTATTCAAGGCAAGACCCTGCGCTTTACCAACACCGATGAAGGTTATCGCCAGATGATTCAAGTATTTTATCAAAGTAAAGCTGTATCAACATGATAGACCAGAATATCCGTGAAGCAAGAAAGATCATTCACGTTTTCTATGACAGAAAGGCGGAACTGCAGAGCATAACAGAGACGGTGTAATCAACGTTAACTGCATGCCTTAATAAGATCCCATCTCCAAGTGTCAGCGCTAATGATAAAAGACCGTAAATTGCTAATTTAATTTGTCCACTCAAGCCAGAATGCAGTTTCCTTTGTGGTGACAAAGCCATGAGGGAAATAAGCATGCTAAGAAGAGAGGACCACTACATGATAAAACAACGCCATCAACAGGGGGCATTTATTGTTGATATTGCCCATCAGATAGGGTGTTCAGAAAAAACGGTGAGACGGCACATTAGCTATCCTGCGCCGCCAACAGCAAAACGCGGTAAAAAACAGGTTGCTAAACTCGAGCCCTTTAAAGACTACATCGATTCAAGGTTGAGTGAACAGGTTTGGAATGCGGCGGTTATTTTTGAGGAAATCCGTGAAAAAGGCTACCGGGGTGGGAGTGCGATGCTCCGACGTTATATACATCCCAAACGTCCGCTCAGGGCCTCGAAAAACACGGTACGCTTTGAAACCCTCCCCGGTTATCAACTTCAACACGATTGGGGAGAAATCATCGTTGAGGTGGCAGGCTCTGCCTGTACGGTTAATTTTGCCGTTAATACGCTCGGTTTTTCGCGTCGCTTTCATGTCTTTGCTGCCCCTAAGCAAGATGCTGAGCACACGTATGAATCGCTGGTTCGCAGCTTCAATTACTTCGGTGGCAGCGTAAAAAATGTCTTGGTAGATAACCAAAAAGCCGCTGTTATCAAACATGGACAAAATGGCCACATCGAGTTCAATGCGGGCTTCCTGCAACTGGCTAATCACTATGGGTTTAGCCCTCGCGCCTGTAAGCCTTATCGACCGCAAACGAAAGGCAAAACCGAACGGATGGTGGGCTATGTTAAACACAATTTTTTCACTCGCTACCGTCAGTTTGAGAGTTTCGCTCATGTTAATCAACTGCTAGCGATGTGGCTGGCGAAAGTGGCAGACCAGCGTCATCTTCGTCAATTCAAGCAGACACCGGAAAATCGTTTTGCTGAGGAAAAAATAGCCTTGATGCCACTCCCTGCGACTGATTTCGATACCAGCTACTTCGACCTACGACAAGTGGCATGGGACAGCTATATCGATGTCAGAGGTAATCGCTATAGCGTGCCTTCATTCTGGTGTGGTCGTGCGGTTAATATTCGTATCGGTTTAGATAATACGCTACGTATTTACGGCGATGAGCAACTGCTCGCGACGCATCTCTTGCAGGAGGTAACGCAGGGCTGGCAAAAGGTGCCAGAACATCATCAAGCCCTTTGGCAACAGGTCAATCGAGTAGCGTCTCGTTCGCTCAGTGTGTATGAGGAGCTACTCTGATGGAAATGGAAAACTTGTTGATACGGTTAAAAATGGATTACCTGGGCGATGCGTTGGAGAGTTTATGTGAAGAAGCCACCAAGAAAGCACTGAACTACCGTGAATTTCTCCAGCAGGCATTAGCCCAGGAATGGAACGGGCGTCACCAAAAAGGCTTGGAATCGCGGTTAAAACAAGCACGTTTGCCGTGGATAAAAACCTTGGAGCAATTTGACTTTACTTTCCAACCAAGTATAGACAGGAAAATTATCCGCGAGCTGGCGGGGCTGAGGTTTGTCGAACATCATGAAAACGTCATTTTGTTAGGCCCACCTGGGGTAGGGAAAACGCATTTGGCGATAGCGCTGGCTGTCAAGGCAGCTACAGCTGGGCATCGGGTATTGTTTATGCCTCTGGATAGACTCTGCTGTACCTTAATGAAGGCAAAGCAAGAAAACCGTCTGGAACGCCAACTTCAGCAACTGTGCTATGCCAGGGTATTAATACTGGATGAAATCGGGTATTTACCGATGAATCGCGAAGAAGCTAGCCTATTTTTCAGGTTATTGAGCCGTCGTTATGAAAAGGCGAGCATCATTCTCACATCAAATAAAAGTTTTACTGATTGGGGGGACGTATTCGGTGATCACATTTTAGCAACTGCGATTTTAGACAGGCTTTTACATCATTCAACCACATTGAATATTAAAGGAGAAAGCTATCGACTCAAAAATAAACGCAAAGCAGGCATGTTGCCTATAAAAACGACTGATATTATCCAGGCGCCTGGAATAGAAACCCAACAGGAAAATTAGCAAAAACTGGACATTTTAAAGTAGCAAAAAGTGGTCAATCTAAAGTAGCGTTGACACCAAGCAAACAGGCTACCTCACGGCAATTCGTCCTGCACATGCACACGGCGAGACTGAGGCTTTGCCATATTTGATCGGCTCACAATAAGCAGAGGTAATCCAGTGAAAAAACAATCACTCACACGGCATGAAGCCGCTTTAATTGTCGGCGTATCCCGCCCCACGTTATCGCAGTGGGTTAAATCGGGAAGAATTCAAGCAACACGTAAAGATCCAACCAAAAAGAAGTCTCCCTACCTGTTCACCCTGCAAACCTGTCTTGCTGCATTGAACAATCCGATCCACACTGTCGCCGTGAGCGACGGCAGGTTGCACGAGGAGAAATTATGTCAATCTTCCGCAGAGGAAAAATATGGTACGCGAGCTACTCGTTACCGGAAGGCAAGCGAATTAAAGAATCTCTTGGCACAGAGGACAAGCGGCAAGCTCAGGAATTGCACGATAAACGAAAAGCTGAATTGTGGAGAATAGACAAGCTGGATAATCTCCCTGAGGTGACTCTTGAAGAAGCTTGCTTACGCTGGTTAGAGGAAAAGGCCGACAAAAAATCGCTTGATGATGACAAAAGCCGGATGGGATTTTGGCTGTTGCATTTTGAAGGTGTAAAGCTTAAGGAGTTGACTGAAGCCAGGATCTACGCGGCAATAAGCAAAATGACGAACCGTCGCTATGCTGAAAACTGGCGACTACAATCTGAGGCAATGGTAAGAAAAGGTCAGAAGGCACCGGAATATCAGGAAAAAGCAGTCACCCTCTCGACTAAAGCTAAACATCTTGCATTAATGAAGTCACTGCTGCGTACTGCCGAACGAGACTGGAAGTGGCTTGAAAAAGCGCCCGTTATCAAAGTGCCACAAGTGAAAAATAAACGTATTCGATGGCTTAAACCCGCAGAAGCGCAACGACTGATTGATGAATGCCCAGAGCCGTTAAAGTCGGTGGTCAAATTTGCACTGGCTACCGGTCTTCGCCGTTCCAATATCATTAACCTGGAATGGAAGCAAATTGACATGCCACGCCGCGTGGCATGGATTAATCCTGAAGACAGCAAATCTGGTCAGGCTATTGGGGTAGCCCTCAATGAGACGTCCTGCAAAATTCTCCGCGATCAAATAGGAAAACACCACACATGGGTATTTGTGTATACGGAAGCGAAAACCCGCACGGATGGCACACTAACGCCCTCCGTGCGGAAGATGCGTGTCGATGCTAACTCGGCGTGGAAGCAGGCATTGAAGCGAGCAGGGATAGAAGCATTCCGTTTTCATGATTTGAGACACACTTGGGCAAGCTGGCTGATACAGGCGGGTGTTCCCCTGTCTGTTTTACAAGAAATGGGGGGATGGGAGTCAATCGACATGGTACGGAGGTATGCCCACCTTTCCCCTCGTCATTTGACTGAACACGCCAAGCACATTGACGCGATTTTTGATAATGATGTCCCAAATCTGTCCCATACCTGTAAAGAAGCGGGGAGGAAGAACACCTAACCCCTTGATATTATTGGTGCGCCCTGCAGGATTCGAACCTGCGGCCTACGGCTTAGAAGGCCGTTGAGTACTTTCTGATTCATTAAATTACCGCATCTAATGCCGCTCACACGCCCAAAGATGTAAAAAGATAACAAAAAATGAAAGCACGTATAACACGTTCTCTGTCCCATATATGTCCCATCGAAGAAAACTGAACCGCCACGGGAATCCTGGAGAGTAAACTCTAGTATAAAAGGAGCCCCGAAATGTCATCAAAACGTTATCCCCTCGAACTACGCCAGCGTGCAGTGAGACGGCTGCTAGCACAGCGTGATGAATACAAATTTTGCCGTCGATAACCCCCTGACTTTTTTCATTCCCTGTTTGACGCGGGCTTCCCGTCAATTTCATACCGCACCAAAGAAAGCGAATGCTACTTATGGATATCGTCATCATGAATACCAATAATTTTACCCGTTATCTCGAAGATCGTTTGTACCAATGGGCTGAATGGTATAGCCGAGGGAATTTTTCGAGTTTAGGGTATTCCTCTTGTTCCATTGAATACCGTATTATGACGGAAGGGAATGTGTTTCGTCGCTCGGGATCTAACCCCTTGCCTACTCATGCCGCCGCTGAAGAGATAGAAAACTGGGTCAATGCGATGGCACAGCAAAATCCTGCTATGGCACGGGCATTACGGTGTTACTATTTTCAACGCGGCTCCTTGCGTTACAAGGCCAAAAAGTTGGCCATATCCCACACACAATTCAAATATCATGTGGATATGGCTCATCAGTGGTTATTAGGCTGCTTAAATGGCCGCCTTGAAAAAAACTGATGTTTTTTTCATTTTTTATTTGTGTTGTCAATACAAATCAGGTATAAATTCTCCAAATTGTTACTGCTGCATCTAAAAGCCCGCTTAAGCGGGTTTTTTTTTTGTTCGATTAACTCAAAAAAACTTTTCCTCACATTACTACTTAAATCATGCTTACATGAACGAACTCACTGAACTGACAGAAGTGCATCTAAAAATACTATCTGATATCACTGCTCTCCAAAAAAACATCATGTCCAGTCAGTCTCAGATAGAGACGTTGCGTATCACGCTAAAAAAGATAGAGACGACCCTTTGGCAAAAAAGGGTAGAAGAGGTGAGGCTCTCACAGTTGTTGGCCTTGCTGAGAAAGTACTTGCTCATTTTATGTGGATTGGGTGCCGTCCTGTTTATTTTTAGTACAAAGATTGATGTGATAAAAATTATCGCTCAAATTTTGGCGTGATCGATGTAAACCACATTATTGGCACGACGATTTTCGCTATAAACAAGTCAATATCAAATCTGAAGGGGGAAAGAGTGGGTAAAAACAGCGAGATTATCTCAATGCGGGTTATAAAGAGAGGTTACGTATGAGCCTAGAAATGTTAGCACAAGTAGTAGCAAAAACGGCTCCATTATTGGGGAACGCCTGCTCCACGATAGAAATGCGTTAATACCCTTCACTACAGGTGATCTATCAGGCCAGGGTGGGGGCTTGGTACGATGAAGCAACAAAGTGCCACTATGTTGAGCACTACACGAAAGCTCCGCCCCCAAGGGAGGCGGCCTTCGCGCTTTTTTAAGCGATAGGGTTACGATATTAGCAAAGCAACGACGCCAGAAGGCTTTAAAGCGCTGATCCGAGCCTTTCAACTGCATTTTCGTTAGGATAATTATGACGGAATGCTGGATACAAAAACCAGTGCAACATTAGCTGCATTGGTTGAAAAATATTTTTAATATTTACTTTCTATAAATCAATGTCTTCCTACTCATTTCATCACCAGGGTAATTCATCCTATGAACACCAACGATCAGATTCTTTTTTGGACTGACCAAGGCGACAGGTGTTTGCAAGCAGCAAAGGCACCCAATGGTACGCCACTGCAACTGACCCATATGGTGTTAGGCAATGCGGCAACACCCATACCTGCCACTAAACAAGCGACACAAGTTAGAAACGAAGTGTACCGTGCGCCTGTTGATCGTATCGCACTGGATACAGCAAAGACAAGCGTCGTCTGTGAACTCATTGTGCCTGAGAATCAAAGAAATCAAACCATTCGTGAAATTGGTCTTCTGGAACACGATACACTGATAGCCATCGGTTATGCTTCTTCTGGTTATACTCTCGTGGAGCAGGAAGGTGGCACATGGACCTACATTGTCCATATTCCACTTGAGAATATCCCTGCTTCTGCTATTGAAACAGTGGATAACTTAATCAGTCTTGAGGTATCAGATACGCGTTATCTCGATGCAGCAGAAAATTTAAAAGATGTAACGAATAAAAATACTGCACGAGATAATCTTGGTTTAGGTTCTGCGGCGGTGAAAGATGCGGGCACAGGTAATACTGATTTAATTACCACGGGAGACGCAGATAGCCGTTATCTCAATGCGGCAGATAATTTGAGTGATTTACCTGACAAAATCATAGCGCGAACCAATCTTGGACTTGGAGATGCCGCGACTAAAAAAGTGGGTGTGGATGATAACGATCTTGTTACAGCAGCCAATGCGTTGATTAGCAGATCAATTGTTCAAATTAGAGGTTCTGATATTAATGGAGATTTGAATAAACTCTTCACTCCTGGTATTTATGCTGTTGGGTTCATTAGTGAAATAGCTACTTTAAAAAATAATTTCCCTGAAGGGATCAGTAAAGCGGGTTTTTTACTAGTGCTAAGGGGTGATTCTAGTAACTACTGCCAAATATATATAGAGGGTAATAATTCTAAAGGCATTTTCTGGCGTAATAAATGGAGTAATGAGAGTAATTGGACATCGTGGCACGAACTTATCACAGATGAAAATGCAGACAACCGCTATCTGAAAAACTCAGAAAATCTAGCCAATAACACAACTGCACGAACAAAACTTGGCCTGGGTACTGCAGCACTGAAAGATGCAGGTACGGGTAATACTGATTTAATTACCACGGGAGACGCAGATAGCCGTTATCTCAATGCTGCAGATAATTTGAGTGATTTACCTGACAAAGTCATAGCGCGAACCAATCTTGGGCTTGGATCAGCAGCATTGAAAAGTGTAGGTACTAATGGTGATGATTTAATTACCACAGGGGATGCAGATAGTCGCTACGTCCAACACGCTAATAATTTAATAGACGTATATCCAGTCGGCGCGCCTATTCCCTGGCCATCCGAGGTTATTCCATCCGGTTACGCTGAGATGAAGGGACAGAGCTTTAATAAGGTAATATACCCCAAACTGGCTATTGTGTATCCTAGCGGAATCATTCCAGATATGCGTGGGTGGATGATAAAAGGGAACCCATCATCGGGGCGAACAGTATTATCCCAAGAGCAGGACGGTAATAAAACTCATAGTCATAGCATTACTATTGATTCTACATATCTGGGAACAAAATCGACTGATAACTTTGATTACGGGACGAAAAATACCAATCAAACTGGAGGACACTATCACCGTATTAACATGGGAGAGGAGGCTTCTACAGACCGATTCTTAACAGAATACGGTAGGTACTATCAAAGTAGTTGGGGCCAACATACTTCGAATTTTACCCGAGATGCTGGTGACCACACACATAGTGTTTCTATAGGTTCACATAGTCACAGTATTACACTGGGTTCTCACGCTCATAGCGCTACAGTGAGTAGTAGTGGCAATACAGAAACTACCGTTAAAAATATTGCTTTTATTTATATTGTGAGATTAGCGTGATTGAGTCATTTTCTTTTACCCAACTGAGTTGTTTAAACTTATTAAGGCACGACAACTCAATGTATCAGTAATTTATTCGGCCACCATTAACGGTGCTTTTCTCATAACCGGCCCGACTACCGATAAATTCTGTATTAAAAAACATCAATGCACTAAAACCGGTTTTCTCGCCGTCATCTTTTTGACGGTGAGCGATTCGTCGTGCGTGATGGCACAAACACCGTTCATTATTTCTTTATTTTTTCACTAAATGAGAGCATTCACTATGAGCTATAAAACCCCCAATGTGTACGTCGAAGAACAAGCCATTTTACCCCCTTCGGTGGCTGAAGTATCCACCGCCATTCCCGCCTTTATTGGTTATACCGCGCGTGCCGGGGCAAACAACGAACTAAAAGAGAAAGCGGTGCGCATTAGCAGTCTGCTCGCGTATCAGCGCCATTTTGGTGAGGCACCTTTGACTCACTTTGACGTTAACGTGAATAACCAGAATGTTGTTGAAGTAAACCCTAAAAAAACAGTCGATTATTTCATGTATGACTGCCTGCGCCTTTATTTTGCTAATGGTGGGGGGGATTGTTACATTGTCTCCGTCGGTAATCATCAAGAAGAGATCAGCAAAATCGCCATAGAAAAGGGCATCGACGCCTTAGAAAAAGAAGATGAGCCGACATTAATCGTCATGACTGAGAGTGCCAATCTTTCAACAGAGGACTACGGGGCATTATGTCAAAAAGTATTAATGCACTGTGCAACATTAAAAGATCGCTTTGCTATTTTTGATGCCGGTGAAAATGATATTGATCAAGTCAAAACATTCAGAGAGAAGATTGGGACGAATAATTTAAAATACGGTGCCGCGTATTTTCCTTATCTCACGACGAATTTAGGCTATCACTATAGTGATGACTCCGTGGAAGTCACCGGAATCAGTGATCCCCGTACGCAAATAGGGCGTTATTCGTCTGGCGACAATGGCTTATTAGTGACCTATACCGGTAATCAAAGTGATGCGCCCAAGATAAAAATAAGTAAACACACCGATGCAGAAGAAAAGTCAATTAGTGTCGTTCCCAACAACAGCTTTGTTTTGGAAATCACCATCCCCAAGACTGGCGCTTCGGCGAAAGATATTGTTGCTATTTGGAATGGTCTCAGTGATAAAAAACAATTTAATATGGAGAACCAAGGCACCGGGGCAGATCTGATAGCGCAAGAAATTACCTCACCGCAGGCGCTCACTTATGCGAGTGATACGCCCAGTGCTACACGCGAGAAGTTAAGTAAACTAAAAAGTAATAAAACCGCGCTTTATAACCAAATTAGAGCCAAGATTGACAATGAACGATTAACGTTACCCCCCAGTGCGGCGATAGCCGGCGTTTATGCCCGTATCGACAGAGAACGCGGTGTCTGGAAATCCCCCGCCAATGTGAGCTTAGTCGATGTGATCGGGCCGACGCTGAAGATTACCGATCAACAACAAGAAGACTTAAATGTCGATGCGACAGCGGGTAAATCCATCAACGCGATCCGCAGCTTTACCGGCAAGGGCACAATAGTTTGGGGGGCGAGAACCCTGGCGGGGAATGATAATGAGTGGCGTTATATTTCTGTGCGGCGTTTATTCAATCTTATTGAGGAGTCGTTGCAAAAATCCACGGCGTTTGCCGTGTTTGAGCCCAATAATGCCATGACCTGGCTGAAAGTGAGAACCCTAGCGCAAAGTTATCTCGACGACCTCTGGCGTAAAGGGGCGTTAGCCGGGGCGACACCCGAGGAAGCGTATTTTGTCAAAGCAGACCGCGGGCAAACGATGACCGAGCAAGACATTCTCGAAGGCAAATTGATTGTCGAAATCGGTGTGGCGGCGGTGCGTCCCGCTGAATTCATCGTGTTGCGCTTTGCGCATAAACTGCAGCAAGCCTAACGCTTTTCTTCTGTTTTTTCTTAAAGCGGCGGTTTGATTCACTGCCTCTTACCCTTTTTTTATTATTTTTAAGCTGGAGATGACCACCATGGCCACCACTGTCGCTGATATCAAAGCGGATTACCCCTTTTCTGTTTATCGTTTTAACGTAAGTATTATGGGTCTAGAAGACAAAGTCGGTTTTTCTGAAGTATCCGGGTTAGAAGTCGGGCATCAACCCATTACGTATAAAGATGGGTTGGGTTTTAAGCATATGCCGGGCATGCCAGAGCCTATCAAACTGACCTTAAAAAGAGGCCTGGTAAAGGGCAATTCTATCCTTTACGATTGGATGATCAGTGTCCGTTTGAATCGTGTTGAGAAACGCGATATCACCATTAGCCTACTGGATGAAGAAACCCATCCACTTGTGACTTGGACAGTACAAAGTGCGTTTCCCACCAAATTAGTCGCCCCGTCATTTAATGCGACCAGTAACGAAGTGGCCATTGAGACGCTAGAGCTTATGGCTGATAGTCTGCGTGTTGAGCATGCATGATAAGGCATAAGGCGTTAAAATAATGCTGTTACCCAATCTTTCTGCCATGGAGATAAACACGCCGCCCGTGAGCTACCGCTTCGCGGTGGTGTTTTATCCCTCAGGTCGCACACCCAATTTAGTCGATATGCGCTTTCAAAAGGTATCGGGGTTATCACTTGAGGTAAAGACCCACAAGATACAGGAGGGGGGCAACAATGTGGGTCATGCCGTATTACCCAGCGGCGTACGGTCGCCGACGTTACGACTCGAACGGGGCATGGTATTGCTATCGCCACTGAATACGGAGTTTAACAGCACACTGAGCTTTTTTCAGTTTAACCCTTGTCATGTCATGGTCACGTTACTCAATGAAACTTGTCTGCCCACCGCAGCCTGGCTATTTTTCAACGCGTTTCCCGTGGGCTGGCAATGTTCGGATCTGGACGCCAATGCCAATGTCATCCTGATCGATACTTTTGAGCTGGCGTATCAACGTCTGCAACCGTTGCGAGTGTAATGATGCCGATTGAAATCCGCGAGCTGATGATTAAAGCCACCCTGAGTGATCCGCCACATTTTAGCGGGGAAGCATCCCGATGGGTCGAAGAGGTGAATACGGAGGATCCGATCCTGCCTGAGCGGCAGGATCACGATCCCAGGGGGCGTCGGTTTATCGCCGCCCAGCTTGAACAGTTGCTGCCTGAACAAGTAGAGAAGCTGTTACGTGATCGATTTTCTGAACAAGCATTAACCGACCAGATAGTGCACATCTTGGCACGAATGAAGGAAAGGTAAAATATGAACCCACTGCAAGCATTGAAGTCTGCGATTAAATTAGAAAAGCTCACGCTCTACGCCTATGACTACGTTGAACGCAGCCAGAAGCAAAAAACAGCAGAATCCTTTGAAGCACGCTTTAATCCGGCGTCGTATTCCCTTTTTTTTAAAAATACCTTTTCGCGCTTTGAACAAACTCAGTACCTCGGCGACACGTCACAATATTTGGCGGTGACCTTACTGCTCGATGGCACAGGGGCTGTAGCAGAGATGGGGCTTCATCCCGCGCCGCGCCAAGACGTGCAAAAGGAAGTGAAACGCTTTCTTAAGCTGACCTATGATATTTATGGTAAAACGCACGAAGCGAGATACCTCACGCTGGAATGGGGTCGCCTGAGTTTCGATTGCCGCTTGTACTCGGTTGACGTCAATTTTACCTTGTTCGATCGCGATGGATCCCCGTTACGTGCAGAGTTGGCTGCGGTCTTTATTCAAGATGTCGACAGTAAAAAACGGTTGTTATTGGAGGATAAACAGTCCCCTGATCTCAGTCACATCAAGTGGGTGACCAGCAGTGACAACCTGCCGTTGATTGCCTACCACGCTTATAATGACATTGACTATTATCTTCATTTAGCACAATGCAATCGCTTGGATAATTTTAGGCGGCTGCGCGTGGGTAGCACGTTAAACCTGCCTCCGGTCAGTGGACAGTGAATGATGAAAGGTGTCTATACCATTACGCTCTCCTGTCAGGGGAAAAAACTCACCTCACTGCAACGTCACATTGTGGCGTTAGAGGTGATACTGACGGTGAATAAAATACCGACGGCTCAGCTGGTGATAGCAGAACGCGGCCCGCCTGCAGAGCAACCGTTTCATTTGAGCCGGGGGGATTTTTTTAAACCGGGTCATCGCGTGGATATCCACTTACGTTATGAAGATGAACCCAAAAATGAAAAATTAATTTTTTCCGGTATCGTGGTTAAGCATAAAATTGCGTGGCATGATGATCACGGATCACGATTATCACTTGATCTCAAAAGCCAAGCGATTCGGCTGACAACGCGACGTAAAAGCGTCTTGTTTGAAAAGACCACGGATAAAGACATTATCACGCGCCTGATTAAACAAGGGGGACTCACCTTGAAAGGCGCTATAGGGAAAGCAGAGGTAAAACATCCCCAAATGGTGCAGTATCACTGTAGCGATTGGGATTTTATCTTGGCGCGCGCGACCGCGAATGGATTGTGGGTGTTATTTCATTACCTGGAAGGGAAAGAGCACATCCAGATTGTGGCACCCGATTTCAAACAGTCGCCTAAACAAGTGTTTAACGTGAATAACGTCGATCCACAGATCGTCATCCACAACGTGGAGCTTGAGGTGGATATTCGTCAGCAATTGAACAAGGTACGTGCTGCCCACTGGGATACGAAAAAATTAGCCTTGACTTGGGTCGACGCTCAGCAAACCAGTGTTAAAAAAGGCACCGTCGATGCTGTGCAAGCCGCTCAGACCATCGGCGCGGATCCCTATCCGCTGGTGCATCTGGGCGGGGTGGCTCCTGAAGAGCTCCAGGCCTGCAGTAAGGCGATGCTGGATCAAGCGCGACTCACGCTATTACGGGGCCGCTTTCAGATAAAAGGCAGAAAAAACATTACACTTGGTGAATGCATTGCCATTAAAGGTGTGGGAAGCTACTTTGAAGGCCATGCCATTGTCACCGGCATTCGTCATCAGCTCAATCGAGAAGGTTGGCAGACCCATGTGCAAGTGGGCCTCACCGAGGGAATGAGCCGTTCCTTCGAAATGTGTGATCCCGCTGCGGCAGGATTATTACCTGCCATCCAAGGTCTCCATGTCGGGATCGTGGTCGGGCACGCGAAAGAACAAAACCCGCAGTTTTGCCTCAAAGTCCATTTACCCCTATTGGAAGATAAAAATAAAGTGCTGTGGGCCCGGTTGGCATCGCCTTATGCGAGCGATAAAAAAGGCCTGGTGTTTCGACCTGAAGTGGGGGATGAAGTGGTGTTAGGGTTTTTTAATAATGACCCCCGCTATCCGGTTATTCTCGGTGCCATGCACAGTGAAAAAAATCCGCCACCGCTGGCTATGGAGAAAGACAATCATCAAAAAGGCATTGTGACGCAAGAGAACATGCAATTTTTAATGGATGATAAAGAGAAAACGCTGAAGTGGATGACCGCTAAAAATAATAGCGTGACGTTGGTCAGTGGCAAAAAATCCGGTATTTACTTGAAAGATCAACATAACAATCAGGTGAATTTAACGGAGCAAGGCATTGACATCAAACTTGATAAAAATTTGACGGCTGATACGGGTCAGAATGTGGTGATTAAAGGTAAAAAAATTGACTTTAAATAAAAGGGGCTGATAATGGTAAATGACCAGGCATTTTTAGGCCAAGGTTGGAGCTTTCCGCCCACCTTTTCACAGCAGGGGGCGGTACTGGAAGTGGTGTCGGGTGAAGAGGATATTCGGCAAAGCTTACGCATCCTGCTCTCGACTAATCTGCAAGAACGTGTGATGCAACCGACGTATGGCTGTGAACTGGGTCAGTTTGTATTCGAGGAAGTCACCCAGGGCTTGATCCATCGTCTGCAAAACATTATCAGTGACGCCGTGTTATACCATGAGCCCCGTATCCGACTCGATGAGGTCATCATCACGCCGCATGCGCAGACGTTACTACTGATCACCCTGAATTACACGCTACGCACCACCAATTCACGGAGCAATCTGGTGTATCCCTTTTATTTAACCGAAGCGACGCATTTGTCATTTTAAGATAATGCGTTCTATTTTTACTTTTTTGTAGATATTCGCATCTACATTTAAGGAGGATAAATATGAGTCAATTTGTAATAGAGACATCGGTGGAAATGTTGCCGAATGAATGGGGTGTGGTTATCCGTCGAAAAGGCGTCCCCACACTCACAATTAGCGCAAAGGTTTGCCGCATTTGATACAGAGAAACACGGGGTGAAGCGATGGCAACCGGCTGTATGGGTGCTGAAATAATTTGATGTGTCGGCTCTGGGAGGTTAACTATGTTAAATATCATCCTCGTTGATGGCGATAGCGTCTTGTTTATGCCGCTATTTGGCCAGGCGATGGTCGTAGTACGTCCTGGCAAACTGACAGCGAGCGGTAAATCCACTAGGAAAGGTAAAAAAATCGCCCTAGTAGGGGATGAAAAGCAGGTCTCTGTGGCAGGATGCGTCTATGTCACGCCGGTGTATAGTATTCCCGGTACCGGCACACTAAAAATTGCGGCATTGGCCGGTGATCAAAAAACACAGAAAGTCATGTGTTGCGGTAAGGCGATACTGCGTAAAGGTCAACGATTTACGGCGAAATTTGAGGTGCAAAACCCTGCCAAGCAACCGCCACCCGGTCCAGGCGCCCCCATCCCCGATCCTACCCCGAGCTACAATGGTAGCGGGATATTTCTGAACAGCCATGTTCATGCCAGCGCAAAATAATAACCCTCTCTTCTGAATACGCTACGTGCCTTCATTGAGGGCATTGCTGGCAGGCCGATGCTGCAATGACACAAAAACCGTATTCTTGAAATTTTTGGAAAAAATGACATGAAGCTTAACGCAGCATCCCAATATCGCGATGGCACCAGTCAACGCCATCGATTGTTGACCGCTCTGGCTCCGGATTATTTTGTTGTCGATGATCGCACATTGCATGATGTTATCCAGTTTGCTCAGGCGTATGCCAAAGAGCTTCGATTTTATGAGAGCGGACAAATTACCCCTACAGACTGGATCGGTTTTTTGCCTACGGATAAACAGTTTATTGAGGACGCCGTTCGTTTTATTAAGCAGCCGGAAGCCATTGTTGACCTGGATCGGCGAATGGCGTTGATGCAACCTCATCGGGTCTTGTTTTGGGTTTTTCTCTTATTGCTTCGTTACCCCCAGCAGCAATTGAACGCCCTCACGCAGCGTTATCTCGAGTTTTACTACCGAGACTGCCTACAATTAAGAGAAAAACCGCCCCAGCCGGATCGGGCGCATGTGATCTTCGAACTGGCGCCATCTCAGCAAGCCTATTGCCTTAAAGAAGGGATCTTACTCAGTACGGAGCAAGGTCAATCTGATAGCGCGGCGCCGATTTATCGTCTCGACCGAGATAGCGTGATCACCTCGGCACAAGTGGCTAAAATTTGTGCCTTGGCGCTTAAAAAAGAAGTGTACGACTTTGCGACTTTTTATCACCCGGGAAAAACCAGCGATAACGATTTTGCCGCTCTGTTGCAGTGGGTTTTAGAGAGAGCAGCGCAACAGGTGGCTATGCCCGCAGGTTTTGAGAACGCAGCGCCAACGCCTTCCATTGATTTGCCTTCGCTCAAAATGCTCGCTGAGCAAGATCAATTAAAAGGTAAACAAAAAGATTACATTGAAGAAGAGCTGGCTTTCCATGACGTGAACGATTTCAAAATGTGTTTGCAAGGGCATCGGTTGCAGACGGCAGAACAAACAGACCAGATTCACAAGATGATGGAACGTGTTTATCAAAAAAAAATAGCGCTCCAGCGATACCAGGCACTAGAACATAAACATCGTAATGGAAATTTTATCAACATGCTGGCCTTCGCGCTGGGTGCTCCATTACCGACATTGCCCAGTCCGCACACTGCGATAACGTCCTTAAAAACCGATCTCACCCATCCTGCGGTCATGGATTATATTAATAAAAAACTCTATATGACGATTAAGGATTTTGAAAAAATCATCGATATCGTCATTAAAGCGCCTGACATCAATTCCAAGGATTGGAAGGAAGTGTATCAACTCGTCCAGGGTGCTCAGACCCTAAAGCAACCTTATCCCGATATTCGTATTGAAAAAACAACGCATCTGTGTACACGCGTTATGCTGGATGCTGAACTGAAGGAGCATAAGCCGTTTAAAACATTCGATTGGTCTGCAACCGATACCCCGGCTCTGCTCGGTTTTGCTGTCAGTTCGCCTTTATTACGCCTTGGTGAAGGGCGCAGGAAGATCACTTTAACAGTAGACTGTCAACGCGATACTTTTCACCTTGATCGGCTGAATAAATTTGTGCAACAGTCACCTTTCACTTTTCAATTAAGCGGCGCTGAAACCCATTTTGCTCCCTCGTCGGCGACAGTCACCGCAGGGCATTTTTTTTTGGCAACCGCCCTGGCGGAATACGATACGAATACGTTGGCTTTAATTTGCCGTTTTAAAGGTGAAAAGGGGCAATTCAACAGCGAGAGGGATAAGGATAATTATCTCCAATTTGAAGACGGGCAGCTTTATCAAATCACGGAGGTGATGAGTGCGCAACACGCTAAACTCCGCCCCGTCGGTTTTTTGCCGAGTAAAGGTTTCATTAAAAAATACCCTGAACTCACTCTGACGGGCACGGGCAGCCCTTTGTCAGGCTTGGCATTAGAAGAAATGCCTGTCACTGAAGGCATAGGCGGCAAAACGCGTAAAATCATCACGGCAAACAGCAATTTGTTTACCGTGAAAGATCATTTTAAACAGTACATTTTATGGACGGACGGGCGAGTTTATCGGATTGAACACCGGGTGAATGCCAATAAAATAGAAGTCGTTGAAGTGGCTTATTTACCGGATATAAAACCCAAACCCGCCGCGCCACGGCTGTATCCCGATATTCAATTGACGGAAACCGAAATACTCACGGGGTTAGTTATCGATGGCGTCGCTGCAAATAACGAGCAATTCACAGAAAAAGAGGTCGGTAATTGGTTGGTTTGGTCCAATGGGCAGGTCTTTGCTATTCAAAAACAGGTGGGGAACCAAGAAGTTAAAGTCGCTTGTAGAGGGCAATTACCTCCCAATACGAAGATTGAAAAATATGCTGCTGACGCCTTATTTTTAAATGGGCTTCAGTTTACATTCGATCTTAATGAAACGGCCCCGGCAATGACCGCTCCGCTAATCGATGTTAGCCATCAAGGGTTGACCGGTGTTGACCCGACGATAAAAATAACCCTCAAAGCCGGGGGTGACTACGATCTGTTTAAAATGATCATCGTAGAAAAATATAAGTTGGCGGTGAATGTGCAAGGGATTAAGGATGTAAAACGGAGAAACGATGCATCGCTGTTAACGAACACCGTTTTATTGCAGCCGTTTGGTGATCAACCTACCGCCCATGCCGGATTTTATTGGGCGCACTCAGAAATTTGTGATAACGCGTTAGATTCACTGGATTTAGGCATCACCTGGTCAGGGTTACCCGAAGATTTTGGTACCCACTATGCGGTTTATAATGCGGTTTTAAATAAAAAAATTGATAACACAAGCTTTCAAACCCAGTTAACCGTCGTGAACAACCGTGTCGTCACCGCCATTGGCACGCCACAATGCTTATTTTCCGTCGATCCGAACAGTAAAAAATTAACCGCCCACACCTGTCTGCAGTTTAAAAATTTACCGAAGCTGGGTGAGGAGGAGGTAAACCGCTTCACACACAACGACCCCGATGAAGAAGACCCTATGGCCTGGTCTCGCTATTTTAAACTCGCATTAACCGAGCAAGATTTTTTGCACGACCAATATGCTACGGTGCTCAACAAAAGCGCATTAGCCCCGCCGACAGAAGGTAAAAGTGTGCCGGACGTCTATCCGCCTTATACGCCATTGATACGCGACTTGACGCTCAATTATACGGCTTCCACGCTGATAAACCTGACCCATCCTGCCCATAATGCAATCAATGAAGCACAATTATTTCAGCTACATCCCTTTGGAAGTAAGGTCTTGGGGCACAACGTCAATCAGTTATTACCCCAATTTTCAGCCGCGGGTTATTTATATATGGGTCTGAAAGACGCAACCGTGCCGGCACCGCTCTCATTACTGTTTCAAATCATCCCGAGCGAAAGTGATAAGCTGGAAGAAAGCGCCGATATGACCTATCACTATTTAGGTCAACATGATTGGGTAGCAGCAGATAGCTCGACTTATTTTCATGATGAGACGAAAGGGTTGATGCACAGTGGGGTGATGTCGTTTCATCTGCCAGCGGCCGCCAGTCATGAAAATCCCCTGATGCCCACGGGTTTACACTGGTTGTGCGGCTCCGTTAATCAAGAGGTGGTATCGCCTCAGATTGTTGCGATTAAAACACAAGCGGCAACAGTCACGTTGGCAAAGGAGGCGAATGATGAACACTACCGCAAACCGTTACCGGCTTATTCTATTAATCAACTTGTTACTGCCGATCCACAGATAAAAGCGGTCACACAACCCTACGCTTCATTTGGGGGGCGTGCCAGGGAAAATCATCAGGCTTTTTGGCAACGGACGAGTGAGCGATTACGTCATAAACAGCGCGCCATTTCCAGCTGGGATTATGAGCGCTTAGTGTTAGCGGCATTTCCACAGCTCTACAAAGTCAAGTGTTTAACGCAAACACAACTGAGCGCATCACCGTTAGCGAAGGTCACTGTCGTGGTTATCCCCGACAATGCCAATAACAGCGAACCCTTTTTGCTGTTGAAACCCAAGGCCTCGCGTGACTTGCTGGAAGCAATCAAAGTTTATTTAAGCCGGTATATTTCGCCTTTCGTTGATTTGGAAGTGAAAAATCCAAGCTATGAACAAATAAAATACCGGGTCACTGTTCGCTTTAAAAAAGCCGATGAACCCGGTAATGATATTGCTGAACTCAATAAAGCGATTAAACGCTTTCTGTCACCTTGGGCCTATGAAAGTACCGCGGAGGTGACATTCGGTAGCTATATTCACAACTCATTGTTAATCCATTTTATTGAAAAACAGCCTTATGTCGATTACGTCGCCCAACTCAGACTCATTGAACACATCAAACTGGACAGTGATCTCACGGCTTCTAACACCGTTTATTCGATACTGGATGTGGATCAAGCGCAAGCGCAAGTGCACGCCCTCGATGCTGTCTTGGTTTCTGCCCCGGAACATATTATCGAATTAGTGACAATGCATCAGCATGAAGATATTTATTTTGAAGGGATTGGTCACATGATCATTGAAACAGATTTCATCGTTCATTAAGGCTTTACATTTAATTCTATAGAGGAAACCACAATGCCTCAAAAAACCAGAGCAGAGCTAAAAGACCGCTTTAAGCGCGGTGACAGACCCACCGCGCAAGATTTTAGCGATCTATTCGAATCTTTTTTAAACGTTAAAGAAGATTGGATCAAAAAACCAGAAGGGGTTGAAAAGCCGCTGCGCATCATGCCACAAAGTGACCAACAAAATTGGCTGGATTTCTGTGTCAATGAAAGCAGTTGCGATACGGATTACTGGCGTTTAAATCATCAACCTCAGGACGATAGCACCGGTTTCAATTTATCTTATGAGGGTAAAAGCCGACTTTTCATTGATAAAGAAAAGGGGAAAACCGGCATTGGCACCTTTAATCCTGGCGCACAATTGCATATTCAGTCCACGAAGGGCGTGCATATGTTACGTGTTGGCACTGCTGATACTACTGCCTTGTTTATTAAAGAAGACGGTAAGGTAGGCATTAATCATGCAAGTCCAAGCTGCCCATTGGATATTAAAGGTGAGGCCCAGGCGTCGGGTTTTGGCTTAACGGATCGAACAACACATTGGGAGCAAAATGGCACCTTGTACCAGTGTGATGGACCCGTTTATCTCACCACCGATCACGGACTTCATCTGCGCATGCAGGACAGTGCGGATACTGCGTTTCATTTCGACACCCCCCAGGGAACATTAACGATTAGCGCCCAAAGTATTAATCAAAAATCGATAGAAGCAGAGGGTTATATCTCGTGTAGAGGCCGTATTAAGTGTCGATCGGGGATACAGATCGATGAAGGCAGTGCGAGTTCTCACTGGAATAACTCCGACGGTGCGTTTTATCGCTATAATAAGCATTGGTATCTCTCGGTAGACAATAACCTTTATTTTCGCAAAAAAGGAGCAAAAAATATCGCTTTTCATTTTGATATTGATACCGCGACGTTAAGAGCCAACAAGTTTCAGCAGGCCTCTGATCGCCGTATCAAAACCAATATCAAACCGCTCGGGTCGGTGCTTGACAAAATACAACGATTACAGGGGATCTATTATGACTGGAGTGACCATGCGAGGACAAAAGACTATCTCAAAGAGCCGCAAATAGGACTAATTGCCGACGAACTGCAAGCGTCGTTTCCTGAATTGGTCGCTTGTGACCAAGATAATTTTAAATACGTTGATTACGGGCGTTTTACCGCGGTATTGCTGGAAGCGGTCAAACAACAGCAGCAAATGATAGCGCAATTGTTTGTGCATTTGAAACTCACGCCATAGAAAACAGTTCATCTTCAAAGCCACTTTTATCCCCTCCAACACAGTGAGCCGCCCCTACATGAAACAACCATTACAGCGTCGTCTGGACGAGCTAAAACAGGCCTTTGCGCAAGGCCAAACGGTGTTTAACGAGCTTAAAGAAAAACAAGCCAATACGCATGACACCTTGTTACGTCTACAAGGCGCGATTCAAGTGCTAGAAGAAATATTGACGCAAGAGCCCGTTTCTGATGAAGCCGAGAAAGCCCTTCATCCGTCCCCAAAAGACGACAATTGAGATAAAACACAACCGAATGCGACTTAACAGTAAAATACAGAGCAAACAGTATGATAAACAATGATGCCATGGCCACGACAGCGCCACCCACAACGCCAACCCCGCTTGGCATGGATTATGCCTTTCTGCGCAAAACGGGTATTGAGCATATTCAACGCTTAGCCGGTGAACTGTGGACTGACCATAACACACATGATCCCGGTATCACGCTATTGGAGTGTTTATGTTACGCCATCACCGATGTGAGTTATCGCTTATCGTTTGAGATGAAAGATTTGTTGGCCGTATTACCCACCCACGGAAGCAACCCGTCAAACATAAGCCGTGCCCCTTTGTTTACGGCACGTGATATTCTGACTTCTCATCCTGTGACGCTCAACGACTATCGCAAATTGTTAATCGATATTCCTGGCGTCAGAAACGCATGGATTGAAAAAAATCCCGCGTCTTTGGTGCCCATTTATTATGAAGCCCAATCCAATTGCTTACGCTTGAATCAAGCCACGGAAACGGCAAAACCGCTGCCCCTACGCGGTATATACCAAGTGTATATCGCCAAGGACGACACGGTTTCCGATGGCAAAAAAGAACAAGCGCTGATGAAGACAGTGAAAGCGCGATTACACCAATACCGCCAGATCGCCGAGGATTTTGCCGATCCCATTCTGCTGCCCTTTGAAGAAATTACCGTAAAATTACACATCGTGGTGGCCGATGATGTGGATCTTGATCGCTTAGCGGCGCATATCTACTGGCAATTAAGTCAGGCGATTGCACCTACTCTCTCTTTTCATTCACTGAGTGCCCGGCGCCAGGAAAATAGGCCGATTGACACGATTTTTGAAGGACCTCCTTTAGCCAACGGTTTTATTGATGAGACTGAGCTGGAAGGATTTGATCGTAAAACCACGCTGCGTAGCTCCGACTTTATTCATATTATTCTCGATATGGATGGTGTGCAGTCGGTGAAAAAAATTGCGCTGGAAAGCAGTCAAAAGAGCGGATTTCACCAACCCTGGGTGTTAGAACTAGACCTGAATTACACACCGAAATTGAAACCGTTGCAACAACTGCTCGAAAGCGATCTACAATTTGAGCGCCAGGGTATCCTTTGTCAAATCAATATAGAGGCGGCTAAAGCACATCTCAAAAACGTGAAGGAGCGCGAGGCATTCGATAAAAAAAAGCAGCCGCTACAAGATATTCCACTGCCCCGCGGTCACTATCGACACCTCGGCGACTATGTATCGATACAACATGATCTCCCCCCCAACTACGGTATAGGATCATTAGGGCTGCCCGATTCTGTCTCCCCAACGCGTAAAATTCAAGCCAAACAACTCAAAGCGTATTTACTTTTCTTTGATCAATTGCTGGCCAATTATCTTGCGCAATTAGCACACATTAGAGAGCTATTTTGTCCCCCTATAATAGGAGATACCGCGCCTCGGTCGATTCAGACGTATTTTACCCAGTCCGTCACCGATGTGCCGGAACTCGACAGTGTACTGAATCCCGATCACAAAACGCATTTACAGCAAGCCATAGAAAATGTTGACACGAAGATAACACGTGAAAATAAATTGTTAAATCATTTAATGGCCCGCTTTGGGGAGCAATTTATCGATGACGCTCTGTTGTTATATGACAAACAACAGCAGCGTAAGCCGGTGATTTCTCTTGGCGAAAATAAAGCGCCTTGGCAGGGGTTTCATCTCGAGGACAAACTCGCTTTTCTGCAAGCCTACCCGCAAATGAGTGCCGCCCGTGGCAGCGCCTTTAACTATACCCAAAAAAGGGGGGATACGGACAATATTGCTGGCCTCAAAAGGCGTCTCTGCGGATTATTAGGTATACAAGCGGTGAATACCGCCACGATTAACGATGAAGGATTTCACCTCGTTGAACATGTGCTGCTAAGACCCCGATCAACGCCGTCCACTGAGCCCTATTGGGCATTTTTGGGTTCACCGATTGTTAATTTTTCGGAATCAGCGCCTACACGCATTGCTCGTTTTTCGAAATCAGCGCCTAACAGAACTGTCTGTCACGTTCCCGATCATGATTTACAAGCAGGTGATCACATCACGATTTCTAATACCACGCATTATAACGGGCGCTATGAAATAAAATGGACCGCCAAGGATTCTTTTCATATTGAAAAACCCTTTGTCGCGGAAGAGGCGAATCAAGGCAAATGGACGTTTCCTAACAGCACTTTAGCGCCTACACGCATTGCTCGTTTTTCGAAATCAGCGCCTAACAGAACTGTCTGTCACGTTCCCGATCATGATTTACAAGCAGGTGATCACATCACGATTTCTAATACCACGCATTATAACGGGCGCTATGAAATAAAATGGACCGCCAAGGATTCCTTTCATATTGAAAAGCCCTTTGTCGCGGAAGAGGTGAATCAAGGCAAATGGACGTTTCCTAACAGCACTTTTTGTCATGCCTCCGATCACGGTTTACAAAAAGGCGATCACATCACGGTTTCTGACACCGGTCATTATAAAGGGAATTATGAAATAAAATGGAAGGACAAGGATTACTTTTGTATTGAAAAGCCTTTTGTCGCAGAAGAGGCGAATCAAGCTCAATGGGCGATGGACATTCATGGGAAAGATCCTTATTCATTACAACTGAGTTTTATTTTTCCTGCTGCGTCAAAACGATTTAAAGAGAAAAATTTTAAAAAATTGCTCTGTGACGTCTTAATCAATGAAGTGCCTGCCCACCTGGTGATTTATGTGCATTGGTTTAATTACAAGGCTATGTGCGCATTTGAAGAAGTCTATCAGGCGTGGTTAACGAAAATGGCCACCGATCCTACCTCTGCTTGGCAAGAATCGGTGCAATTACTGGCATTGCTTCGCATGGGCAAAGCGCTAACGTAGCAGTCTACAGACGATGCCAACGCACCTTATACAATGCCAAACCTGGATAGTGCACTTGTCCTCACAGCAGCCAAGCTGGGCGATAAAAAATACCCTCAGTCAATGGGCACGCGTACAGCTGCCGCCGATCTTGGCAAAGATTTGTGATGAGCAGATTGAAGCTAATCAGTGGTATTCACTGGATAAAGTGGAACTGGATTTAGGGGTCATTACATTACCTGCTGAGCCACAACAGGTTATTGAGCAGATCGCTACGGCCTTTTCCCAGGCATTAGCTGAGCAATTACAGAACTTTAGGCCAGCGGCGATCATGAAGCGCGATGAAAATGCACAAGCGCTCCGTACGTTAGATTATTTTATTAAAACGGGCACGCGACCTTGGTGGGTTTCCAAAGACACCGTGGCACTGACTCAATGCTTGCTTCGGTTAATTGACCGTACCCCCGCACGGCTTAGAGAAAAATTATGTCACTATCTCGCGCAAGCCGCCACTTTACAGCGCCTCATTGCACAGTGTTCTGATGATCAGCTATTAGCCCTCAGTCGACTATTAGCCCAAAACGATCATGTGGAGCTGTGGTGTCAACAAATCAGTGCCCCTTTACACCGTGCTTTTACCCGAGAACAGTTTGCTGCCATGGCATTAAGAAGCGCTTATTGGCAAGCCATATTAATCACCAGTGAGATGATGAGCCGTGTAAAAATCGATAAGACAGCTTTTTATAAGCACGTCCTGCTACACCTGGCCACCCATTGTCAGCTCAATTATCATTACCTTTTGGTGAGGCTGTTCACCACGCTCAAGGCGCAAGAAAAAATTGCCGACCCCTGGCCGATACTGTTACCTGAGCAGCATGGCAGTCCATCAACACGGGAAAAAAATGATGTAAACGCTTTTATAAATGAGGCTATTTATGAACAACTGCTCACCCAATTACAAATACTGAGAGCTTTTTGTACAGCCAAAAACAAGCAACCATCTCTCTCTTATACTCACACGCCAATGCTTGATATTGCTCGCCAAACAGGGCTGATAAGCAAGGTGGATCGCCTTGTCGACATCATCATGGCGAATAAAAAAAGATTTTCTGAACATCCTCAGACGCGAGAAGTGGAACTCAATCGCTTTAGGGCGTATTTAAACAAAATAATCCCTCAATTAGGGATCCCTTCATCTGAAACGTTGGCGCATCTGCCTTATCACCGCCTGGTGACGTTGCAACAAACGCTGAAGGAACTTGACACTTTTTCACTCATGCGAAAACATCACGTTTTTATTCGTAGCATCATGGAACAGATAAAGCCAAATGTGTCAAATCAAGTCACACTCAGGCATCAAGAGGGTAAAATCGCGACGCTTATCCCGCTGTTAAGGCAATTATTAAGCCGATTACAGCAAGAAATCACGAAAGCCGAACACCAATCCACGTCGAGTAAACGCGTTGACAAGGTTCAGCATGAACGCCTGTTACAGGGAACACGGCCAACCCCGTCGATAACAGTCGCCGATTGTGGAATCGGTCAATCTGAGCAATGCCAAAAGAGTCAGATAGCCTCGTTGATCCCTCACAGCGAGAAAGCGTCGTTAAATGATTTAAAAGAGAAAGTGACAAAGTTGCGTAAACACTATGGACGCTTATATCGGCAATACCAAGCACTATTAACATTGACGGGGCAAACCGCTACAGTGAAAGCGGCTAAGCACGACGTTGCCAACCTTATTTTGAGTACACCGTCCTTGCAACCTGTCACTGCGATGATCAATACGCTCTCTGTGGTGCTAAAAAAACAGCAGCAAGCACATCAAGCGGCGTTAATGCTCACTAAAACAATAAGCCAATCACTTTTACTGGCAAGAGAAGCGGATATAGATCAACATGAAGATATTTACGTTGATAATGCAGGGCTAGCGCTTTTAGGGATTTATTTAAAACCCTTTTTCACCACGGCGCACTTACTGCAAGGAGATCACTTTATTGATCACCTTGCAGCGCGGCGAGCCGCGTTGCTATTACAATACCTGATGACCTCACAGTCGATATGCTTTGAAGAAACCTTGACGTTTAATAAACTCCTTTGTGGTCTGAATTTACAAGTACCGATTGAGCGCACCATTGAAGTCAATGTCGCGGAGCAGGCGGCATGTGATCAGCTCTTTGCGCAGGTCAAAACCCAATGGCCGGTGATGACGCACCTATCAAACTCCTATTT
Source organism: Candidatus Regiella endosymbiont of Tuberolachnus salignus (assembly GCF_964020115.1). Classification (NCBI taxonomy): domain Bacteria; kingdom Pseudomonadati; phylum Pseudomonadota; class Gammaproteobacteria; order Enterobacterales; family Enterobacteriaceae; genus Candidatus Regiella; species Candidatus Regiella endosymbiont of Tuberolachnus salignus. Next base: position 763,891 of record NZ_OZ026542.1, read on the forward strand.
GATTCAGCATTTTCTTATGCGCCAGGGGGTGATACGAAATCACCCCTATCACTGGCAATTACAAATAGAGCGTACGTCCCACGATGTGTTGATGAAAGGGATCACCTGGCCTATCAACCTCATTCAATTACCCTGGCTTGACAAACCTATACAAGTGGATTGGTAAAAATGCCCCTCTCATTCTTTTCAAGCTCGTTTGAGCATTTGCTCACCGAGCTTAAGCGCATGGACGCTTTGATAAAAGCTTATGTAAAACAAGCAATCACAACACAAACGCATGATAATCCCTACCCCGGTTTGCAAGTGACGGCCCAAGAAGCGCAGGCGTTACTTAATGACACTGTGGGGCTGCCTTTTTGGCATACAGCGTATGCCGACATCGATTCTCCTTTGAGTCAATTCGCTCATGAACGCCAGGCGATTGACCAGGCGGTTGAGCAGAGTATTAAAAATCAGATCTCGCTACAGTTAATCGCTTTGCAGCAACGCTTTCAGTTAACACCTCAGGAGATTGACATTTTACTTATCTGTTTGACGGTAGAATGGGATGCCCGCTACGCGGTATTTTTCGCTTATCTGCACGATGATGTTAATCAAAAACGACCCACGATGGATCTGATTTTAAACCTATTAAGCCAAAGTTGGAGCGAAAAAGGGGCTATAAGACGGTGGCTTTCCCCTACTGCAACGCTGAGGCGTTACGCACTGATTGAAATCAACGAGCAAAACGGGGCGTCTTCTCTCAGCCGACCGGTCAATATCAGTGAGCGGATCACTCACTTTCTGCTAGGGCAAGAAGATTTACCGGCGGCGCTCAGCACAATAGTGTCGATTATGACACCCGATAAATCCTTATCGGCGTTAATATTGCCCGATGCCTTGCGTGATCGCCTCGATAACCTGCTCACACAGCACCGTGCTGAGCTTGCGCAGGCAGTGATTTATTTGCAAGGGGGCACTGGCGCGGGTAAACGAACGCTGGCGCAAGCCCTGTGCCATGCGTTAAAGATAACGCTAGTGGTGGTTGATTTACCGGCATTGATAAAAAGTCAATCGCAGGAGCGAGTAGCATTGATCTTACGTGAAGCCTATTTGCACAATGCCGCGATTTACTGGCGTGGCATGCCATCAGTCTTGCAGGCTGATCAACAAGACTGGCGCCAGCCAATCATGGCGGCTTCTAAGGCGTATCGTGGGCTTGTCTTTATGGACGGTGAGGCCAACTGGCCCTGGGCACAAACGAGGGTCCCCGAGAAGAGAATACTGACGATAAGCCTGCCGCCCTTAACCACACTGCAAAGGCAGGACTTATGGCAACGCGCGTTACCCCACCTTGATCAAAACACGGTCATAGACGTAGCGACGCGCTTTCGCTTTTCGCCTCGCCAAATTTTTTCAGCCGCACAGCTGGCTAAACAAGTTAGCCACGGGGATAATCCCCGTGATCTCAGCATCGATGACGTCTTTCATGCCTGCAAGTTACAAACCACACAGGCACTTTCAACCTTGGCACGTCCTTGTCAACCCAGTGTCCAGTGTCCCGAGATAATCTTACCTCTGTCTTGCCGGCAACAACTTGATGAATTGCTCCATCATGTTCAGTACGCCACCACCGTGTATGAACATTGGGGATTTGCTCGTCAGCTCACACGTGGGAAAGGATTAAGCGCGTTATTTTCCGGCCCCCCGGGAACAGGCAAAACCCTGGCGGCCGAAGTTGTCGCCGCTCGCTTGAAATTAACACTGTATAAAATTGATCTCTCCTCGATAGTCAGCAAGTACATTGGTGAAACCGAAAAAAATTTAGAGCAACTCTTTCTAGAAGCCGAAGCCCACCAGGGGATCCTCTTTTTTGATGAAGCGGACGCGTTATTTGGCAAGCGTAGTGAGGTGCAAAACGCCCATGACCGCTATGCGAATAGGGAGACCAGCTATCTCTTACAAAAAATCGAGGACTACCCGGGGATCGTTATTTTAGCCACCAATTTCAAACATAACATCGATGAGGCCTTTGTGCGCCGGTTGCAATTTTGTATCGATTTTCCTTTTCCGACTGCCGAGGAACGCCTGCAGATTTGGCAAGGGATTTGGCCCAAAGAAACCCCCCTTAGCACCGACATTAATTTCTCTACCTTGGCGACCCTTGAGATTGTGGGCGGTCATATTAAAAATATCGCCTTGGCGGCCGCGTTTAAAGCCGCCAGTACTCCCTCCACACCAAAAGGCGCTCAGGTGACCCTGACCCATATTAAAGCAGCGGCGCAAGGTGAGTTTAAAAAAATAGGCAAAATCATCCATCCAGAACAATGGGCTTCCCTATGATAAATGACCTCAATGACACACTCGCTGCCTTACTCGAGCAAGAACTCGCGTTGAAAGATTCAGGGATTAACGTTGTCTTTGCCGCGCCTGATACACGCTTTTTTCAAAAAATCACCCCGCCACTGATTGCTATCTTTCTTTATGATATTCGAGAAAATCTGGCGTTAAGGGTGAGTGAGCCTTTTGCCCAGCAAAAAACGGCGGGGGTTGACACCACCTCCGTCATCCGTTCACCGGTTTCTATCGATTATTCGTATCTGATTACGGCCTGGGGCAGCAACGGTAGTGAGACGGCGCCGGATAAAGACCAGCATGACATGCTAAGCCGTGTGCTTCATGCCTTATTACGCCATCCCATCTGGCCTGCTGCACGATTAAAAGGGCAGTTAGCGGCGCATCCTCTGCCGCGCGCCTTTGTCGCACAACCTGGCCATTCACACAATATGGCCGAGTTTTGGAGTGCCATGGGCGGGCACCCCAGAGCAGTACTGCATTACACGGTAACCGCTCCTCTACATGCACACGCCCCGATAGAAAACATCCCCGTGGTGAAAGTGGTCTCGCATCAGGCGAGCGAGAAACAAAAGCGTAACATAACATGGCCTACTAATCCGACTTGACACAGATAAACAAACGATTTTCCTAACCATGCAATCCTTATCGGAAGGAGCACATTATGGCAACGAATGAACATAAAACTTTTCAACAGGCGACTGCGCATAAACAGCCGCGCTTCCCACGAGCAGCCAATCGAATGCAGCATGCCTCTTCCCCTGCATTTCATCCCACTATTCCCTTGCAATTCCAGCGGAACCCACAGAACGTATTAGCGGCACAAAGCCTGATAGGTAATCGTGCTGTTGTACAGTTATTGCGCCAACAGCCGAGCCGAGACACGCAAACCACCAACAACACGCGTTTACCGGAGCCACTGAAAACCAATATGGAATCCCTCTCCGGCATCGATTTGAGTGAGGTGCAGGTACATTATCACTCGGAAAAACCTGCACAACTCCAGGCATTAGCCTATGCGCAAGCAGAGCACATCTATCTAGGGGCTGGACAAGAACGGCATTTGCCGCATGAGGCCTGGCATGTGGTGCAACAAAAGCAAGGGAGAGTGAAACCGACACTACAGATGAAAAATGGTATTTCTGTTAATGATAATCCTGCTTTGGAAAAAGAAGCAACACAGTGGGGGGAAAAAGCAATTCAGCGAAAATATGACGCTACTGCGCCATGTCCATTCAAGAAAGTCACAAAAGAATCTCAGGCAGTACAATGCGTAACAGGAAAAAATCCGAAATCAGTAACTGTGAAAAATAACGATGATCCACTTGAGGTTAAAATTAAACAGACTGAATTTCTCAAAGAAGGCACAATATTGTATAAATGTACAAGATTTGAAGATTATAGTGTTGATAAGGCACTTCAAGGAGACATCAACAATATCCGAGGATTGGCTAAAGACAAACCAAAGAAAGGCGATAGGGATTGGGTTGGTCAATATTTTGCGCTCGATAAGGAAATAGCTAAAGGGTACGGTGCGGAATATCTGGAGGACTCGGAAGGAACTGGAACAGTTTACCTACAAGTTGCAACAGTGAAAAAAAACATCCCTCTTCTTATTATGGAAAATAATGAGTATGGATCTGGAGATATCACCGGGAGAGCAAAAGCAAATCTAATGAAAGAATATTTGAATCTTTATCCAAATGAGCCACTGATACACACACTCAGTGACTTTAATTATGCCCTTCAATTTCCTCATGATCAGGAAGGAGGTAAAGAAGTGATCATGACTAGAGATTTATTGAAAAATCTGTTATTTAAAGAACCCGTGACGATAAAATATAAAAACTATTCTCTAAAGGATTGAATGAACATACTATTGGATTTTATTTCAGCAGGCTTTAATTAATATTTTAGAGAAAAATAAAGAAGCATTTTAAAATGAATTGAATTCATTAATTGAAATCGAAAGAGCAGCCGTGTCCGTTGAAAGAATGAGCTTAAAACGTGAACCACAAGACCTTTTAGAGGGTATAGCAAAAAAATCAAACAACGAATAACCTTGAAACACTTCGTGTTTTCTAATTTAACTCAGCGTAGTAAATTTGTACTTCATATTTCTACTCAATTATCTGCACAAGCAACATATCATTTTTTAATGCTCATTAGCGCCATAACTTATGAGTAAACCACTATGAATATCAATTTTAACACTTACCGATCATTGAGAAGACCTGACAAAGGTTACAATGACCGCATTCGCTTTCTGGTGATGCATTACACTGCGGCTAATTTTTCAGCTTCCGTAAACAGCTTAACGGGTGGAGCAGCCAGTGCGCACTATCTTGTCCCCGACCCAACGGATCCTTCGTATATCGCTGCCGGTTTTAAGGATCAACAAATTTTTAACCTGGTGGATGAAAAAAACCGTGCTTGGCATGCCGGCGTCAGCACCTGGGGAAATCGCACCAACCTTAACGATAGCGCGATTGGGATCGAGATAGTGAATCAGGCGACGGATGTACAAGGTGTATTCACCTTTCCGCCTTTTAATGACCGCCAAATAGAGGCAGTGAAAACATTATCCTTGGATATTCTCCAACGCTACTCTGACATCTCTCCCACTCACGTGGTTGGTCATGCTGATATTGCGGTGGGACGTAAAAGTGACCCTGGTGCTGCGTTTCCCTGGAAAACACTCTTTGATGCGGGTGTAGGCGCATGGTATGATGAGGAAATAAAATCTGCTTATATGGAGCAGTTCACTACAACCCCATTAACTCAGGCTGACGCGTTGATCCGTTTTAAAAAATACGGTTATGATACCAGTGGCGCCGCGACTGATTCAGCTGTCTATAAAAAACTTGTCCGTGCCTTTCAACTGCATTTTCGTCAAAGCCGCTATGATGGCGAACTCGATACAGAAACGAGTGCTGTATTAGCGGCATTAGTGAAAAAGTATTTCAATTATCCGGCAGAAAACCCAACCACCGCCCAGAATACCGGCAGTGTCATTTAGCAACCACTCAGCAAAATCTCTGATTTGTTTGACATTATCATGAACTGACGGCAGATCATCTTAGAATCATTACGAATAAACTCGGCTTAACGGAAAATAGTTTGTTCAGTAGTTAAAGTAATCTTAGATAATGCTTCATATTGGATACCGAACAATTCATTTTCTATAGATAAATTATATCTTAAAGTTTATCGTGACATTGTTTGGGTTCATTCATTAGCCTTCTATTAAATTTTGTTCGATAGTGCTAAATTGGAACTCTACCTAAGGTCATTACTTTTTTTATACATCGTTAACAAATGAATTGCGTATCTGAAATACCATCAATTTTCTCGTCAGTGTTCATGTCTTCGCTAAATAACACTCTGCAACTTGCAACTTTTGCACTAGCAAGCACGATAGCATCGTAAAACGCGACACGGCGAGTTTGGTGTAAGTCGATTCCGGCACGAATGATAACTGGAGTCACTTGAATTACTTCAAACTGTTCTTATAAATCGAGCTGTGCCCTAATGTATTGCGGAGAAAGCTTGAGTTTTTTAGAGCAACATTGCAATATTCCTGAAGTACTTGGGTGGAAAGTACGCCACTTGCGTCTTCATAAAGCTGTTTAAGCAAGGAAAGTGCTGCTTTCTGCTTCTCCGGAGCGTCACTGGCCTCAGCGTAAACAAGGATGTTGGTGTCAATAAAGCTGCGATTTGCCATACGATTAACGCTCATTGGCTTCGTCGCGATTAAATTGCCAACCATCAAGCTTGGCGGATGACTGCAAACAGCGAGCCTCAAACTGTGTCCATTGCTGATTACGGCAGGCGCTACCTGCTAACTGTTCCAGGTAGTCACGTACAAGCTGGTTAAGGCTTTTACCCATTTTTTGAGCTGCGTCACGCGCCCGCTGCGCAACTTATTTGTCTACAGAAAGAGTGATATTCACGGCTGATCTCCATTAATTTAGGACTTACGCAATTTTCACCTAAAATAGAATAAAGATTCTGTAGGGTGTCACAAATGAAACCAAGCCGCTTAAACTACTGCCAGTATCTGATGGTAAGCCAGATAAATTACACCTTGACGAATTTTGCTGATCACAGGCAAGACATGAGTCACGATGCGATTACCCGCTATTTGCGAAACGACCACGTAACTGGGAGCGCTTTGTGGACGCAAGTAAGGGACAATATGGAGTTGTCTCCAGACGGCTATGTTGTGTTCGACGACACAGTACTAGACAAAAACTTTTCGCACCAGATTGAATTGGTACAACGTCAATACAGTGGTAACGCACACCGCGTCATCGAAGGCATCGGCGTCGTAAATTGTGTACGTCAATCCCAGCACGGAACAATTTTGGGTCATTGATTTTCGTATTTACCCTCCTGATGGTGATGGCAAATCTAAACTCGACCCTGTACAGGATATGCTAAACAACGTAGTACGGCATAAGTGCCTACCCTTTGCCGCCGTGTTGATGGATACAGGGCACGCCACTAAGAAGATGAGGCTATTTATCGAATCGTTGCACCGATGTGACTACTGTCCACTGAAAAACAATCGTTTGGTGGATGATTCAGGCGGGGTAAATCCTTATCGTCACGTGGATCCTCTCGCCTGGAACGAAGATGAACTGACCCAAGGAAAGACGATCAAGATCAAAGATTTTGCAAAAATGCATAAGGGGCAAGTGTTCCGGGTTGTGGTGTCTACACACCGCACGGATTTTGTCGCCACTTACGACCTTTCTCAGGATCCTACCTCGGGCACACACCCAGTGTGTGGCTGGCGATGGAAGATTGAGCAGTTTCACCGTGAAGCAAAACAACTCACTGGACTCGAAAAATGCCAATGTCGCCATGCTCGGATCCAACGCAATCATATTGCGTGCGCTTTTCTAGTCTGGGCTCGATTGGCTCAAATTGCTCGAAGTACAAGCAAAACGCTTTATCGTATTAAGCAGGGGTTGCTCGATGATTATCTTTGTTAGCAGCTCAAAAAACCTTCGATTATTATGCTATTTGCGTAAGTCCTAAATTTAGTATATTGACACATATTATGTGCGCACACTTATTTTTTCAAGAAAAAATAATATGTCACATGATACAGGTCACAGAGGTTTATGGTCGCTGAAGTCTAGCTGGGGTCGTGTAGAGGCATTTACTTGACATTTTATCAGCTGTATTCCTGATAAACATTTTAGAATGGCTAGATATTATGGCTTTTTAGCCCCATTGTGGTAATCGACTGCTTCCGGTTATCACTGCCCTGTTGGGGCAGGAAAGAGAAAAAAAGGGCAAAATAACCTACGCTGCTACGATTTTACTGAATAAGACTACTTATTCAAATTTATATTTATCAATATTTTATTAATTTGGTCTATATTTTTTATAAAATTAAATTATTACTAGCCAAATTTTAATAGTTAAAATGAAAATTACTTTCATTAATAAATTTATATATTTTATAAAGAAAAAATAGCAATAAGACTCATGTTAAGTATTTTCTCCATCTGTTGGGAATAATTTATTAACAACTTCAGCTGTATCATTACGTATCGTTTTAGCCATTAGTTGGAAATTAAATTTTTCATTTTTTTGTATTTCAGACATAAATGAATTCATACCTAATAACTTCTGACAAATAAAATTTGTTTTTACCATATTCTCTAACATGACTTTGTTCAACTCTGTTTGATTAAAGTTACTTTCCGTTTTTCTCTGCTGCAATTCATAGACTTTTAAACCTAACTCTATGAGCATGGAAGTTGTATTAGACGTATTAACTTCATGTTTTTTTGCTCCATCGTTACGTTTATTAAAAACAATCGTGTTTATTTTTTCTAAAATAGTCTTATTGATAAAAACCTGAAGTTTTGGCATGGTTAATCTCGATTAAAATCTAAAAAATAGAGTCTATTATAGATTCTTGCGAACTAATATACCAGAAAAAACAGAATCTAAATATAGCGTGTATTCGAGATCATGATATACATAATTTATTGTTATAAAATAAAAATCTATATAGATTATAAATAAAGTCTATTTATGGATAAAAAGTGAAAATGCATAAAAATTTTAAACATTAATGCATTGAAAATTAAAAAGAATCATGTAAGATAAAATCTTGCGAAGGGTGTGTGTGTGTGTGTGTGTGGATATTTTTTCGTTAAAGAGGAGGTTCTTATTAATCCTGTTTAAGATTGAATTTTATGTATGACACGAGTTTAAATTTTAAAGAAAAAGTTAAGGAGCTTAGCTGTTTTTATAAAAATACAAATTATTATTTTAGCTGTTTATTAAAAATAATGTTAATACTGAATTCAATATTGACAGATGAAACCTACTAATCATACAAACTCATGTGGGAGATCTGTATTCTATCCTACCCAATTTACAGCGTTGTACAAAGTATTTTCTTAACTTACTCCTTTGGATCTTTTAGCCTAATTTATCAATATGACATAGCGTTTTTATAGTAATTTATTAAGCGTAAATAGCATATGACAAAATCAATTATTTTGGCCGGTAGACGACAATTAAAATGGCCGCCTATTTTTTCACTATGCAATAAAAAACTTGTTGCTTAATAGTAAAATAAGCGGTCTGTTTTGGTAATGAACTGAATTTCAAGCCATTCTGAGATGGAAATTCCAGATGCCAGTGCTGGGAAGGATGAAAGTCTCGTCAATAAAAGGTCGGCGATTACGTAAAGATTGAGTCATACACCCGAGTCGCTTGATTCCTGTGATGGCGTATTCAACGGTCATACGAATACTCGAAATAATCTTGTTTTCTTGTTTCTGTTCAAAAGACAAGGGCGTTTTTAGTGTAGAGCCTGAAGCGGTGGTAATGGATGCCTGGTATTCCAGTTTGAGTAATCTCAAGGCCATTTGTTCCATAACTGGATTTGGATCACCACGCTGAGAAAGAACCGGATTGTCAATTGTAACGTAACATTAGCCTCACTCGGTATTCCAGAAGAAGCGCTTTCAGTGTACCTGCGGAGCTATGGCTGGGGTAACCGTCTTCAAGTTTGTGGCCAAACACGGTCGCATTGATTATGTTACAACGAACAAAGAGAACCCCCTCCCGGGGACAGATGAGTGCTGTCACCGAGGCCCGTTGGTCTGTTGAAGTTTATCATCGGGAAATCAAACAAGCTTAAGTGGCCGCCATGAAAAGATCGGAGGTAGGCTCGTTTCCCGCTTGTATTGTAAATACAAATCGGGTATAAGTTATTTAAGCTGCTGCTGTTATGTTATAAGCTTGTCTAGGCAAGCCTTTCATTTTTTATCACTTAAAAACCCCTTTTTCATTCTCATTATTGTGCTAATGCACTCAATCAATAACGCCTAGTAATGTGTCGGATGAGTGTATGCAGAGGTTTGCTAAGCATTAATAGTGTTGATATTAAGGTTTATTGGTTATTTTTTGCAAGTGGGGGCAGGATCAGGGCGTTTTCATGAATGTTTTTTGTTCAGTTAATAGCCTGCCGATAAAGTAAGACAAAAAGAGGCATTGAGGAGTGAATGGATAAACAGCTTAGATAAGTTGGTTTTAGTCGTCTGTACAAGTAATACAGCCCCTTTTTCGGGCACCAAAAATCCCAGCTGCGCCGATTATTGAACGAAAAACAACACTATTTAACCAAAAAGTAATTCGACAAGCGCCTCTCTGTCCCAGCTAATCCTCTTCAGCCTGGTTCTGACGCTTTCCTTTTTTCCTTTTTGGGGCTTAGAATTCACCAGGTTCAGAAGAAAGCGCCTCATCCTGGCAAAATTCTCCGCCGAGTTCTCTTCGTATTTTTTGTCGTTATCGTCATTGAGATGGACATCTAGTAGCCAGTGGTAACTTTCAATCTCCCAATGTTTACGGACATAACCCGGCAACCCTGGGTGGCTTGCATCATGATCGGTAATGTAATAACGCCAGTTGGCGTTTACCTTAGGGCTGTGCTGCTGTGAAACGATGCTTTCAACGGCCACACAAGTTTTCAGTTTAGCGGGTCCCTTGGCACAAATGCTATCTGGTAGGGCAAAGGTGAAATACCGTCGCCTGATACACCGGCCATGCCCGTCATCGAAACTGTCCGAGACAAGGTTGTTAATTTTATTTCCCTTTTCACTGGCATAGTTGAGCACGGCTTGATACAGCGAAGGCTGATTTCTTTTTAGACCGACAATATAATGCGCATCCTGTGCCAGAATGGCGTTAATAACGGTGTCATTGCATCCGATAGCATCGATTGACACGGTCGCTCCTTCTAACTCCAATAGCGCAAGCAGTACAGGAATAGCTGTGATTTCATTGGATTTGCTGTTGGTTTTTACTTCACCTAGCGTCAGACGATTTTCGACGCTAAAAGCACTCACCATCTGCATCGCAGTGACGATTTTGGCATGACAATGACTGCCTCGAAGAGTTTTTCCATCGATAGCGACGTGATCTTCAGGTTTCCTGACGGGGTGATGACTGTCTACGATGCCTCGCAGCAATAACTGAAAGTCAGCAGGTTTTATTAGCATAAAGAGACGGCGAATGGTGCTATAACTCGGGATACCCTGTGACATATCAACATAATTGTTTAGCCAAGCCTGGTGCGTCTCTGACCAGGTAATGATTTGCCCCCATGTTTCTGCGCCGGAGCAGACTGAGCAGATAGACATAATGTAATGGTCTACTGTTTCCGGACACTTCTAAAGACCGCGAGTAAAATGTCTCTAGGAGAAAAAAATGAACAATAAAATTAAGCAAGCGAAATACAGTCTGGATTTTAAACAAGACGCCGCAAATTTAGTCATGGAAAAAGAATATACCTGCCAACAGGCGGCAGCCAGTTTGGGTGTTTCGTTAAGTGCGATAAGACGCTGGGTCAAAGCTGAAAAGGGAACCCTATCCCGCGCAGGCTCTGAGCAAGCGAGTCTGAGTCTGGCCGAGCGTGAAGAATTAATTCGCCTGCGCAAAGAGCGCAATAACTTATTGATGGAGCGTGAAATTTTAAAAAAAGCGGCGGTCTTCTTTGCGAAAGAAAACGGATAAGATTTCAGTTTATTCGTGAGCAAAAGAAGACCTATCCAGTGCGCTTGTTATGTCGTGTGATGAAGGTCAGTCGCAGTGCTTTTTATGAATGGAAAAGAAAGTCCCCTCAGGTAACCTCTCCAGCCATGATGGCATTGGAGCGGACGACGGTTAGAATATTTAATGAGCATAAACAAACACTGGGTTCACGCAGGTTGAAACTGAAATTAAATCTGGCAGGCTTTCAGGTCGGTCGCTTTAAAACACGTCGTTTAATGGCTTCGCTATCATTAATCGCCCGTTATCCGAAGCGTTACCGGGTGACAACAGACAGTCAGCATAACCACACGATTGCCCCCAATCTGCTGGATCGGCAATTTACCGTGAACACACCCAATAAGGTGTGGACAACTGATATCACCTACATCCGTACCTATCAGGGTTGGCAGTATCTCGCTATCGTAATGGATTTATACTCACGCCAAATAGTTGGCTGGACCCTGGCAGCGCATATGCGGACTGAGCTCTGTTTAGCGGCTCTACAAATGGCGTATTGGCGTAGAAAACCCAATAAGGGGCTAATTCACCACTCAGATAGAGGCAGTCAGTACACCTGTCGTGAATACGGGCAGCATCTGTCGGTTAGGGGCATGCAGGCAAGCCACAGTAGAAAAGGCCAGTGCTGGGATAATGCCCCCACAGAGCGCTTCTTCCGCAGTCTGAAATATGAATATTTGCACTACGAAGTGCTGAAGGGGCACCATGATGCCAACCTAAGTGTGTTGGACTATTTGGCTTATTACAATAGTAAACGTCCCCACAGTGTACTGGGATATCTTTCTCCCATGGAGTTTGAGCGAATACCATTAATCAAGGTGTCTTAAAAAAGTGTCCGATTTTACTTGACCACTACACTAAATACATTAAAAGTGGGCGATTTAATTCCGCCGGCAGGGCAATAAGGAGCACGCATGAAGCATTTTTTTTTACTCGCTGTGGGGGGCAGTATTTTGCTACTGACAGGCTGTGCGGGGGTCAGTGGTGATTTTGAGTGTGATGCCACCACGCGCGATCGTTGTATGACGATGGAGCAAGCCAATCAAAAAGCACGTCAGCAGGAAAAAACCAGCAAGGGAAAACAAGCGGTGGCCAGCCTGCCTGGCCTGGTTAACCTGTCACCATCGGCTTCTGATGCGGCACCTGCTGTATTACCATCGCGTCAACAAACGGAGATGTTAACCGCTACGGTATTACCTCCAATAACAGCCTCCCCCCTTTTAGCCGCACCACAGTGTCCAGCACATCGCTGTCATCTCAAGAAAAAAATGCGTGCCCAACGTACCACAGAGAAGATAGCGCACCTCTGGATTGCCCCGTGGATCGACGCAGAGGGAGCATTGCACCAACCGGGCAAGATTTCGTTTGTCGTCGGCTCTGCTCACTGGCAGTTACCACAGGCAATGGATTAAGGGGGAAGAGGATGGAACGTTTACTTGATGCGGCGAATCGTTTGATACAGGCGTTTAACACGCCGGACGGGGCAACACAGGCCAATAAAACCCTAGGTGAAATGAACTACCCACAGCTAAGCAGCCTGCTGCCTTACCGTGACTACGACGCGGAGAGTGGCTTGTATATGAATAACGCCTCTATCGGTTTTATGCTGCAAGCGGTGCCGCTGATGGGGGCCAATGAACACATCATTCAGGTATTGGATGACTTGGTCAAAAGCAAGTTACCGCGTCATACACCTATTGCCTTCCATTTCGTCTCCAGCAAGGTCATTGGTGAGCAAATTGACGCCGGTATTGCTGATTTCCGTTGGCAAGGCACGCAAGCGGAACATTTTAACCGTATTACTCAAGCATTTTATCACCGTGCCGCCCAGCAGCACTTTAACAGCCCCACCCACTTACCGCTGACGCTGCGGGATTACCGCCTTTACCTCTCTTATTGCCAAAAAACGAAAAAACGAGACAGTGCCACCCTCATGGCGTTGACCCACTTGCTGAAAGTGATCCGGGCCTCGTTGGATTCAGCCAAGATTGGCACGCAATCCGTATCACAGACTGATTTTGTCAACATTATTAGCCAGATGGTCAATCATCGTCCCGATGCGCTTTACACGGATCCGATCAATGTCAGCACTTATGATGATCTTAATCGCCAGTGTGTAGACAGCAGTCTCGATATCGTCGTCAAGCCGGATCATCTGTCATTGACCCTGAATAAACCCACAGGGAGAAAATCTTGTGCACGGGTCATGAATTTCATGCTGGAGAGCAACCCTGATTTATTTTTCCTGTGGCAAGGCGGCGACAATATCAGCAATTTGCTCAGCCCTGACTTGAGTATTGCCAGTCCCTTCGTCATGACCTTTATCCTGGAAGCAGAAGATCAGGTTAACACGCAAAATGAAGCCACGCGTAAATTTATCGATCTGGATAAAAAGGCGAATTCCCCCTATGCCAAATTATTTCCCAGTGTAGGCAGGCAAGCCAAAGAGTGGGGAGCGTTGCGTGAGCGATTGAACAGTAATCAATCCTGCGTAGTACGGTATTTTTTCAATATCACGACCTTCTGCCCCGATGAGGATGAAGCCGCCTTGGTGTGTGAACAACAAGTCATTAATACGTTTAAAAAAAATGGTTTACGTCTGTATTCGCCGCGTTATATGCAGATGCGTAATTACCTGGCGATGTTCCCTTTTGTCGCTGGAGAAGGGCTATGGCAAGACATTAAAGCCAGCGGCGCCACCTGCCGCGCTGAAAGTACCCAGGTGGTCAATCTTTTGCCCATCGTGGCGGATAACCGTTTGTGCTTTCGTGGCCTGCTGGCACCGTCTTATCGCAATCAACTGGCTTTCCTCGATATCTACGGTGAAAGACTCGGAAACACCAATTACAACATGGCGGTAACGGGAACCTCCGGGGCAGGCAAAACCGGTCTGGTGCAGCCTATTTTACGCAGCGTACTGGATTCCGGTGGCATCGTATGGGTATTTGATATGGGGGACGGTTACAAATCATTTTGCGAAAATGTCGGTGGTGTGTACCTGGATGGGCAATCCCTTAAATTTAACCCCTTTGCCAATATCAGCAATATCAGTGAGTCTGGTGAACGTATTCGTGATCAATTGGCGGTGTTAGCCAGTCCGAATGGCACGCTGGATGAAGTACATGAAGATTTATTGCTAAAAGCCGTGATGAGCGCCTGGAACAGTAAGCAACAAACTGCCCGTATTGATGATGTGGTCGATTACCTGAAAACCGCCCGCAATGCGCCCCATTACGTCAATGCCGAGCGTATTACCGGGCGTATGGACGAAATTATCGAATTGTTAGAAAAGTACAGCGCACAGGGTATTTACGGTGATTATTTTAACAGTGATCAGCCTTCTCTGAGCGGTGATGCCAGGATGGTGGTGCTGGAGTTGGGCGGTTTGCAGGATAAACCGGCGTTGCTGGCGGCGGTGATGTTTTCGCTGATCATTTATATTGAAGACAAAATGTATCACAGCCCGCGTGATCAGAAAAAATGTTGCACCATTGATGAAGGGTGGAAACTGCTGAACTTCAAAAATGCCAAAGTCGGCGCCTTTATCGAAACGGGCTACCGTACCGTGCGTCGCCATCTGGGTTCATTTATTACTATCAGTCAGAACATCAAGGATTTCGATGCCGATGATGCGTCGACGGCGGCTAAAGCCGCGTGGGGGAATTCTGCTTTTAAGTTAGTGCTGAAACAAGATGCGGCCGAATTCAAAGCCTATAACCAAAGCCACCCGGATCAGTTCAGTGAACTGGAACGTTTAGTTATCAGTCGATTTGGTGATGCAAAAGACCAATGGTTTAGCGCTTTTATGCTGCGCATTAATGATAGTCGTTCATTCCATCGATTGTTTGTCGATCCCCTCAGTCGCGCTATGTTCAGCTCGAATGGGCGTGATTTTGAATTTATCCGTGATCAACGCCGCAAAGGGGTAGATATCCACACCGCAGTTTATGCCTTGGCACAACGTAACTTCCCTGAGGAAATGGAGGCGCTGGAATTATGGTCAACAATAGCGTAACCCCAATTGAAATGATGCTCCCTAAAAAAGTAGATAAAAAGTGGAGCAAACGTCGTCGTCGTTGTGTCAAGCCGGTGGTTATCGTGATTGCCTGCATGATGGTACTGAATGCGGCTGTTGCGCTGTTGCTGATTCAGTGGCAATCGCCGGTCATTGTGACCTTTGATATGAAGGAGACCGTGGATAGCTTTATGGATCAAAGCGCTAAAACGCGCTTGTCACCGGCGCAAACGGAGCAATTGGCGAATCGTTTCAATCGAGCACTGGACAGCAGCCTGGCTGAATATCGAAAAACACAGCGAGCGATCATTCTGGTAGCGCCTTCTGTGGTCAGTGGTGCGCGTGATATTACCGCAGCGGTTCAACAAGACATTGCTCGCCGTATGCGGACGGGTCGTGACGAATGAAGCCGTTATGGCTGGTTATGATCACACTGGTTTGTTCGCCCCTCGCCCAGGCGGTTGATTTGGGGACATGGGGGGATTTATATCCGATAGCGGAGCCTGACATGCTGATGACCATTTATAACCGCCTGCACGACATGGAGCAGCGTGGTGAATTGGCCAAACAGCAGGCGGCCTTTAAACAGCGCGTGATTGAAAATAGCCTGCGGCCTGCACCGGTAACGGGGCTGACAGTAGCGCAAGAAAACAGCACGCATTATGTCGATCCCTCTTTTGTTGTCAGCCAGGATATGGCTGACCATCAAGGTTGCATTTTTGCCCATAAAGGTGAGCGGCATAACCCGCTGGAATTCGTGCCCTTTATGCAAACGCTTTATTTTATTGACGCGGACGATCCGCGCCAAATGGCTTGGCTGAAGCAGCAAAAACCCGCCACCTCAGTGAGTAAAGTGATCTTGGTGAAGGGAGAGATTCGTGCAAGCACTCGGACTCTCGATACCCGTATTTACTTTGACCAACAAGGGATAATGAGCCGCAAGTTTGCGCTTACTGCGGTACCGGCTCGCGTGACGGCGTCAAAAGAGGGCAAACGTCTGCGTGTAGATACTTTTAGCAAAAGCGCGAATCTTATTGGCATGCTCAACCAATACGGGTACCTGTTGGGCGCGCAGTGCTTTGACAAGGGGTCGTTCATACCCCCCGGTGGCTTCACAAAGAACGAGTGTCACCAGCAATGTAAAACTGACCGACTAACGACAATTGAAAATTGACCCACCTGAGGAAAAATAGTCGCCTTTTTGACATAGAAATTGGCGGTGTAAATAAAATGCTGACTCAGGAGTTACTAGTGGAAATTCACGTGTTACATCGGCAAGGGATGGGTATTCGAGCCATCGCTAAACAGCTTCAGCTATCACGTAATACGGTACGCCGTTATTTACGGAACATCGCCAAAACACCGCGTTACAGCCGGCGTGAGGCACAGTTGTCAAAACTGGACCCCTTTAAGTTTTATTTACTCGAACGGATTGAAGCAGCCAAACCTTACTGGATCCCCGCTACTGTGTTATTTCGCGAACTTCAAGCGCGAGGTTATGAGGGAAAAGAAGGTATCCTGAGGAATTATATCCGGCAGTTTAAAACCAAAACGGATGAACCGGTACAACGCTTTGAACCCCCCGCCGGCAAACAGTTGCAGGTAGATTTTACTACCCTTCGACGGGGAAAAAAGAAGCTCAAAGCGTTTGTCGCGACCCTGGGATATAGCAGGGCAACGTATGTTCTGTTTAGCCAATATGAGCGACAAGAAGATTGGTTACGGGGCATTGAAGCGGCGCTGGATTATTTTGGTGGTGTACCACAGCAAATCCTGTTCGATAACGCCAAATGCCTCATGATTGAACGCGATGCCTTTGGTGAAGGAAGAACGCCAACGTTTACAGCCACTGCCGGTTAAGTCTCCTACAGACAGCCTGTTACCTGCATTAACACGACACCAGGTCATACCGACAGAAAGTTTGCAGCATCCCTTATCGGTCTACGACCAATTACTCGGAGTCGCATCATGAACTTACAGATGGAGCGTATTGGGCAGGCTTGTGACACACTCAAATTGCCGGCTATTGCTCGTGAGTGGTCTGCTATCGCTGACCGAGCTGCTGGTCAGGAAATGTCATTCGCCGCATTCCTGGAGGATATTTTGCAGCTTGAAGTTAACGCGAGAAGGCAGCGTACACGAGACATGCTACTGCAAATGGCGGGGCTTCCCGCGATTAAGCATTTTGATGACTATGATTTCCGCTTCGCCACGGGGGTCCCGCGTAAACAGCTTCAAGAACTCACCAGTTTGGCTTTTATCGAACGGGCTGAAAATATTGTGCTTCTGGAACCCAGTGGCGTCGGTAAAAGTCATCTCGCCATCAGTCTGGCTTACCAAGCCATTACGCGGGGTACCAAAGTCCGCTTTATCAGCGCAGCAGAGTTAATGCTACAACTGGGCATAGCAAAGAAACAGGAACGGCTGGAGGCTTACCTGAAACGGAGTATTTTGTCGCCAAAGCTGCTCGTGATTGATGAAATTGGTTATCTCCCATTTGGACGGGCAGAGGCTAATCTATTTTTCAACGTTATAGCCAAACGCTATGAACAAGGGAGCGTGATGGTGACCAGTAATTTGCCTTTTTCACAGTGGGCAACAGCCTTTGCAGATGATCAAACCTTAACTGCTGCTTTACTGGACAGGTTACTGCATCATGCGCACATCGTCCAAATCAGCGGTAACAGTTACCGATTAAAGGGAAAAAAAACAGCAGGAATTGTTCCTATAACCGATCTAGAAAAAGGCTAATTTTTGAATGAAAAACACTCAGAGTGGGTCAATTTTATATTGCCGTTTTTACCCTGTTAGTGGGTCAAAATTCGATTGCTGTTGACACGAGTTCAACATCCCTGTTTTTTTTGATTTCTTGCACCCCTTTTTTTATTAATGAAGGCGAGTTTGAAAGGGGAGTGACTTTATCTGAAAAGCACACATCAAGCGTTACTTTTCCAACATCAATACCAATATAGTCTCCCATGTTGGTCTTTCCTTTTGTATAATCAAATTGAAAAAAATAATAGGCTTCTTCCCTACTTGTAATTCGAGGCGTCTTAAACCCTCATGACATCTGTTCGGAACCGGCTTATTCAAAATAGGATAGAGGGTCATGACTGAGGTACGCTGCTTAATCACCCTGTTCGGAGAACGACCCCTCTATCCACCTATTAAGTTGATCAAAATTAACAGGCAATTTCAATATACAAGTTCGGGATAAGCCGATTATTTTATAATGTGACGATATTTGAAGAATGCAGCGCCAATTTAGGTTTGGATGGAGTAAGGCAGTAAGCGACGATGCCGCCGAGTAAATTAACGATAAAAGCTGGAATAAACCCCTGGCTGACTTTTACCATCGGCTTCGTGCCAAGGGAAAGTGCGGTAAAGTGGCTATTGTTGCCGTTATGCATAAATTGGTCGCTATCGTGAGTAGCGTTTATAAACGAAAATCGCCTTGGGTTGAAAATCTTGCTTAATTCTCTTGATTTCTAATACAGATGCTGAGGTTTGTTAAAAACGGCGGCTGATCGATGAAAAAAAGCGGCAGAACAAGGTGGTATAGGGGGATCAGGATGATTTGCTGGGTATTTGCTGTCAGTAGTCAAGCCAATGATCAGTATAAGCAGAATAGGTTAAAAAATATACTTTTATTATTCGGCAACATGCTTATGGTTTAAAAGGCAATTCACTTTCAAAAAGCTGGCTTCGGTCGGCTTTTTTAATACCTGAATTCCAGGATCGAGAAGATAGAAAAAACTATCGATGAATATGATCGTCTATTCACACCATAATAGTTGCTCGAATGACACCATAATTATCGGTAACTTTAGATAGGTAAGCCACTGGTTTGACCAGTGAGACGCTCAAGGCTAGGCCTTTAGATTTAGTGATGATGTTGTCAAAATAAGCCTGTGAGCTTGACGGTTACACAGGAGAAATGAAATGACAACATCATCGTACGAGAGTTTAAGTCACTCAAAATGGGACTGCAAATACCATCTTATTTTTGTACGGAAGTACAGGAAGAAAATGTTATACGGTAAGATACGGCAATTTCTTGAGCCGTTATTCCATGATTTAGGGAAGCACAGAAGTTGCAGGATACTGGAAGGACACATGGTGCAGGATCATGTCCACATGCTGATTGCGATTCCGCCAAAGTATTCAGTAGCAGAGGTTATCGGGTATATAAAGGGCAAGAGTGCAATTGCGGTAGCAAGGCAATTTGGTGGAAGAAAAAGGAATTTCAATGGAGAGCGTTTCTGGGCTCGTGGTTATGCGGTTTCCACAGTTGGTTTTGAAGAAGCGAAAATAAAAGAATACATCCGGAATCAAGAGCAACTCGATACAAAAGGGGCTGATGAGAGAGGTGATTTTTAAAATTTAATACCAAACGTTCATGAATGGCAGCCCTAGGGGCTGCTCAAAACCGTCAAGCTCCCCGCTTTGCGGGGACGGTATGACTTTTCAGTACGAGCAGATACGCTAACGTATGCATGAGAAATATCGAGTCGGCTATGGGATAAAACCAGAACGCTATTCTAAAATCGAAAGAGGGTGGGGCGTGCGAGGTTCAAACCTGCGACCAAAGGATGAGTGCACTTGCTCTACCAACTAAGCTAACGACCCACATAGGATCAAAAGGGCATTTTAAGGACGGTAAGAATCACACCAACAGCAACCACTAACATACCACCGAGCTTGATGGTTGTTTGCATGCCACTCTTTTCGATATCCTTACGCATCAGGGACATTTCAGTCATGAAATCTTTGCGGACATCGGCTATCTGGGCATCAGTTTTCTCGAAACGTGCTGCCATATCTTTACGGACATCGGCTATTTGGGCATCGGTTTTCTCGAAACGTGCCTCCATATCTTTACGGACATCGGCTATCTGGGCATCGGTTTTCTCGAAACGTGCCTTCATATCTTTACGGACATCGGCTATCTGGGCATCGGTTTTCTCGAAGCGAAATTCCATATCCTTGCGTACATCAATAATATCACGCTTGACTTCGGCAATATCACCAGACAGCTCTTTACGCACGTCTTCAAGGTCACGTCGGGTAGCGACATCAACAGCCTCGTGCGACTCACGAAAGATTTCTGAAAAAGCCTCAGCCTGATTAGTCGAAATCCCCGTTTTTTCAAGTTTTTTAAAAATTTTATGGGTATCAACAAATGTAGCTTGGTTCATTGAGACGTTCCCCTTATGTGTTTGCTCTAGTTTAATCGATAAGCCCGCCAACCTGCAAAGGTTCAATGAGTAACCACAGGGCAATCACATCAAAATTAATAACATTTGCAAAATCAAACAGTTATTTTTATTTTACGCTTCCTAAGGATATGGAAATTATTATAATAATCAATAAATTACAATTTTGATGCGATTCCCCTGGATTAACCAAGCCTACATCACTATTTCATAACAAAACATCGTTTCACTAAGGAGCATTAATCACGTCTAAAACAAACCTGTCCACCATCATACCTCAATGTAAGCATTATCCTCCCGGTAAAGTAGCAGGGCTCCATTTATCGTTATTATTTGTGGAGATTTTCTCATGCCAAATGTAGTCATTATCGGATAATATCATTAAGCAACTCGTTTAGTACATAATATGTTAATTTTATTGCTAGTCAGTCCAATCGATCCGATGTCATTTCGCACCTACGGTATCACCGCCGTACCGACACTGGTTGTCACCTGTAAGGCACATTTTGATCGTGTGTCAGGCAATATTCGCCTAACCGCGGCGCTGAAAAAGGTGGCTGAATCGAATCAATGCGCCCAAACCGCACAGGCTTTGTTAAAAACGGCGGTTGATCGATGAAAAAAAGCGGCAGAACAGCATGGCATAGGGGGATCACGATGATTTGCTGGGTGTTTTCCTTTACTAGTCAAGCCAATGATCAGTATAACCAGGGGGCAGATTATGCTCGTCAGGTACAAAATCAAGGTACCGCTGCCATGCAAGCGTTTAAGCCCAATGCGGTGTTACCTTATTACACCCCAGAGGCACCGGAAAAAAACCATTACGGCGGTGTGACGTCACCAGGTGCGGATCTCGCCTTACAAGGTAATGCCGCGTTAACGGGATCGGATGTTGGCAAAGCAATTACCGCTTCTTTGCTCAATAATCCAAAAGAAAAGCTCTCAATGGAGGCGCCTTTTATCTCTGCGGGCAAAGCGGCACAAAATACCGCTGAGCAAGTGACAGACGGGCGTTTTGACGGTTGTCAGATGCAAAGCGTTTCTCACACCGAATTCACCCAGCATGTTTGTAGCAGAGATACACGGGTTGAGCAGGCCTGTAGCCGGAAAGCTACCATCACCGGGGAGTGGACAAACCGTGTTAAGGTGGTTACGCGCTCTTACAACCTTGAAAACCTCCCTTTTTACCCTAAAAATAGAAAGGTTCACGCTGTGATCACACCTGATGTGACAGGAGACATCATCGAAGCGAGGTACCGCTATGAAAATTGGGCTAGCAATTTTGTACTGACAATAAAGCTGTTGGGAACCTCCTTTATTTACCGAACCTGGGGTAGTGCTAACGAACCATTTTGGCCAACGGTGACAAAATTGCAGGCGGGAAAGCCATTTGAAATAGTACACTCACAGTACCGCTATAATGATATGTTTTTGTTTACGATCCCTCTACCCGTCACCATAACGCTCACCATTAAAGCGGATCATCCTGTTTTTACTCCCCGTATTGCCTGGTCAGAACACTGCCCCTTCAGCAAGTTGGAGGGGGCGTTAAGCAAAACCGAGTGTATCGAGAAGGGGGGTGATCGCACGCTGCACAGGGAAGGCAAGGCTTATACCCTTTCCAGCGACTGCTGGGCTTATCGCGATAGCTATATCACTCAAGCTGCGACGCACGGGACGTGCGCCGAGTATGTTAACAATTCTGCCTGCACGCTTGCTACGCGCCAATGTGACTACCGTCTTGACGGCTTTTGTCTGCACGAAAACCTGACTTATTCTTGTGAGCATAAAACCGCGCGGACAGGCATGTTATGTGGCGGCCAATTTTTTTGTCAGGATGGCCGTTGTGCTCAATCCGCGGCAGCTAAAAATACGCTGTTTCAGCAAGCGGTTGCAGAATTAGCGGCGGTGGCGGCGGCAGGCAAAGATGTCGCCACCTCAAACAGTACAGATATCAAGGCGTTTACCGGTAGGCCGCAATCGTGCAAGAAGTTTGCGGTGGGTTTTAACAACTGTTGTCAGGATACGGGTTGGGGCAATGATCTCGGTTTAGCGCATTGCAGCAGTGAAGAAAAAGCATTAGGCCAGGCTAAAGCACGTAGGCTCACTGTGGATGTGGGTGAATATTGCAGTAAAAAAGTCCTTGGCGTATGCCTGGAAAAAAAACGCAGCTACTGCCTGTTTGACTCTACATTAGCGCAAATTGTTCAGCAGCAAGGCCGCCAATGGCAGTTAGGTATCGGATTTGGTGAGGCTAAATCGCCAGATTGCCGCGGTATTAGTGCCAATGAATTACAACGTATTCGTTTTGATAATCTGGATTTCAGTCATTTCTATGCGGATCTGCAAAAAGGTTCAAACATTCCCGAAGATAACCCGCTTATGCAACGGGTTCAACAACACATGCAGCATCAGATTAATCGCCGTAGCACGGGAGGAAAATGATGCGCTGTCAAACATTAATTCTGTCATTAGTACTGAGCACGCTAAGTTATCCTCTATTGGCACAGATCGCTGAAATTCAACATTTTGATAGGCATACCCCGCAAGGATGGCACTGGTATAACGAAGCACAGGACAATGAGGTTGAATTTGAGTCGAATCGCCCCCTGTTGACACCCTCTCAGCAAAAAAAGCGGTTACAGCAAGCCACCCAAGTCGCGTTGGATACGGCGATTTTATACCCGACGCCGGAGAATTTTAGGCATTACATGACATGGCAGAATTTTTGGACAGCGAAAGCCGGTGAGTTCAGTCAAATGGCGAAACAAGCGATGTTGAAATACCCCGATCTGGATTACAACCTGCAATACAGTCACTACAACGGCACAGTGAAAACCCAGTTAGCCCGTGATCGTGAAAAAGAAAAAGCAGCTATCTCAACATTGGCTTCACGTTATGGTGTGTTTTTCTTTTACCGAGGCAAGCAAGCGCTCGATGGTCAAATGGCCAGGGTGATAAAAAATTTTGTGCAGGAAAATCGACTGGCCGTCGTTCCCGTCTCGGTAGATGGTGTGATTAACCCTGCCTTGCCGCGTAGCCGTTTGGATAGGGGTCACAGTCGGCGTATGGGGATCGCCCATTTCCCTGCCCTATTTTTAGTCGATCCTAAAGATCAACGTTATCAGCCTCTGGCGTATGGTTTTATGACGCAAGATGCGCTGGCGCGGCAATTTCTGGCGGTTGCCACGGGTTTTAAACCCCATTTTTAAGGAAGGGATGCTAATGAAATGTTTCTTGATGCTGGCTTTGTTGTTAACCGGCGGGGTTCATGCGTCGACGTGGGATGACATTGCAGCGCTGGATGCGCTAAAAATGCAGGCGGCTCGAGAGAAAGATAAACCTGTGGTAGCCCGTTGGTTCCGTTTATCGAACGGTCGCCAGGTTAACCTGAATCACTGGAAGCTGGTGCTATTTATGCAGTCAGCTTGCGTGTATTGCCAGCATTTTGATCCGATGCTTCGACAGTTTTCAGCCGAATCCGGCTTATCTGTTTTTCCGTACAGTTTAGATGGACAAGGTGATGCGGCTTATCCCCATGCTTTGCCCGTCCCGCCCGCGGTGATGGCTGAATTTTTTCAACAGGGCATGCCGATTGCGACACCCACCACCTTTTTAGTGAACGTGAATACGATGGAAACCTTTCCTTTAATGCAAGGGGCGGTAGATAGGCCAGGGCTGGTTGCCCGTCTGGATGACGTTTTTCAGATGGCGTTAAATAAAGGCATGAAATAATGAAATCATTAAAACAGGTATTGATAGGGCTAACCTTATGGGTTGTGGCTACCCGCTGTGCCGTGCACGCGGATGTTAATGGTGACTTGAATGCGTTTTTTGACCAACTGGGCTTTGCCAGCAACACCTCGATGCCGCAAGTATGGCAAGGACAGGCGGCGGGTTATGCTAGCGGCGGTTCTCTTTACATGCGCACTGCCGTTAAACAGGTGCAAATGGTTTCTATTACTGTGCCTGCGCTCAACGCCGGATGCGGGGGCATCGATGCGTATCTTGGCGCGTTTTCCCATATCAATGGGGAACAGTTACAACGCTTTGTCAAACAAATCATGGGTAATGCGGCCGGTTACTTTTTTGATCTGGCGTTGCAAACCACGGTGCCAGAAATGAAGCAGGCCAAGGACTTTTTGCAGAAACTCGCCTCAGAGGTGAACAATACTAATATGTCCAGTTGTCAGGCGGCGCAAGGGATTGTCGGTGGACTATGGCCACGCACGGCGGTATCACAACAAAAGGTTTGCCAAGACATCGCGGGTGAGAGCCATCTTTTTGCTGACTGGGCGGCTTCGCGTCAAGGTTGCACACTGGGCGGCAGTTATAACCGCGTGACCGATAAAGCGGGTGCTTCGATGAAAGATCAGGTATTGAAAAATAAAAATCTGATGTGGCAGTCGTTAAGTAAAAACCGCCTGTTCGACAATAACAAAGAATTGAAAGAATTTGCCATGAGCTTGACGGGTACGCTGGTTTTCGACAGTCAGGGGAAAATAAAAACGCTGGTGCCGTTAACCACCAACGAAGATATTATCAAAGCGATGATGAATGGCGGTAGCGCAAAAATTTATACTTGCGACACCCTCGATGCCTGCTTAAACCCTACCTTAACCCCTGTCTCGATCAGCCCACACCAGGCGATGAATGGGCAGGTTAAAAAGCTGTTAAGTAGCATTCAGAATAAAGCCATCACCGATACCCCACTGACGCCACAGGAAAAAGGTTTCATTGCTTCCACCGCCGTACCCGTACTGAAATACCTGGTTGATCCGCAATCCCTGGGCGTTGCCAATGCGTTGTTGTATCAGCTTTCAGACTACATCGGTTATGACATTTTGATGCAGTACATGCAGGAGTTGATACAACAGGCACGGGTGATGTTGGGAAGCAATCACTACCCCGCGCCGGCGGTAGAGCAACTGCAAGCCAGCTTACACCAGGCCAGCCAGAATATGGCGCGGCTCCAATCTCGGGTACAGATCCAGCAGGATGCCTTGATGGTGGTTGATCGTCAAATGAGTTATATGCGTCAGCAGGTTTCTAGCCGTTTACTTAATCGTTACCAGAGTAACTACCGGTTCGGAGGCCACTAACATGAATGTCATTTATACCCTCACCGGGGGTGCCTGGTTTCGTGATTCTCTCAATGCGATAGCCGCGTTTACCACATCAAGTAACTGGCAAGCCCTGCTGAGTATGGCGACGATTTTATCGGTTGTAGTGGCAGCAATGGCTTACATTAAAGGGCACGATATGATGACGCTGCTCAAATGGGCAGGCATTTATACGCTGGTGTCGGGTGTGCTGATTGCTATCAGACTACCGGTACAGATTATCGATAGCTCGCACCCGATGACGGTCTATCAGGTCGATAATGTGCCGGTCGGATTGGTGTTGCCTGCCTCATTGATCACAACAGTGGGTCATGCTTTGGTTGAAGGGTACGAAACGGTGTTCCATCAACCGGATGCGTTGACCTACAGTAAAACCGGCATGTTGTTTGGTGCTGATCTGATGGGGAAAAGTACTGACTTTATGTCAACCCACCCGCAAATTTCAGGATTGTTCTCAGATTATGTGCAAAATTGTGTGGTCGGTGACATGTTGTTGAACCACAAATACAGCCTGGATGATTTAATGAACAGTGAAGATCCCTACCGTTTGATTTTCAGTAGACCGAGCCCTTTGCGCGGCCTATTTGATGACAATGGTCAATTCCAAACGTGCCAATGGGCGGCGGCACAGCTACAAAATGCCTTGGGGCGAGATACTACCCCCGGTGGGAAAACCTGGAATTATTATGTACGCCAGATCCTGGGAGGGCGTCCGAACGCCACCGTTTTATTCGGTGAATTAATGGGAGACAGCTACCGTTATTTCTATGGTAACAGCCAAAGCGCCAGTGTGATGATGAAACGTAATGTTACCTTAAGTGCGTTGCGTAAAGGGATTGTCGGTTATGCGGCTCGCAGTGGTGATGCGGCCAGTTTGGTGAACCTCGCTACCGAATCCTCTTATGCAAAAATGCGTATGTCACAAGCAACGGGAGCCAACATTGCCATGCGGCAGTTGCCCATTATGCAAACGGTGCTGACGGGGGTACTGATGGGTTTATTCCCGATTATCATTGTGTTGGCATTAATTAGCTTATTATCGTTGGAGGTGCTTAAAGGATACGTGTTTACCCTGGCGTACTTACAAAGTTGGCCGCTGTTATTTGCCATTATGAATAACGCGATGAATTTTTATCTAAAAACCCGTACTACAGGGACACCTGTTACGCTTTCAAACCTCTCGCTGGTTCAACAACAGTATTCCGATATTGGCACCACCGCCGGTTGGTTGGCGCTGTCTATCCCGTTCCTGGCTTACGGTATTGTTAAAGGATTGGGGAGTGCGGTTTCTCAGGCGGGGAGTTATTTGGGCTCGGCGATGCAAAGTGCAGCAACCCAATCATCCTCTCAGGCCGTGGATGGCACCTGGTCACTGAACAACCTGCAAACAGACAATGTACAAGGGCACAAATGGGATACCAACAGCGCCTTTTCGCAGGGTCAGATGACCTCCCAGGTAGGCAGTGGGGCATTGGTGACGCAAACGGGGAGTGGACAGAGGGTGTACAACACCACTCCCGCCCTATCCAAGCTGCCGATGGACATTCACTTTGGCCGCACAGAAAGCAGCACGGCACAACGGTTAGCGCGAGAAAGCCAGATCCAGGCTGAAAGCGCGTTGGCGGGATTTAATCACACCAGTAACAGCGCTTATAGCCAAGCTAAACAATTTTCACAGCAAACGGGGAATAGCGCGACGGTAACGCGGGGCATTGACAGTGCTCAAGGGACATCAGAAACTCAAGCCGTTAATCAGATGCTGTCAGCAGCCAAGCGCTATGCAGAGAAAAATAATATTAGCGAATCTCAAGCCTTTACTGAGTTAAATAATATGTCCCGCAGGGCTGAGCTTTCAGGCAGTGCTATGGGACGTGTCGATATCAATTCAGACAGGCATATTTTTGGAAAAGTGGCGGGGTTGGCGACAGGGGTTGCTGCTGGAGTTGAATTTCGTGGCGGCGTAAGCGGTACCGCGAGCAATGCATCTACCCGTAGTACTGATGAAAAAGCAACACGCTCACAAGATTATTCGATTGACCAGTCCAGCCAGGAAGCCAATGATTTTCGTCAGGGCAGGGAGACGCTCAAAAGTTTCCGTACCTCACAATCAGGGAGTCATGCAGATAATACGGCAAACGCTCAGATTGAACAGTTAGGTACCACCTTGAGTGTCGCGGATAGCCAGTATCAACAATATACCACCGGCCTTAATCGCAACCACGAGTACAGCCAAATGGCCTCAGCAGCACAGACAACCCGCGCTCAAACTCACAGCAATTATACGCAGGAATTTGTGAATTATGTTCAGTCACACAGTCCTGCGCGCGCTGAGGCTATACTAACGGATACCGCCAGCCCCACGGTTAGAGCAGAGCGGGAGGCGCTTGCGGGTCAATTTATGGAAGATAAGTTACGTGCCCGCGTCGACGGTCACTTTAACAACAGTCGCGCACAGTTGAGGGACGGGATGTCTGATGTGAGTAACCCCGCTGCATCGGTTGGAGAAAATGCCCATCAGCAAGGGAATGCAGCCATTCAATCACGGATTGACGCTGCCGGTATTCGCGCTGATAACACCCATAGCGTCGACGCGATGATGCGCGAGGGAAAGCAGCATATTGCCCATGCTGACAGGGAGATTAATAGTGCTAAGGGGGGTATAAACAGTGATCAAAAAGACCGTGGTTCAACTCACCGGCAGGCAGAACAAAAATTCGATAAAGAGTATGACAATGCGACTGAAGATCAACGTTTACCTTGGGTAGCAAGCCAGGATGCGCTAACTCAGCGGGCACTGGAAATACAGAAAAAAATAAAGGGGGGTAGGCAATGATCATAAACAGGTTGTTTCAGTCAAATCTTTCTTGGCAAGTCATGTTGATGCTGATGCCTTCGCTTTATTTTGTCGTGTGGCTATCAATGCGATCTACGAAGCAACAAAATATACTCTGTCCGCAAGAACAGCTCATGCAGCTTGGCGTAGAGTCTTCCGGCAGCTGAGGCATGACATCAAAATAATACGGGTCAATTATGTGGCGCGATTATAAAAATGGCGCCATAATCGCGCCACTGATATCCTTAAATCGCGCCAAAGGTAACTATGTCATCCATCTCTGATCTTTTGCAAAATATTCAGTTATCTACCGGGCTAACGCTGGCTGAAGTACTGGCTCGCCATCCTGATATCAGACGCCGCACCGCCCAACGCTGGCTTGCTAAAATGACTGAAGCCGGACAAATTATTGCCATTGGTGAGGGACGTGCACGACGCTATTTTCCGATAAAATCAGCCGATGCAGTTAACACGGATGATATCTTTCCTCAGCATATTCCGCTTTTTGCAGACAGTATAGATATTCTTGCTTATGTTGATCGTCCCATCACCATACGCACACCAGTAGGCTATCAGCGCGATTTTCTAGAAAGCTACCAACCCAATAAAACACGCTATCTGTCTGAGCCATTGTGTCGCCAATTAAAAAAATGGGGGATACCGGACAAGCTCAACTCCCTGCTGGAACTTATGGTCGTGAGATCCTGAACCGCTTATTGATCGATTTGTCGTGGGCATCGAGTCATCTGGAAGGAAATACCTATTCCCGTTTGGATACCCGACAATTGATCGAACAGGGCATGGTTTCTCAAGGTAAAGCGGCCATTGAAACGCAGATGATCCTGAATCACAAAGCAGCTATAGAGTTGTTAGTCGATAATGCAGCGACTATCCGCTTTAACCGTTATACCTTGCTCAATTTACACAGTACGTTGTCGGAAAATTTGCTGCCAAACCCTGCTGACGAAGGCCGGTTACGTCAACATGCTGTTGATATTGGCAAGAGTGTTTACCGCCCCCTTTCTGTACCCGCAAAAATCAGCGAGATACTTGACAAAGTGCTGAATAAGGCAAATCAGATCAGCGATCCGTTTGAACAATCATTCTTTGTTATGGTTCATCTGCCTTATCTCCAACCTTTTGCAGATGTGAATAAACACACCTCACGTCTGTTGTGTCAGCGCTAATGATAAAAGACCGTAAATTGCTAATTTAATTTGTCCACTCAAGCCAGAATGCAGTTTCCTTTGTGGTGACAAAGCCATGAGGGAAATAAGCATGCTAAGAAGAGAGGACCACTACATGATAAAACAACGCCATCAACAGGGGGCATTTATTGTTGATATTGCCCATCAGATAGGGTGTTCAGAAAAAACGGTGAGACGGCACATTAGCTATCCTGCGCCGCCAACAGCAAAACGCGGTAAAAAACAGGTTGCTAAACTCGAGCCCTTTAAAGACTACATCGATTCAAGGTTGAGTGAACAGGTTTGGAATGCGGCGGTTATTTTTGAGGAAATCCGTGAAAAAGGCTACCGGGGTGGGAGTGCGATGCTCCGACGTTATATACATCCCAAACGTCCGCTCAGGGCCTCGAAAAACACGGTACGCTTTGAAACCCTCCCCGGTTATCAACTTCAACACGATTGGGGAGAAATCATCGTTGAGGTGGCAGGCTCTGCCTGTACGGTTAATTTTGCCGTTAATACGCTCGGTTTTTCGCGTCGCTTTCATGTCTTTGCTGCCCCTAAGCAAGATGCTGAGCACACGTATGAATCGCTGGTTCGCAGCTTCAATTACTTCGGTGGCAGCGTAAAAAATGTCTTGGTAGATAACCAAAAAGCCGCTGTTATCAAACATGGACAAAATGGCCACATCGAGTTCAATGCGGGCTTCCTGCAACTGGCTAATCACTATGGGTTTAGCCCTCGCGCCTGTAAGCCTTATCGACCGCAAACGAAAGGCAAAACCGAACGGATGGTGGGCTATGTTAAACACAATTTTTTCACTCGCTACCGTCAGTTTGAGAGTTTCGCTCATGTTAATCAACTGCTAGCGATGTGGCTGGCGAAAGTGGCAGACCAGCGTCATCTTCGTCAATTCAAGCAGACACCGGAAAATCGTTTTGCTGAGGAAAAAATAGCCTTGATGCCACTCCCTGCGACTGATTTCGATACCAGCTACTTCGACCTACGACAAGTGGCATGGGACAGCTATATCGATGTCAGAGGTAATCGCTATAGCGTGCCTTCATTCTGGTGTGGTCGTGCGGTTAATATTCGTATCGGTTTAGATAATACGCTACGTATTTACGGCGATGAGCAACTGCTCGCGACGCATCTCTTGCAGGAGGTAACGCAGGGCTGGCAAAAGGTGCCAGAACATCATCAAGCCCTTTGGCAACAGGTCAATCGAGTAGCGTCTCGTTCGCTCAGTGTGTATGAGGAGCTACTCTGATGGAAATGGAAAACTTGTTGATACGGTTAAAAATGGATTACCTGGGCGATGCGTTGGAGAGTTTATGTGAAGAAGCCACCAAGAAAGCACTGAACTACCGTGAATTTCTCCAGCAGGCATTAGCCCAGGAATGGAACGGGCGTCACCAAAAAGGCTTGGAATCGCGGTTAAAACAAGCACGTTTGCCGTGGATAAAAACCTTGGAGCAATTTGACTTTACTTTCCAACCAAGTATAGACAGGAAAATTATCCGCGAGCTGGCGGGGCTGAGGTTTGTCGAACATCATGAAAACGTCATTTTGTTAGGCCCACCTGGGGTAGGGAAAACGCATTTGGCGATAGCGCTGGCTGTCAAGGCAGCTACAGCTGGGCATCGGGTATTGTTTATGCCTCTGGATAGACTCTGCTGTACCTTAATGAAGGCAAAGCAAGAAAACCGTCTGGAACGCCAACTTCAGCAACTGTGCTATGCCAGGGTATTAATACTGGATGAAATCGGGTATTTACCGATGAATCGCGAAGAAGCTAGCCTATTTTTCAGGTTACTGAGCCGTCGTTATGAAAAGGCGAGCATCATTCTCACATCAAATAAAAGTTTTACTGATTGGGGGGACGTATTCGGTGATCACATTTTAGCAACTGCGATTTTAGACAGGCTTTTACATCATTCAACCACATTGAATATTAAAGGAGAAAGCTATCGACTCAAAAATAAACGCAAAGCAGGCATGTTGCCTATAAAAACGACTGATATTATCCAGGCGCCTGGAATAGAAACCCAACAGGAAAATTAGCAAAAACTGGACATTTTAAAGTAGCAAAAAGTGGTCAATCTAAAGTAGCGTTGACAACGCCAATTGGAGCAATTTTCGCATTGCTGCACAGACACCGACTTTTCCCCCTTTATTCCGTTTTACCAATCGTTCCCATTGAGATTTTATTATTGGATTGTGAGTGATTGAGGTAAGGGCAGGCATGTATAGCGCTTTTCTGAGTTCTGTACACCCGACTTTTGAGAGGCGGCTTCGCCCTTTAAATAGGCCAGATTCGCAAAGTTTTGGATTTAGTCCTGCATAGGCTACCACCTGCTTACTGCTAGTGAATTTTGATATGTCACCAACAAACGCCAGTAAAGTAGCACTTAATATTTCACCAATCCCGGGGATACTTTCCAATAACTGTTTGTTCTTTTTTAGCTCAGACGTCTCATTGATATGATTTTTAATCTTCTGTTTTATCTTGATTATTTGTTTTTCTAATGCGCTAATACTTTCTGTCAGAGAAGGTTTGACTATTTCATCAGCAACCATTTTTCGATTACATTCCATCCGTTTCATTTCTTCTAAATGATTCAGACGGCGCACTAGAGCCGTAAGCTGGCGTTCACTCAACGGAGCAGGGAACCAAAGTTTTGGCGTATGGAGCGCACAATAACGCGATATCATCTTTGCATCCCCTTGGTTCGTTTTATTCCGATTCTTGCCAGCAACGCCGCGGCGCGGGCACCATGGATAAATAGCATTCACAGATAGGTATCCCCGCGTTTGCTTATCCCCAGTAACCGGATTCCCCCCGTTCCAGTCTGTTTCGGTACCAGGCCTACATAGGCTGCGAACTCACGTCCTGATTTAAAGGCGGAAGCCTCACCCATCGTGGCCATGGCCGCGGTAGCAAATAATCGGCTCCACGCCGGGGATTTCTAGCAACCTTTTACAGGTTTCATTCTGTTTCGCCATAGCTAACAGCTGTTTTTCAATACCCTCGATCTGAGCATCCAGGTCACCTGGTCGCTGGTGTTGTTCTTCCAGCATAGTGATAAGGTATGGAGTCAGTCGTGCCTTCAGGTGCTCCAGCGCCCATGGCAGAGATTTATCCAGTGAAGCCCGACCCTTACTTATTGTTTCGCCGAATTCCAGCAACATGCCATGCAGAGCATTAATCTGGGCGGTTCTAAATTTTACTAATTGGCGGCGTATTCTGTGCAGTGCCAGTACTGCCTGCTGTTCTTCGGTTTTTACTGCAATTGCCTCGCCGGGTTGTTGCACTGCGAGCCATATAGCACGGGCATCCATCACATCATTCTTGTTACCTATCAGAAAGACTTTTACAAAACGAGCCTGAAGCAGGCGAACTTTATGCCCCTGCTTTTCCAGTTCATGGGCTCAGTGCTGAGAACCACCACACGCTTCCATCCCTATCAGGCAGGGCGCCCGGTTACTGAAAAACGCTAAAAAGGCCTGGCGACGGAGCGGCTTGTCAACTACCTCACCATTGTGCTCGTCGATAAAGTGGAGCTGAATCACATGTTTTGCGATATCTACGCCAACCGGTGTATATTTCATTTTGTGGATCCTCCAGTTTCTGAGAGCACTGTGCATCCCGTATGGGCACAATGATGCCGAAAATCTGTGAGGAGCCGCACCTCACTTTTCAGTCTCGAACCCTTGGTTAAGTGGTTGGGATGCGTTCATATAAACGCCCTGGGAACAGTCACTATTAGCGATATCCCTTCAGCATTGAGCCTTGTCCCCAGCAAACTGCCCACGCGGCCATAACCCACTAATACAGCCTGGTTGCATAAGTTAAGGGAAATCTGTTTTTTTTTCTTCAACGGTCTCTTCTAAAATTTGGTCTTTCGTTGTTTCCGTATTACGCAAATAGCGCTCAAATAGACTAAAGAGTAGTGGATTGAGCATAATGGAAAGGATCGAACTGGCCAGTACCAGATTTCGACCATATTCAGACAATAAACCGAGAGAGCCCCCTAATCCTGCTAAAATAAATGCGAACTCACCAATTTGCGCTAAACTCGCCGAAATCGTTAGGGCTGTGCGTTTTGAGTGACCAAATAAACGAACAAGTATAAATGCTACAATTGATTTTCCAAATACGATAATACTCAACGCAGCAATAATCGCTAAGGGTTCACGCACTAAGATTACCGGGTCAAGTAGCATGCCAACCGAGACAAAAAATAATACGGCGAAGGCATCACGTAGCGGTAAGGTATCCTGCGCGGCTCGGTGGCTAAGTTCAGATTCATTCAATACCATACCAGCAAAGAAGGCACCCAACGCGAAGGAGACATCAAACAGGCCTACTGCGCCATAGGCAATGCCTAGCGCAAGCACCAACACAGCCAGTGTGAACAGTTCACGTGAGCCGGTGCACGCAGTTTTAACCAAGATCCAAGGAACCAGGCGGCGGCCAACAACAATCATTAATGTGATGAAAGCGATGACCTTACCGATGGTAATAGCCAATTCGGTAAGCAATTGCTGGGTACTGCTATTTTCGTTCCCTAAGACACCGGAAAAAGCGGGCAGTAGTACTAACGTTAGCACCATAACCAAATCTTCTACGATTAACCAACCAATAGCTATTTGCCCACGTTGGCTATCAATCAGTTGCCGTTCTTCCAAAGCGCGTAATAAGACTACTGTGCTGGCCGTCGATAAACATAAGCCGAATACCAGCCCGGTCACATGATCCCACCCTAATAAATGCGACAGACCGATCCCCAACAGGGTAGCGACAATAATTTGAGCGATGGCGCCGGGAATGGCGATAGATTTTACTGCCAGGAGATCGTTAAGAGAAAAATGGAGCCCAACGCCAAACATTAACAAAATCACACCAATATCTGCCAGTTCTGGCGCTAACGAGAGATCAGCAATGAAACCTGGCGTGAAAGGTCCAACCAAGACCCCTGCGGTAAGGTACCCTACCAGGGGTGAAATGCGCAGGCGATGAGCCAGTGTTCCTAAGAAAAAGGCGACCACCAGGCCGCCAACTATCGTGGTGATTAATGGGGTTGAGTTGTGCATCCAGATTCCTCTGACTTGTCATGACCAGGTACCGAAAGTGTCTCCAGCTAGATAGGTCACATAAGCTTTGATATGAAGTGAAGTTGTCAGGTTGTATGATTCATAGACATCGTTTCACTTTTTGAAGAGCAAGATCGAGCTTGTAATTTTGCTCCTGAATGCGTTCCTGTTCTGGACAGTAATTAGCAATAACCTCGTCTGAGAACGGAGTCTGATCAGAGAGTTCAAAATAGCGCTCCATCGGCGTTTTTCCGTTATGGGCGCTATGAGAACGTTGTCAGTTATAATAATGCTGCCATTCTGCTAACAGGTCATCCAAGTTGCTGGCTGTAAGATCCACCGTGGCGTAGAACTCTGCTTTGTCTGTTTTTTGGGAACGCTCAACTTTGCCATTAAAGGTGCGGGGATGCCGGTTTGTTCGGACGGAATTTAATCCCATATTCTTTTAGTTTTTCCTGTGCTTTAATGGCAAAAAATTCTCTTCCCCTATCAGTTTGAATACGTTGTATTGGGAAAGGCATTTCCTCTACAACGCAATCTATAAAATCCAGCGTGTTTGCCGCAGTACGACGGTGATAAAGCCTTAAAACTCTGTAACGAGTACAGTCATCAATGGCCGTGTACTAGTATAAACCAGAACCGATTTCGCAGGTACCCACCTGGAACCCCATCACCTGGAACAGGACGTTCATCGCGAATGAAGTCCGCTTTACGTCGAAATTTCACGACAGGTTTAACTTGATTTGTAGTAGCTCAAACTTAACCCACCCTCCCCCGCTCCTGGTATCTACGCCACCATTTGCGTAATGTGGTGGGGCGCGAAATTCCGCAACGACGGCATAGTAGCATTTATACTTGTCTACCCCCGCATCACCTAATGTCTCATAGTGTTCTATCCACTGCAGTCGTTGCGGAATTTCTCTGTTCATAACGATTATTATAGTGAAACGATGTCCATGAATCACACAGATAATGTCGTGATTTGATCACCGCGCCATTGTTCGACCCTACCTGTGAGAGGGATGAGGCGTTAACGCCTCACCCTACTCGATATGTGAATATTACACTGTCTGTACTTGTAAAAAAGTTAACCCAGCTTCCGCTAATAAGCGACTTTTATTGGCTTGCCCATGTCAATGGGTCATGCCGTCTCAGCTCCCTGCTTAGGCCAAGCTGTCAAGTTCTTCGTCAGACAGTCCAGTGCATCTTTTAATGACAGCCCGATCTAGTCCGTCACCGAGAAGCTGTCTGGCAATTTCAAATTTAGTTTCCTTGCTTCCCTGTTGTATGCCCTGTTGCATACCTTGTTGTATGCCCTGTTGCATACCTTGTTGTATGCCCTGTTGTATACCTTTTTCAGTTGCGTCGTCTATTTTTTGTGCAAGTATGGCTGCTTCATCACGAACTCGCTTAAGCTCTCGTTCGTAATTCATCAGCTCAGATTCTGTCCAATAAAAACGGTCTAATTGCTCATAGGCATCTTCTATGATAGTGTCTTTGCCGATCACGTGTTTAAGGCATTCAGGTCCTGTCTCCGCCGCATATTTGAAAAAGTAACACCACTTTTCTGTTATTGATTCAAGATCTTTCGGGTTGCTCTTCTTAAACTTAGGTAATTCTATAAACGTGAAGGAAAAATCTTTTAAATCATGCTCACCACTGTCACGATCAAGAATAATGTGATCGGATTTATACTGAGTCTTCTCCGGAAACAAGGTACAATCTGCAATAGCAATAAAGATAATCTCTTTCAGGTTCTGATATTCGTCACCCCT
Organism: Candidatus Regiella endosymbiont of Tuberolachnus salignus; assembly: GCF_964020115.1. Taxonomy (NCBI): domain Bacteria; kingdom Pseudomonadati; phylum Pseudomonadota; class Gammaproteobacteria; order Enterobacterales; family Enterobacteriaceae; genus Candidatus Regiella; species Candidatus Regiella endosymbiont of Tuberolachnus salignus. Next base: position 800,558 of record NZ_OZ026542.1, read on the forward strand.
GTTTGCCTGTTGAGAGTAGGCTTTCGCCGCATAATATTGCGCCCGTTTTTCAAATCCTTTCGTCTTGGCAACCTGCATTTCGATAATGTAGCGTACCCCCTCATCATCTTGGCAGAGTACATCAACGATGCTTTGCTTTTTAGCGGCGATATCGGGGTCTTGTATCGTACTTAAAAAAGTAACAGAGGTTATCTGTTTGCTACCGGAAAACCCTAAAATATCATTTAAGAAATGCATAAGAATATCTTTGTTCTTTTCGGTGCCGAAAATTTTTCGGAAGGCTACATCATTCTTGGGGTCAAGGTATTTGGATAACATAGTTAAATTTCTCCTAAAGTGCACCCGCGTTCTATCATATTGAAGATGATTGGGCTTAGCGAATGAAAGGGACTTCCCCTAAATTAAGGTTACTGTCCGCACTTTTGTGCCATTATGGGGAAGATAACCAAAATTCGAATATAGGGGAAGACTATGATTATTACAACCGTTGGGATAGACCTTGCTAAAAATGTCTTTGCTGTTCATGGTGTTGATAAAAATGGTATTCCTGTTCTCGTTAAGCCTAAAGTGCCTCGAACCGCATTGCCAGAGCTAATTGCTAATTTACCTCCTTGCACGATCGGCATGGAGGCCTGTTCCGGCGCACATTACTGGGCAAGATTATTCACGCGGTATGGTCATAACGTCCGACTCATGGCGCCTAAATTTGTTTCTCCTTATCGCTTAGCAGGTAAAGCCGGGAAGAATGATGCGGCGGATGCGCTGGCGATTTGTGAAGCGGTTCGTCGGCCACATATGCGTTTTGTTCCTGTTAAAGATGAAGAACAACAGTCAATGCAATGCTTGCACCGTACCCGACAGGGATTTATTGAAGAGCGGACTGCATCTTATAACCGTCTTCGTGGATTAGTCTCTGAATTTGGTTTCATTGCACCACAACGTACGGAATCGTTACGCCGCCTGGTTGCAGAGCACAGGGAAAACCTACCAGGATGGGTCCGGCAGTGCATCGATACTCTGCTAGAACATATTGATGCCATCGAGTTGAAAATTGCTGAGTATGATCGCATCCTGGCAACAATCGCTAAGCAGGATAGCCGCAGCCAAAATCTGATGAAACTCAAAGGGGTGGGTCCAACAACGGCGAGTGCGCTGGTTGCTAGTATTGGCACTGCTCATGATTTTAAAAATGGGCGTCAGTTGGCAGCTTGGCTCGGTTTAACACCGTCACAGTACAGTAGTGGGGGAAAATCCAGACTGGGAAAAATCACCAAAGCGGGTGATGCCTACTTACGCACCTTGCTTGTCCAAGGAGCACGTTCTGTCATGATTGGTGTGGAGAAGAAACAAGATCCTTTCAGTCAGTGGGTGAGTTCGCTGATCAACCGCCGAGGTTACTGGCGTACTGCTGTGGCAATCGCAGCCAAAAATGCCCGTTTATGTTGGGCGTCCCTGTTTTATGGTGATGACTTCAGGTTCTACAATAAGTAATTTAATTGACGCAGTAAAAATATCTTATCTGAACTGTCAGCGTTGATGTAAAAGGGTTAGACCCCCGTGAGGCATTTCTGTAAAAGTACTGGATATTATTATCCGTTTAGCGAACGAGAATCTCACGAGCGTCTTTCATCAGGGTCCGAATCGATAATGATTCATCATGGCCGTTTATAGTACCGCAGTCTTATCCCTTTAACTTCAGTGATAGATAGCCAGACAGAATAAAAAACCGGTGTTGACTAATCGGGGAAGCCCTTATAGTACGTTTTCGTTCCATTGGACAGTGAATCCCTGCTTTGCCTTCTCTTTACTTGCTCTGAGGGCAGAGTATTCAGAAAATTTTCTTATTCTTGCTTTTTTAGCCATCGAATACCAGTCTATGCCGGATCCTTCTCTTTTTTGTTCAATCAATTCTTGCGGAAATCAAAAACGCATCAAGGCTGCGTCCGGCTTTCAGGGCTTCTTCAATAAGCTTTGGCTGGCGCCCTTGCCCTGTCTATGTTTTTGTTTCACCATTCTCGACAAATTCGTATTTGGCGGGAGCTGCTAGTTTTTTTCTGCGCTTCTTGTTGATTGTTACCGCTGAGCCTAACAGATCTTCAGCGGTGAAACCTTCTTTTTCGATAAGCTGCAAAAGCTTCTGGCGTTTTTCCTCTCGCGCCGCACGTTCTGCCGCTTCTTTTTCTGCATCGGCGCGGCTCTCTTCAATCACTGCGCCCAGCTTTAGTAGCACGATAGAGCCACCGACCCAACGCGATCAGCACCTGGAAATGATCCAGAACAAGGGGCGACTCGCCTGGCAAACAGCCCTAAACTACGGTCAACGAGTCTTGGTTGAGACCATGATGGGGTGTTACAAACACTGATTGAACCTCGTCTTCGGGCTCGCGGATTGGCTGCACAGAAGACGGAAGCATCGATAGGTGTTGCCGTTCTTAATCGGCTTTTGGCCGCAGCAAGCACTCATTCCGCCTGTAAGGAAGTGACAGAGTCATAACCCCTTGGGGGAAGTAACAACCTTCACACCTCTATGCACCAACGCCCCCTTTATCAACAAATTCGAGTCACGACCTACATTTTCTATCAGTTTTAGGCATCACAGCCAAGAACGTTAAGCACATGGGAAAAGACTCGCTCATCACGGATCAAAGCGTTATGCCCCAAATTTTCATCATGAATGACGATGTTGTTTGCTCCAGTCAACTTGGTACTAGATATTGAAACAACTTTGTCTGAAGAATTACTAGAACTAGAACTAGAACTAGAACTAGAACTACTCCCTAACATATCAAAAAATGATGGATCATCTCCGGTTGAGCTAATTGTTGTGTATTTTGTTGGCTCGGGGGTTTCTGTTCCTTCGTTGAGCTTTCTTATTACATAGGAACTCGATTGCATATCGGCGCCTCCTTGGTCGGAAGTGAATAAGTTATTAATCGTTAAACCGATCCCTCTTATGCGATCTAAACCGTGGTTGGAGCCAGCTATAGATATCCAATTACGTACCTTTGTTGAACCTCCCCCAAATTTGATAAACCACCTTGTTGGCAAGCTACCAAACGAATGAGCTACAATATCGACTTTGCTCGCTCCCGTTTCGTTCAACACACTATTGATATAATTATCGAAAAGCGGGCTAAGCTGTTCATTGATAGATTTATGAGTATCATTACGATAATCCCAGGCAAATAAATGAGAATTTTGGTACCCAGCTTGATAGAGCTCCAGACACCAGGGTCTGCACCACCCCATGTACGAAAACAACAGGAATTGAATTACAATTATAAGCCATCTTAGACCTCCGCAAGAAAATAAATTAAAATAAAGTCAGTGTATAAATAAAGATTAGATTTTTTCATCTGACAAACCTATCAGATGTGGGCTGCATAACATCAGATAATAAGGGTATTGGGTGAGCTTCTTGATGGTAATATGCATGCCGCAGGCAATCGAAATGAATCTCCGTTGTTGCGTAAAGCATTACTGTCAACGCTACTTTTTTTTATCTTAGCACTGACATTACCGATATTATCAGGCATTGCACAGGGTGTAGTGGTCAAGTAAAATTGGCCAGTATCTTGTGTTTCTCCCAGTACAGCCGCTCGGATTCATTTGGGGTTAATCCGCCGTTGTATTGATGAGGGCGAGTTTGACTGTAGTAGCCGATGAGATAATCAATAAGATCTCGTTTTGCTTCTTGCCCAGTTGGATAGCCTGCTTTGGGTACCCATTCGGTTTTGAGGCTTCTGAATAGGCGCTCTATAGGAGCGTTGTCCCAACAATTCCCTTTGCGGCTTAGACTTTGGGTCATACGGTAGGGTCGAACAATGGCGCGGTGATCAAATCACGATATTATCTTGATTGCTCCCGTTTCCATCGCCCGCCTCGTCAGTAGGGTCGAACAATGGCGCGGTGATCAAATCACGACTTATCTTGATTGCTCCCGTTTCCATCGCCCGCCTCGTCAGTAGGGTCGAACAATGGCGCGGTGATCAAATCACGACTTATCTTGATTGCTCCCGTTTCCATCGCCCGCCTCGTCAGTAGGGTCGAACAATGGCGCGGTGATCAAATCACGACTTATCTTGATTGCTCCCGTTTCCATCGCCCGCCTCGTCAAACGCAGCATGCGGTTTTCCCGCACTACGCTTACCTGACAACTTCATACCAAAGCTTATGTGACCTATCTGGCTGGCGACACTTTCGGTACTGGGTAATATCTAATCTTATAGTCTGAATATAAACCTAATTTTTGATAAAACCCTTCCCTACTCCATCTCCCCCAGCCGAAGCCTTGCCGTCGACGTGCCTTCATTAAATGACGTCTCGCTTTCTTTTCTACCCAATCTTTAACGTAGGTAAAACATCGACTTGAATTACCGATCCTATAATAATTCACCCAGCCTCTGAGTATCGGATTGATGAGATAAATGACCCGATCAATCGGTTGAGACTGATGGCCTCTGAACACCGCTTTTAATTTCTGTAAAAGCCGTGTTCTCGCGTCCATCTTCGGTGTTTTCATGATTCCCCATTTCCCTTGCTTTGTTTTCGTTCTTCTAAAAACAAACCCTAGAAAACTGAAGGATTCATCTTGCTTCAGATCAACTTGTCGTGTCTTTTCTAAATTAAGTGTTACTCCCAACTTCATGAGTTCTTCTTTCAGTCGTTTGTAGACACCCGCTGCCAGCCAATCCCATTTTCTATAGCTGTCGATCATTATGATAAGATCATCAGCCCATCTCGCGTATGCAATATGCTGATATCCATCCGTACCCGTTACCCCCTTTGCTCGTTCAAGCATCTTATCTACCTCATTGAGATAGATATTGCTCAGTAATGGCGACAACGGACCGCCTTGAGGTACCCCACATTTCCCACCTGCTTTCAGTATCAGCTTGAGTAGCCGCATGACTTCTTTGTCATTCACGCGCGTTGCTATTTTGCTTAACAAAATATCGTGGCGCACGGTGTCAAAATACGATTTGAGATCGACATCGATGACTCGCGTCATATTCTTGATAGCTGCTACTGTTACCTGTTCTACTGCTTCAGCAGCCGTTCGCTTGGGGCGATAACCAAAAGAGCCCGGCTGGAAATCTGCCTCGAATATCGCTTCTAGAATGAGTTTGACTGCACCTTGCACTACGCGGTCTCGAATAGTGGGAATACTTAACATCCTGGATTGCCCTCCAGCTTTCGGTATCGCCCGTTTCCGATTCCTCAGTGGGTAGTAGGTCTTGGAGAGTAAATCCTTCCTGATGGATTCAAGAAAGTTGTCTACCCCTGCGGACTCAATTTCTTCAAAGGTCACCCCATCTACTCCTGGTGCCCCCTTGTTTTGTTTCGCCAGCTTATAGGAGGTACGCAACGTTTCCATCTTACCAACATGAACATAGATACCCCAAAATCGCCAAGATTTATCAGCCTTCGCTTTGATGTATATCTTCCTTCTCAGGTCTTGCAAATTAATGGTTGTTTTTATCATGACAACCCTTGCCTCCCTTGTTGTTAGAAGCATTATTGTCAGTAGGGTGCCTTTGCTCCACAAGCGTTACCTTGCTTCATCACTACTACACACCCCTCCGCCACCCTCTCGTCTTCGATTCACTTCCCGGTTCACCGGTTATAGAATCTACCTTGCTCCAGTGGCTTTCTCACTGGGACGAGGAGGGCTTCTCCAGTTGCTTCGTACATCCTTGATATCATGCCGTCACTACCACCCCGCCGAAGTTGCTCAGTGTTTCAGTCGATTTCGCTCAGCAATGCTGCTTTCGCCCCCTACGTTGCGGGCTCAGCCTTCGAGGTTACGCACTTTCGGGGCCACCTCTGTGTTCATTTGTATTACGGCCTGATATCTCGCACTTACCCTAACGGTAAGGTTGTCGGTAGGCTTCAACATCTTGGTTTCCCGCCATGCTGCTACCCAAGCTACAGGGCGCCGACTTTTACCCTGGCAGGTCTATCTCCTGCTGAATGTACCAGCCTTTGCTGGACGCACAACGCAGCATGCGGTTTTCCCGCACTACGCTTACCTGACAACTTCATACCAAAGCTTATGTGACCTATCTGGCTGGCGACACTTTCGGTACTGGGTAATATCTAATCTTATAGTCTGAATATAAACCTAATTTTTGATAAAACCCTTCCCTACTCCATCTCCCCCAGCCGAAGCCTTGCCGTCGACGTGCCTTCATTAAATGACGTCTCGCTTTCTTTTCTACCCAATCTTTAACGTAGGTAAAACATCGACTTGAATTACCGATCCTATAATAATTCACCCAGCCTCTGAGTATCGGATTGATGAGATAAATGACCCGATCAATCGGTTGAGACTGATGGCCTCTGAACACCGCTTTTAATTTCTGTAAAAGCCGTGTTCTCGCGTCCATCTTCGGTGTTTTCATGATTCCCCATTTCCCTTGCTTTGTTTTCGTTCTTCTAAAAACAAACCCTAGAAAACTGAAGGATTCATCTTGCTTCAGATCAACTTGTCGTGTCTTTTCTAAATTAAGTGTTACTCCCAACTTCATGAGTTCTTCTTTCAGTCGTTTGTAGACACCCGCTGCCAGCCAATCCCATTTTCTATAGCTGTCGATCATTATGATAAGATCATCAGCCCATCTCGCGTATGCAATATGCTGATATCCATCCGTACCCGTTACCCCCTTTGCTCGTTCAAGCATCTTATCTACCTCATTGAGATAGATATTGCTCAGTAATGGCGACAACGGACCGCCTTGAGGTACCCCACATTTCCCACCTGCTTTCAGTATCAGCTTGAGTAGCCGCATGACTTCTTTGTCATTCACGCGCGTTGCTATTTTGCTTAACAAAATATCGTGGCGCACGGTGTCAAAATACGATTTGAGATCGACATCGATGACTCGCGTCATATTCTTGATAGCTGCTACTGTTACCTGTTCTACTGCTTCAGCAGCCGTTCGCTTGGGGCGATAACCAAAAGAGCCCGGCTGGAAATCTGCCTCGAATATCGCTTCTAGAATGAGTTTGACTGCACCTTGCACTACGCGGTCTCGAATAGTGGGAATACTTAACATCCTGGATTGCCCTCCAGCTTTCGGTATCGCCCGTTTCCGATTCCTCAGTGGGTAGTAGGTCTTGGAGAGTAAATCCTTCCTGATGGATTCAAGAAAGTTGTCTACCCCTGCGGACTCAATTTCTTCAAAGGTCACCCCATCTACTCCTGGTGCCCCCTTGTTTTGTTTCGCCAGCTTATAGGAGGTACGCAACGTTTCCATCTTACCAACATGAACATAGATACCCCAAAATCGCCAAGATTTATCAGCCTTCGCTTTGATGTATATCTTCCTTCTCAGGTCTTGCAAATTAATGGTTGTTTTTATCATGACAACCCTTGCCTCCCTTGTTGTTAGAAGCATTATTGTCAGTAGGGTGCCTTTGCTCCACAAGCGTTACCTTGCTTCATCACTACTACACACCCCTCCGCCACCCTCTCGTCTTCGATTCACTTCCCGGTTCACCGGTTATAGAATCTACCTTGCTCCAGTGGCTTTCTCACTGGGACGAGGAGGGCTTCTCCAGTTGCTTCGTACATCCTTGATATCATGCCGTCACTACCACCCCGCCGAAGTTGCTCAGTGTTTCAGTCGATTTCGCTCAGCAATGCTGCTTTCGCCCCCTACGTTGCGGGCTCAGCCTTCGAGGTTACGCACTTTCGGGGCCACCTCTGTGTTCATTTGTATTACGGCCTGATATCTCGCACTTACCCTAACGGTAAGGTTGTCGGTAGGCTTCAACATCTTGGTTTCCCGCCATGCTGCTACCCAAGCTACAGGGCGCCGACTTTTACCCTGGCAGGTCTATCTCCTGCTGAATGTACCAGCCTTTGCTGGACGCACAACGCAGCATGCGGTTTTCCCGCACTACGCTTACCTGACAACTTCATACCAAAGCTTATGTGACCTATCTAGCTGGCGACACTTTCTGTACCGGGTAATATCTAATCTTATAGTCTGAATATAAACCTAATTTTTGATAAAACCCTTCCCTACTCCATCTCCCCCAGCCGAAGCCTTGCCGTCGACGCGCCTTCATTAAATGACGTCTCGCTTTCTTTTCTACCCAATCTTTAACGTAGGTAAAACATCGACTTGAGTTACCGATCCTATAATAACCTGAGTTCGGGATAAGCCGACTATTTTATAATGTGACGATATTTGAAGAATGCAGAGCTAATTTTGGTTTGGATGGAGTGAGGCAGTAAGCGACGATGCCGCCGAGTAAATTGACGATAAAATTCTGTGGTGAGCGGTGACGAGTATGCTCTATTTGGCACATATTCTTGAGTTGATCAAAAACAGTTTCAATCAATGAACGTTTACGCAAAATGGCATTATCAAACTCAGAGTGCTCGACGGGCTTCATGTTGCGACGAACTCGAGTGATCAAGGTAACCCCTTTTTCTTTCAGCTGCTGTAACAACGTTTTAGAAATATATCCTTTGTCTGCGTAAAGCGGGCCAAAAAGCCCTGTGACCAAGTCAGGAACGGGTTTTCTATCGTCACCATTACCACGGGTTAGACGAATACTGAGTAGTTCACCCCGATGATTGATAACGGCATGTAATTTAAAACCAAAAAACCAGCCAGTCGAGCTTTTCCCCCGTTCTGCCAAGTCTTGAAAAACGCGATGACGCTTGATACGTAGGTTATCGCAAACGGCAAGCGGTGTGGAGTCGACAATAGAGAGCCCTGAGCAGTCACCCTTAACCGTTTCAAAGAAGGCATAAAGCGCCATTGCACAGCGGGAAAGGAGCTCAATACAGCGTGAATAAGAGGGAAGCGTCGGAAACTCACCCCTAAGATGCTGACATACATGATGTAAATAAAATGATTTGAACTGGCGATAACGAATCTGATGAAATAATACCACTAGCGTCATCAGCTCCGCCAAAGAAAGAGAGGTGGCACGGATACGCTGCTTGGCGCCATCTGTTAAAAGCTGGGCATTCAATATGGGCTCAAATTTTTTACAAAAATCGTCCATTAAGCAATAAAGTTCGGTAATATCGTTCATGAGTGTCTCGCTATTTCGTGATTAATAATGTCCGCAAACATGATTATCTTGAAATACGAGGCACTTATCTATTCTTGTTCAAAAAGTTAGAGAAAATAAACGTCAATTCCTTATCCCGAATTCAGGTTAGATAGGTCACATAAGCTTTGGTATGAAGTTGTCAGGTAAGCGTAGTGCGGGAAAACCGCCTGCTGCGTTTGACGAGGCTTGCGCCTTGCAAGCGCATAGAGGACAGTAGTCTGAAATGACTACCTTGGTAAAGTCTAGCCAGCAGCCAGGAACCGAGTCTTGCGTGGTAAGTGGTAACGCTTACTGCGAAGCGTAGACAGGGAGATAACAGGCCGGAACCGAAAGTGAAGAGGATAAATAGCCCCGATATCGAACGTGCTGTGAAGTAGCCGACCCTATGCCTCGAAGGGGAAGGCAGAAATCCTACAATCGTATTGGTGAGAGTGTGGGATTGCTTCCGGGGTTCGTACCTACGGCATGTTATCGAAGGACTCTATGTGAACAAGGGAGATCCGGTAAGCTCAGGTGGGAGCCTGTAGAGCCAAACAAGCCTGAAAAGCAAGAATGGCTCGATGGTTTACCGGAAGTCGGACCGGTTGATAGTACTTGGAGATAGGGAGAGCCTATTACGTGGGGAAGCGACCGGCGGGATTTGGATTCTACTAGAGAAACATGTGTAATGGTCTAATGTTTCCGGACACTTTTGAAGAGCTGTAATAAACTGCAAATCAGAGGTGTATAAAATGAAAAGTAAAAAGAAGCCATCGACATTTACGCTGGAGTTTAAACAAGACGCAGCAAAGTTAGTCCTGGAAAAAGCGTATACGTGCAAACAAGCGTCAGAGAGTTTAGGGGTTTCATTAAGTGCGATAAAAAGCTGGGTCAAGGCTGAAAGGGGGGGGGAGTTTCCCCGGTAGGCTCTGAACAGGTGAGTCTTAGTTTGGCCGAGCGTGAAGAATTACTTCGTCTGCGCAAAGAGCGCAATAACTTGTTAATGGAGCGTGAAATATTAAAAAAAGCGGCGGTCTTCTTTGCGAAAGAAAACGGATAAGATTTCAGTTTATTCGTGAGCAAAAGAAGACCTACCCCGTGCGCTTGCTCTGTTATGTGATGAAAGTCAGTCGTAGTGCGTTTTATGAGTGGGCAGGAAAATCACATCAGGTAATCGCTTCTGCCTTGACGGCGCTGGAGCAAGAGGCGGTTAGACTATTTATAGACCATAAAAAGACGCTGGGTTCTAGAAGGTTAAAGGTAAAAATTAATGAATTAGGATTTTCAGTGGGTCGCTACAAAGTACGAAGCCTCATGAAAAAATTAGCGTTATTTGCCCGTTATCCAAAACGCCATAAGATAACAACGGACAGCGCTCATAATCATTCTATCGTACCCAACCTGTTGGCGCGGGAATTTACCGTTACTCAGAGAGAGGAGGTATGGACAACGGATATCACCTATGTTTGGACTTATGAAGGCTGGATGTATTTAGCGGTGGTGATGGACTTATACTCGCGCCAAATAATCGGTTGGGCAATGGCAGCCCACATGAAGACAGCACTGTGTGTACAAGCTCTCCAGATGGCTTACTGGCGCAGAAAACCTCCAAAAGGGTTGCTCCATCACTCAGATAGAGGCAGCCAATATACCCGCCATCAGTATCGTGCCCATTTGCAAGTGATGGGTGTGCAAGCCAGTATGAGTGGTAAAGGGCAATGTTGGGATAACGCACCAACAGAACGTTTTTTTCGGAGCTTGAAATATGAATACTTGAATTATGAAATACTTAAAACCCGTAATGATGCCAAGTTAGGGGGGCTGGATTATTTAGCCTATTACAATAGTAGAAGACCACATAGTCTACTCGCTTATTTTTCACCCATGGAATTTGAGCGTATACCTGTAATCAATTTGTCTTAAAAATGTGTCCGGTTTTACTTGACCACTACACATTTCATTGGCAGGGACTCAGGAGAAAACGGCACTGCTCAGGTATCAAGACCGTTGGCAAAGGCCACAAAGCAGTACCCACGACTAGCCACACCTCGACTCTACCCCTTTCGTCAAACGACCCCTACTGGCTTTCTTGTGTTCCCGCGTTTTTTAGGGTGGTGTTGTTATTGCGCAATATAGCAATATGCTATATTATCTTCCTATGCATATTCTTTCTAAGAAAGCGCTTGAAACCTTCTGGTTAAAGCATTCTGTCGCTAAATCGCCTTTAGAAGTTTGGTACCGGCTGGTTAGTACGTCCAGATTTGATACGTTTACTGATGTAAAAAAAACTTTTAATTCAGCTGATTACTTTTGTCCCTATACAATATTTGATGTAGGTGGAAATAATTTTCGGGTCATTACTATTATTCATTACAATCGGCAAAAACTTTATATTCGTGAAGTCTTTACTCATGCTGAATATAACCGTTGGAATAAGACACACAGGAGGAATAAATTATGAGCGCAGCCACGATTAATCCCACTGTTATTGGGTCTGCTTGGAAAGCTTTTCAAGATTTGTTACCTGTGAAACTAGGTACGATCCAGAGTAATACACAATATAAACAGGTTATCAGCTTAATGAACAGTCTGCTTGATGTTGTTGGCGACAATGAAAACCATGCACTGGCAGATTTTCTCGATCTTGTCAGTCAGCTTGTGGAGGACTATGAGAGTACTTTGCATTTGATCCCTGATGCATCCTCACATGAAGTGCTACGTTTTGTTATGGAACAAAATGGTCTGAATCAGACTGATTTAGCGGAAGAAATAGGGGGGCAGTCTGTGGTTAGCGACATCCTTAACGAGAAGAGGCGTATCAATGTGCGGCAGGCTAAATTGCTTGCGGTTCGGTTCGGTGTATCGCCTGCCGCTTTTCTGTAATTTGGTGAGCTAATCACTAGCGATTTCTATTTCTCCGTTATTGCGTACCCAATCAACATTGAATTCAGAATAAAATTCAACCATTTGATATAACGTTTTTCATTCGTTAGCGTTGATAATGGGTGTTATCCAAATAGCATTTGGTTTCAATAGCAATTTAACAAAAATTGTTAATCTAAACGAAAATAGAGTGAAATTTACTCTTTATTCATGTACAGTACATCTTCTTTTTCTGCTTAAAGTTATCGCAGGGCTGCAAAGAAGACCACTTGACACTTAAGTATGTCTTAGGCAGACAGCAAGTATTGAATATAGCGACTCGGGTAATGTGAATGACGTTTCCTACCGGAGCTAATGTACTTGTCTTATTGACGAAAGAAATCATTGTGGACTATATTCATCGTGCTAGAAAATTAGTCGTATATTAATATGATGGCTCAGGTAGGATAGCCGTAAGGCTCACCGGTTGATCAACTCGGTCTTTCAAATCTGCTTGGGTTATCACCCAAGATTGATTGTAACGATAGGGATTAAAAGAGTATTTTGCATACATCGGCTATTTTTATGGTTATAAAAATGCAGCCAGCAGTCAATATAGACCCAAGATAATTATTATCTTGGGCACGCAGATAACCGGGATGGTGAGTTTCTATCTCACCCTGCACTTTCTATTGTGGGTTTGCCCTACCACTTTTCAGTTTTAGATACCATTTTCTTTTGTGTAAACCGTTTCAGCAAATTAATTGTTGCCGAATAAAGGGGTTAATGGGTTTCTCCGGTTAGTCAATTTGGGGGATGGAGTGAGCGCATCGCTTCCCTGGTGTTGCTTTATTGTTGATAGCACATCACCCCATCCCCCAAATTGACTGTGTTGGAGATATCTTTGCACTTGACGTTGGTGATTCAAGAACGACTATCGTGGATAACCCATGCCATCAACATTAAATAAAAGAGTAAGCCGGCAGCCCATAGCAGTACGTCAACAACAATGGATTCATTCATCACAATGACCTCCCATTTCAGAAATGTTAAATCTGCAATATGATTTCTTGAATAATGAATATTAAGGATTGATGTTATTTTTACACTCTCCATTATGGAGATAGATATTGTTGTTGAAATGTGTTAGGGCTCAAATGATATTGAGCCCATTATTTGATTGCTTACTTTGTTCTGTGTTCGATAGTGCATCTTGTGAGAACGAAAATAAACAAACGAATTTGAAATACTGCCAGTAAGTTATTGATTGAATAAAAATCTAACTTAACTTTGATGTCTTCTAGTGTTTGTTTTATCGTTGAATAGCTAACAGAACGTAAATGAGCAATTTCACCTTGAGATAAACCAAGACAAAACAACATTGCTGTTTCAAATTGTGCTTGTGTTAATTCAGGGAACACCTGATGAAATTCAGAGACGTTAGTTAAGTCAAAAATTCTCATATTGCGCCCTCCATTACAGGCTTACGTCCTGCCCAAACAAGGCGTTTGTCCTTACTAAAGGTGACGGAGGGGGCTGGTTAATTGCCTGAGTGACAGCTTGACCAAGGGATGACACATGCACATCCATCATAGACAGATGGTCGCCAGGGACAGGAATAACATGTATTTTTTCAATCGGTAAAACCTTATCCCAATTTAGTAAAGGACTACTGGACTCTATATCACCTTCCTTATTTATCGGTTTATCTTGTGCGATAAAAAGATGGATCGGGATGGGTAGTGGAAAAACTGAATAATGTGTCAGTGCTTCTTCATGTGCTAACAAACGCGCAATATATTGCTGAATTTCTGTATCAGAACGATCAACAAAATACCAGGGCAATAAGCTTAATTCGCGACACTTTTTAAGCAGTGCATCGAAATTGAGCTGGTCAATCTTTTCTTTCAATTCGTTAAGGCTTTCATATTTTTGTTTGGAAGGTGCTCCATCTGACAAGCCAGCCTGCTTACTGTTTGTGTTTTGTCGTCTTTCATAAAACTCTTCGCATGACGCAAGTAGACAATCGTTTAGTAATGTATGCTTTGAGCGCCATTGATGTTTTCTAAGCGTATTATGATTAGGACAAAAGGTATCAAGTAAGCCAAGAAACTCAACATACTGGTTTTCGCCAATAAGTTGCATGGCAATTTCATAAGCCACAACACCACCCAAAGACCAACCGACGAGCCGATAAGACCCTTCAGACTGAACAGCGAATGGGAGCAATAGACTTCGTTGTCCATTGTAAAGTATTGACTTTAATACATTAGACCTCTTCGGAAACTAGCATTCATATAAGAATTTTGGTAAAACACTCCTGAACAAGGAGCCGCCATGAAATATGAAGTAATAAAAGTACTGGAAGAGGAAAAATTTCGTCGCTTAACGGGTGTTAAACGCAGTACATTTGAAAAGATGATAAAGATATTGAATGAAGCAGATAAGAGTAAGCAAGGGAAGGGAGGTCGGAAACCCAAGCTGAGTTTAGAAGATCGCTTATTAATGGCACTGGAGTATATACGAGAATATCGCACTTACTTTCATGTCAGCCAAAGCTATGGCGTGAGTGAGAACACATGCTATGAAACGATTAAATGGATAGAGAATACGTTAATAAAGCATCCTGATTTTGCCCTACCTGGACGCAAAGCTTTATTAAAAAGTGATAGGGAGTATGAGCTGGTTCTTATTGATGCCACAGAAACGCCGATTGAACGTCCCCAAAAAAACAAAAGCAGTTTTACTCAGGAAAAAAGAAACGACACACCTTAAAAACACAAGTGCTCGTTGATAAAAAAAGTAAAGCAGTCATCTGTACAAGCTTTACGAATGGGAGGCGCCATGATTTTAGGTTGTTCAAGGAGTCTGGTGTGCGAATACATCCTGACATCAAAACAGTTACCGATACAGGTTACCAAGGGCTTGGCAAGATTCATTCAAACTCGGCGTTGCCTAAGAAAAAGACAAAGAAAAATCCCTTAACAAAAGAAGATAAACGCAACAATCGTGCGTTATCAAGCCAGCGTGTATTAAACGAACATGTCATTGGTATGATTAAAAGATTTAAAATTGTATCAGACCGTTATCGAAACAGGCGAAAACGTTTTGGATTAAGATTTAATCTGATTGCTGCAATTTATAATATGGAAATTAGATAAATGATAGTTTCCGAAGAGGTCTATTGGTTAACAACATCCAGTTCATCGGCTCTTCTCCGAGGGGAGTCGATTTTTCTATCACAGACACAGCATGTAATTTTAAATCAGGAAGCTTTCTCGTTTTATGTTTAACATTATTTCGTGGCGGATTCATTGTAAAATGATTAAACCGGACTTCTAAAATCGCTGTCCTTTTGGCCTTATTGTTACGAGCAGGGAAGTTAATTTTGATTTCTCCCTGGCAAGGTGAACGACTCATCAACGCCAACAATTTTTCGCCGCTCTTTTTAGAATACTGCGATTTCTTATTTACTGTTCTATCTTGACGTGCTCTTACTACAAAGGGAAAGGAGTGAGTTGAAGCCACTTCAAACAAATCATAAATATCTGCTTCTCTATCACAAACAGTAACAACCTTATTTTTCTCTAACTCAGGATAATGGTTGAGCCTGTACAAGATTCTGTGTAACTGCCCACGCCTCATAAATACACTGATAACCGTTCAGGGTATTCGATCATAAAGTGATTGAGAGCCTGACGCCAGTTTGGTATCGGCATTGTCCACTTTTCTGATGCAGATTCTATTGCCAGATAAATCACTTTTAATGCAGACCTATCATGTGCAAATATTTTGCGTTTTTTTATGGCTTTACGTATCACACTATTGAGTGATTCTATCGCATTTGTTGTATAAATCACCTTGCGAATTTCATCGGGATAAGTAAAAAATGTGGATAGGTTATCCCAATTTCTGCGCCAAATTTGTACCACTGTTGGGTATTTTTCACCCCAGCGTCCTTCAAAACTATCAAGCTCTTGCAAAGCATTTTCTTCTGTAGCGGAACGGTAAATGAGTTTTAGGTCGGCACAGAGTGCTTTTCGATCTTTCCAACTGACGTATTTGACCGAATTACGGACTAAATGGACAATGCAAAGCTGGATTTTTGTCTCAGGATAGACCGTGTTGACAGCCTCAGGAAACCCGGTTAAACCATCCATACAAGCAATTAATATATCATTTAAGCCCCGATTCTTTAACTCGGTCAGAATCGATAACCAGGTCTTTGCTCCTTCCGTCTCCGCTATCCACAAGCCAAGGCATTCCTTATGTCCTTCCATATTGATGCCTAGCGCGATATAGACAGATTTATTGACAACCCGCTTATCCTGGTGAACTTTAACGACAATACAATCCAGATAAACAATCGGATACAGATTATCCAGTGGGTGTAATGGTCTACTGTTTCCGGACACTTCTAAAGACCGCGAGTAAAATGTCTCTAGGAGAAAAAAATGAACAATAAAATTAAGCAAGCGAAATACAGTCTGGATTTTAAACAAGACGCCGCAAATTTAGTCATGGAAAAAGAATATACCTGCCAACAGGCGGCAGCCAGTTTGGGTGTTTCGTTAAGTGCGATAAGACGCTGGGTCAAAGCTGAAAAGGGAACCCTATCCCGCGCAGGCTCTGAGCAAGCGAGTCTGAGTCTGGCCGAGCGTGAAGAATTAATTCGCCTGCGCAAAGAGCGCAATAACTTATTGATGGAGCGTGAAATTTTAAAAAAAGCGGCGGTCTTCTTTGCGAAAGAAAACGGATAAGATTTCAGTTTATTCGTGAGCAAAAGAAGACCTATCCAGTGCGCTTGTTATGTCGTGTGATGAAGGTCAGTCGCAGTGCTTTTTATGAATGGAAAAGAAAGTCCCCTCAGGTAACCTCTCCAGCCATGATGGCATTGGAGCGGACGACGGTTAGAATATTTAATGAGCATAAACAAACACTGGGTTCACGCAGGTTGAAACTGAAATTAAATCTGGCAGGCTTTCAGGTCGGTCGCTTTAAAACACGTCGTTTAATGGCTTCGCTATCATTAATCGCCCGTTATCCGAAGCGTTACCGGGTGACAACAGACAGTCAGCATAACCACACGATTGCCCCCAATCTGCTGGATCGGCAATTTACCGTGAACACACCCAATAAGGTGTGGACAACTGATATCACCTACATCCGTACCTATCAGGGTTGGCAGTATCTCGCTATCGTAATGGATTTATACTCACGCCAAATAGTTGGCTGGACCCTGGCAGCGCATATGCGGACTGAGCTCTGTTTAGCGGCTCTACAAATGGCGTATTGGCGTAGAAAACCCAATAAGGGGCTAATTCACCACTCAGATAGAGGCAGTCAGTACACCTGTCGTGAATACGGGCAGCATCTGTCGGTTAGGGGCATGCAGGCAAGCCACAGTAGAAAAGGCCAGTGCTGGGATAATGCCCCCACAGAGCGCTTCTTCCGCAGTCTGAAATATGAATATTTGCACTACGAAGTGCTGAAGGGGCACCATGATGCCAACCTAAGTGTGTTGGACTATTTGGCTTATTACAATAGTAAACGTCCCCACAGTGTACTGGGATATCTTTCTCCCATGGAGTTTGAGCGAATACCATTAATCAAGGTGTCTTAAAAAAGTGTCCGATTTTACTTGACCACTACATGGGCGACTACGCCAGGTGGTTACTCGTGTCAGCGCTAATGATAAAAGACCGTAAATTGCTAATTTAATTTGTCCACTCAAGCCAGAATGCAGTTTCCTTTGTGGTGACAAAGCCATGAGGGAAATAAGCATGCTAAGAAGAGAGGACCACTACATGATAAAACAACGCCATCAACAGGGGGCATTTATTGTTGATATTGCCCATCAGATAGGGTGTTCAGAAAAAACGGTGAGACGGCACATTAGCTATCCTGCGCCGCCAACAGCAAAACGCGGTAAAAAACAGGTTGCTAAACTCGAGCCCTTTAAAGACTACATCGATTCAAGGTTGAGTGAACAGGTTTGGAATGCGGCGGTTATTTTTGAGGAAATCCGTGAAAAAGGCTACCGGGGTGGGAGTGCGATGCTCCGACGTTATATACATCCCAAACGTCCGCTCAGGGCCTCGAAAAACACGGTACGCTTTGAAACCCTCCCCGGTTATCAACTTCAACACGATTGGGGAGAAATCATCGTTGAGGTGGCAGGCTCTGCCTGTACGGTTAATTTTGCCGTTAATACGCTCGGTTTTTCGCGTCGCTTTCATGTCTTTGCTGCCCCTAAGCAAGATGCTGAGCACACGTATGAATCGCTGGTTCGCAGCTTCAATTACTTCGGTGGCAGCGTAAAAAATGTCTTGGTAGATAACCAAAAAGCCGCTGTTATCAAACATGGACAAAATGGCCACATCGAGTTCAATGCGGGCTTCCTGCAACTGGCTAATCACTATGGGTTTAGCCCTCGCGCCTGTAAGCCTTATCGACCGCAAACGAAAGGCAAAACCGAACGGATGGTGGGCTATGTTAAACACAATTTTTTCACTCGCTACCGTCAGTTTGAGAGTTTCGCTCATGTTAATCAACTGCTAGCGATGTGGCTGGCGAAAGTGGCAGACCAGCGTCATCTTCGTCAATTCAAGCAGACACCGGAAAATCGTTTTGCTGAGGAAAAAATAGCCTTGATGCCACTCCCTGCGACTGATTTCGATACCAGCTACTTCGACCTACGACAAGTGGCATGGGACAGCTATATCGATGTCAGAGGTAATCGCTATAGCGTGCCTTCATTCTGGTGTGGTCGTGCGGTTAATATTCGTATCGGTTTAGATAATACGCTACGTATTTACGGCGATGAGCAACTGCTCGCGACGCATCTCTTGCAGGAGGTAACGCAGGGCTGGCAAAAGGTGCCAGAACATCATCAAGCCCTTTGGCAACAGGTCAATCGAGTAGCGTCTCGTTCGCTCAGTGTGTATGAGGAGCTACTCTGATGGAAATGGAAAACTTGTTGATACGGTTAAAAATGGATTACCTGGGCGATGCGTTGGAGAGTTTATGTGAAGAAGCCACCAAGAAAGCACTGAACTACCGTGAATTTCTCCAGCAGGCATTAGCCCAGGAATGGAACGGGCGTCACCAAAAAGGCTTGGAATCGCGGTTAAAACAAGCACGTTTGCCGTGGATAAAAACCTTGGAGCAATTTGACTTTACTTTCCAACCAAGTATAGACAGGAAAATTATCCGCGAGCTGGCGGGGCTGAGGTTTGTCGAACATCATGAAAACGTCATTTTGTTAGGCCCACCTGGGGTAGGGAAAACGCATTTGGCGATAGCGCTGGCTGTCAAGGCAGCTACAGCTGGGCATCGGGTATTGTTTATGCCTCTGGATAGACTCTGCTGTACCTTAATGAAGGCAAAGCAAGAAAACCGTCTGGAACGCCAACTTCAGCAACTGTGCTATGCCAGGGTATTAATACTGGATGAAATCGGGTATTTACCGATGAATCGCGAAGAAGCTAGCCTATTTTTCAGGTTATTGAGCCGTCGTTATGAAAAGGCGAGCATCATTCTCACATCAAATAAAAGTTTTACTGATTGGGGGGACGTATTCGGTGATCACATTTTAGCAACTGCGATTTTAGACAGGCTTTTACATCATTCAACCACATTGAATATTAAAGGAGAAAGCTACCGACTCAAAAATAAACGCAAAGCAGGCATGTTGCCTATAAAAACGACTGATATTATCCAGGCGCCTGGAATAGAAACCCAACAGGAAAATTAGCAAAAACTGGACATTTTAAAGTAGCAAAAAGTGGTCAATCTAAAGTAGCGTTGACACCATCACCATACGCACACCAGTAGGCTATCAGCGCGATTTTCTAGAAAGCTACCAACCCAATAAAACACGCTATCTGTCTGAGCCATTGTGTCGCCAATTAAAAAAATGGGGGATACCGGACAAGCTCAACTCCCTGCTGGAACTTATGGTCGTGAGATCCTGAACCGCTTATTGATCGATTTGTCGTGGGCATCGAGTCATCTGGAAGGAAATACCTATTCCCGTTTGGATACCCGACAATTGATCGAACAGGGCATGGTTTCTCAAGGTAAAGCGGCCATTGAAACGCAGATGATCCTGAATCACAAAGCAGCTATAGAGTTGTTAGTCGATAATGCAGCGACTATCCGCTTTAACCGTTATACCTTGCTCAATTTACACAGTACGTTGTCGGAAAATTTGCTGCCAAACCCTGCTGACGAAGGCCGGTTACGTCAACATGCTGTTGATATTGGCAAGAGTGTTTACCGCCCCCTTTCTGTACCCGCAAAAATCAGCGAGATACTTGACAAAGTGCTGAATAAGGCAAATCAGATCAGCGATCCGTTTGAACAATCATTCTTTGTTATGGTTCATCTGCCTTATCTCCAACCTTTTGCAGATGTGAATAAACACACCTCACGTCTGTTGGGCAACCTACCAATGATCCGCGCTAATTTATGCCCTCTGACCTTCATTGATGTACCTGAACAGGCGTACAGTCGTGCGGTTATTGGTGTCTATGAGATGACTCGCATCGAGTTGTTACGTGATCTGTATATCTGGGTCTATGAACGCTCCACACAGGAGTATTTAGCCATCAAACAGAATCTGTCCGAACCCGAGCCCTTACGGTTGATGTATAGAAATATTATTAATCAAACGGTGAGAGAAGCTGTTATCCAGCGAGTGTTACCAACAATGCAAAACTGAGCCAAGCCAACAATTGAAATCTGAGCCACTTGTTTTCACCATGGTGCCTTTTCGGAGGTACTTTGATTTCAAAAGAAGAACTCATGAAAATTCAGATTTTGTATAAACAGGGGCTGTCACAAAGAGCTATCGCCAGACAACTGGGCATCTCGCGTAATACCGTCAAGCGGTATTTGCACAGCAAGATGAATGAGCCAGTTTATAAATCACGTGATAAGTCGTCTTCATTGCTTGCTCCATTTAAGTCGTTTCTGCACTCCCGTATTGCACAAGCGAAACCGGTGTATCTCTCCGGTGTCGTGTTATTTAGGGAACTTAAAGAATTAGGCTATACCGGTAGCTTGTCGTTATTACGTCAGTATTTGTATCTGTATCGTGGCAAACCTACACCAGAGCCCATCGTGCGTTTTGAAACCGAAGCCGGCAAGCAAATGCAAGTCGACTGGGGTCAAATGCGGGGAGGTAAATCTCCCCTTCATGCCTTTATCGCTGTCTTGGGCTATAGCCGAGCGATGATGGTGATATTCACTGATAACATGCGATACGACACACTTGAGCACTGTCATCGACTCACCTTTGATTACTTCCAGGGCGTGCCCCGTGAAGTCTGGTACGACAATATGAAAACGGTGGTGGTGGAGCGTGATGCTTATGGTGAAGGCAAGCATAAGCTTATGTCAGCGCTAATGATAAAAGACCGTAAATTGCTAATTTAATTTGTCCACTCAAGCCAGAATGCAGTTTCCTTTGTGGTGACAAAGCCATGAGGGAAATAAGCATGCTAAGAAGAGAGGACCACTACATGATAAAACAACGCCATCAACAGGGGGCATTTATTGTTGATATTGCCCATCAGATAGGGTGTTCAGAAAAAACGGTGAGACGGCACATTAGCTATCCTGCGCCGCCAACAGCAAAACGCGGTAAAAAACAGGTTGCTAAACTCGAGCCCTTTAAAGACTACATCGATTCAAGGTTGAGTGAACAGGTTTGGAATGCGGCGGTTATTTTTGAGGAAATCCGTGAAAAAGGCTACCGGGGTGGGAGTGCGATGCTCCGACGTTATATACATCCCAAACGTCCGCTCAGGGCCTCGAAAAACACGGTACGCTTTGAAACCCTCCCCGGTTATCAACTTCAACACGATTGGGGAGAAATCATCGTTGAGGTGGCAGGCTCTGCCTGTACGGTTAATTTTGCCGTTAATACGCTCGGTTTTTCGCGTCGCTTTCATGTCTTTGCTGCCCCTAAGCAAGATGCTGAGCACACGTATGAATCGCTGGTTCGCAGCTTCAATTACTTCGGTGGCAGCGTAAAAAATGTCTTGGTAGATAACCAAAAAGCCGCTGTTATCAAACATGGACAAAATGGCCACATCGAGTTCAATGCGGGCTTCCTGCAACTGGCTAATCACTATGGGTTTAGCCCTCGCGCCTGTAAGCCTTATCGACCGCAAACGAAAGGCAAAACCGAACGGATGGTGGGCTATGTTAAACACAATTTTTTCACTCGCTACCGTCAGTTTGAGAGTTTCGCTCATGTTAATCAACTGCTAGCGATGTGGCTGGCGAAAGTGGCAGACCAGCGTCATCTTCGTCAATTCAAGCAGACACCGGAAAATCGTTTTGCTGAGGAAAAAATAGCCTTGATGCCACTCCCTGCGACTGATTTCGATACCAGCTACTTCGACCTACGACAAGTGGCATGGGACAGCTATATCGATGTCAGAGGTAATCGCTATAGCGTGCCTTCATTCTGGTGTGGTCGTGCGGTTAATATTCGTATCGGTTTAGATAATACGCTACGTATTTACGGCGATGAGCAACTGCTCGCGACGCATCTCTTGCAGGAGGTAACGCAGGGCTGGCAAAAGGTGCCAGAACATCATCAAGCCCTTTGGCAACAGGTCAATCGAGTAGCGTCTCGTTCGCTCAGTGTGTATGAGGAGCTACTCTGATGGAAATGGAAAACTTGTTGATACGGTTAAAAATGGATTACCTGGGCGATGCGTTGGAGAGTTTATGTGAAGAAGCCACCAAGAAAGCACTGAACTACCGTGAATTTCTCCAGCAGGCATTAGCCCAGGAATGGAACGGGCGTCACCAAAAAGGCTTGGAATCGCGGTTAAAACAAGCACGTTTGCCGTGGATAAAAACCTTGGAGCAATTTGACTTTACTTTCCAACCAAGTATAGACAGGAAAATTATCCGCGAGCTGGCGGGGCTGAGGTTTGTCGAACATCATGAAAACGTCATTTTGTTAGGCCCACCTGGGGTAGGGAAAACGCATTTGGCGATAGCGCTGGCTGTCAAGGCAGCTACAGCTGGGCATCGGGTATTGTTTATGCCTCTGGATAGACTCTGCTGTACCTTAATGAAGGCAAAGCAAGAAAACCGTCTGGAACGCCAACTTCAGCAACTGTGCTATGCCAGGGTATTAATACTGGATGAAATCGGGTATTTACCGATGAATCGCGAAGAAGCTAGCCTATTTTTCAGGTTATTGAGCCGTCGTTATGAAAAGGCGAGCATCATTCTCACATCAAATAAAAGTTTTACTGATTGGGGGGACGTATTCGGTGATCACATTTTAGCAACTGCGATTTTAGACAGGCTTTTACATCATTCAACCACATTGAATATTAAAGGAGAAAGCTATCGACTCAAAAATAAACGCAAAGCAGGCATGTTGCCTATAAAAACGACTGATATTATCCAGGCGCCTGGAATAGAAACCCAACAGGAAAATTAGCAAAAACTGGACATTTTAAAGTAGCAAAAAGTGGTCAATCTAAAGTAGCGTTGACAGCTTAATCAGGCGTTTTACCAGTTTGCAAAAAGTATGGGGTTTATCCCGAAGCTTTGCCATACCTATCGGCCACAAACCAAAGGCAAGGTTGAACGAATGGTACGCTATGTCCGGGATAATTTCTTTCGTCCACTCAATACCAAGTTATTGGCGTTGGGCCTGACACTCGATACTGACACTGCCAATGAGCACGTCACGCTATGGCTGGAAACGGTGGCACACCAGCGGATCCATGACACCACCAGAGAAAAACCGGCACTGCGGCTTATCGATGAACGTAAAGCACTACAGGTATTACCTCCGAAAATAGTACCGATAACGCCTTCGCTGACCAACAAGAGCGCATTAGCTTCTCTCAATGGGTTGAGTCAGCAACCACTGCATCATGCTCTGAGCGTGTATGACCAACTGATGGAGACGATATGAACCTGCAATTATCCCGTATTGGAGAACTTACCTCAGCGCTGCAACTGCCGGGGATTGATGCAAATGCCTGCGATTTAGCCCAGCAAGCGGCGCAACAAGAGTGGGATTACCTGACTTTCCTGGAGCAGGCTCTGCAGTGTGAGAAGCGTTCACGCCATCAACGTAAACAGCATATGTTCACCCGAATGGCTGGATTCCCCAGCCTGAAAACGCTGGAGGACTTTGATTTTACCTTCGCCACTGGAGTGCCAAAAAAACAGGTCATTGAGTTAGCATCGTTGTCATTTATTGAACGTCAGGAGAATGTGGTGATGTTGGGGCCATCAGGAGTGGGCAAGACCCATATCGCAATAGCACTGGGTTACAAAGCGGTACAGGCAGGAATCAAAACCCGTTTTATCAGTGCATCTGACTTAATTCTGCAACTGGCCACAGCGCAGCGACAAGACAACTATAAACAGGTCATGCAGCGCGCTGTACAGGCACCCAGGTTGCTAATTATCGATGAAATCGGCTATCTGCCTTTTACCGTACATGAAGCCAAATTGCTGTTTGATGTTATTGCCAAACGCTATGAAAAAGCTTCAGTGATATTAACGAGCAACTTGCCTTTTGGTCAGTGGGGACAAGTCTTTGCAAACGATACAGCACTCACCTCGGCCATGTTAGACCGGGTACTACACCACTCACATATCTTGCAAATCAAAGGAGAAAGCTATCGTATTAAAGAAAAGAAACAAGCCGGACTAATGGATAAACCCAAACAGTAGTGGATCACTTTTAGATTGTTGCTGTGGATCAGTTTTAGGCTGTTGTTGACAGCGAGGACAAGAGCCTCTTAAGGTTATTCGTCGTGCATTGGAAAAACAGGTGCCTGAAATGGATCGTGAAAATGTTGAATATCTGGTGATAGCCGAGCTGCGCAGATTACACGAAGGTGTATTGGTGCGTTACGGTTTAAGTCGCTCTGAATTTTCATTGTGGCAAGCGCAACAGTATGAGTTTTAATTCGTTATTGGACATGAGTCGCACCCGCCTATTCAGCTCAAACTGGCAATAAACGAATTGCATAAGCCTATCGCATTTTCGATCGGGTTAGAGAAATGTAATGAACGTATCCCAACCCTTTAACCAAGGGCAGGAGATTGAAGAGTTAAGGTGTGGATCCTCACAGATTTTCGGCATCATTGTGCCCACACGGGATGCACAGTGCTCCCAGAAACTGGAGAACCCACAAGATGAAATATACACCGGTTGGCGTAGATATCGCAAACCCTGTGATTCAGATTCACTTTATCGACGAGCACCGTGGTGAGGTAGTTGACAAGCTTTACTATTAGGCACAAGTATCTTCATTGAGGTAGCGAGTGAACAAACAGAGAAGAGTGCAACCCACTATCGTTTGCGTTGGTATGTTAGCTCATTGTCTTTAAACAGGGCGGGATTTCACTTTGTATTATTTATAACCAACAAGGTTGGTATTTAAGCATTTTATAAGCTAAGTCTTCTCAAAAGTTTAATTAACATACAAAAATTGAGCATTTTACAACCTAAATTAGGTTAATTAATAAGCTAAATCCCACCCTGGCCTTTAAATGCAGAACAAGACCAGTAGTAACAGATAATGGGTTGCGAAAAAATGACCTATTTTTATTCACGGGTTACAAAAGGTAGTATATTGTTGTATATTGATGCAATTAACATCAAGGAGGCGCTATGGCAATCCCATTGAAATTATCCAATGAACTAGTAGATATGGCCAGGCCGCGCGCCGTTGCTGAACATCGATCCATTCCAAAACAGATCGAATATTGGGCGCGTCTCGGGAAGGTGGTTGAGGATAATCCAGAACTACCCGTTCAATTTATCAAGAGCACGCTGCTCGCTACTGCTGAGGCAGATGCGGGTCAACTGTCTGAATACCACATTGGTGTGTGATGGCGTTGAAGATTCTTAGCACACCAACGTTTAATCGCGTTGTTAAAAAAATGCATGCACGCGATAAAAAAGTGGTCGATCAGGTTGTCATGGAGATTACTGCTGCTCCTACCATCGGTAAAGAAAAAAAAGGCGATTTAGCAGGCGTGTTTGTTTTCAAGTTCAAAATCAACAAACAGGAAACTTTACTGGCATATCGACTTTTGCCAGATAAAAAGAAACCGCAAGAGGTTGTCTTGCTTAACATTGGTTCTCATGAGAACTTTTACACCATCATGAAACGGTAAAACCCTCTGAAAGATCTATTAGACCTAGGATTTTGAAGTCCAAGATGAACTTATTCAGCACTACACTTTCAATGAATCTGATCTGTCGTTGATCCAACAACGCGGCGATGTAAACTGTCTTAATGTCGCGATGCAGTTGTGTTTGTTATGTTTTTCAGGTCAAGAGGTAACTGCCTGATACTATGGTGCCTACATTTCTATTGTAATGGATCGGGCGATAATTGCACATCAACGCAATGTGTTGGTTTATAGTGCGCCGAACGAAAAAAACACGCTGAGCACATCTATGATGAACGGGTATCTATAGACTTGTTGCCTAATAAAAAAGAACGTTTAATAGAAAGTCATGCGGGTGTTATTTTTATCATCATTATGATTGAGATACATCGACAAATAAAATTAATATGATCGATTTATTTATTTTTAAATGGAAATGAATTAACACAAAGCTCTTTGAAAGAAATTCAATGCCCAGTAAGACAGGGGATCATCACGAATCAGAAAAAATATATGCAGAAATAGCAAAGCTTATGGCTGAAACATCAAGGATAAATGCTGAACTTTCTAAACTAGATTTGGACAGCAAGAAAACAGAGGCAGAAACCACTAAATTATTTTGGTATCTCGTAGCCATTGCATCGGGTTTTGTTGGTGCGATTGCTGCTATCACAGCCATTATTATTAAGTTAGTGTAAATTAACTCTCCGTAGGCGAGGTATCATTTTTTTAATTTATTTCTGCGTCCAATTCTGCTTTACATTGAGAAAATAATGCGCCTGAATCTTCGTCATTTAACGCAGGGCGGGCAGGTCGCTTTTATGCGTCTGCGCATGTTCCTGCAAATAAATAACCTCATTTCTTATTATATGATCATGTCATTTATGGTCATAACCCTAGTGACACTATTTATTCGAGTGAGTACGCAAAATAGTATAAATGGTTTGATGTATTGGTATGCATGGAGTATCCATCCTCTACTAAAAAATAGCGTCAACCCGACTCGTTATACGTTGAATTATTATGGCAAGAAGCTGAGCTATACGACGGATCAGATAATTAATGACGCCTACACCGCTTATTGTGGTCAATTGTTAAAACAGGAATTAATCATTTCTGCATTAATTTCCATGATAGTGGTTTTTCTTGTGGCGTTATTTTTCTATTGCTATTTAGGGCGCACAGGTCGCAAGCAAAGTGAGGATGAAATTACCGGAGGACGGGTATTAAATAATGATCCTAAAGCGGTTGCCCGTTTGATGAGAAAACGCGGGCAGGCGTCGGATATCAAGATTGGCTCTCTGCCGATCAAAAAAGACAGTGAAACGCAAAATTTTGGTCTGCATGGCACCGTTGGCTCCGGTAAATCTACCCTGATCAGGAAGTTTTTATCGTTGCTACGTGAACGGGGTGATTTGGTTATTATTTATGATAAGGGCTGCACTTTTATTGATAAATATTACGATGAATCGAAAGATATCCTGTTAAATCCGCTGGATAAACGCTGTGCCAACTGGGACATGTGGGAAGAATGTCAAACCCTGCCCGATTTGGAAACCGTCTCTAACACACTGATCCCAATGGGTTCATCTGAAGATCCTTTCTGGCAAGGCTCTGCCAGAACCATTTTCGCTGAGGCGGCACAGCGTATGCGCCAAGATAAAGGCCGTAGCTATAATAAATTTCTCCGCACGTTGCTTGCGATTAAACTCGATAAATTGCGCGAATTTTTAGCCGGTACACCGGCATCAGCGCTGATTGACAGTAAGATTGAAAAAACCGCCATCTCTATCCGTAGTGTACTGACCAATTATGTTAAGGCGATGCGTTATTTGCAGGGTATCGAACGTAGTGGCCAGCCAAAGTTTACTATCCGCCAGTGGATGCAAGGTGTTAAAGATGGCGGCAAGAATGGCTGGTTATTCGTAACCTCCCATCAGAATCATTATGAATCGTTAAAACCCGTCATTTCGATGTGGCTTGGCATAGCCGCCAACAGCTTGCTTTCGATGGGAGAAAACCGCCAGCGCCGTGTTTGGTTTTTTATCGATGAATTACCCTCTTTGCATAAACTCCCCAGCCTGCCTTATATCATCGCAGAAGCACGTAAATTTGGTGGATGCTTTGCCTTGGGATTCCAGTCTTACCCGCAACTGGAAGAAATTTATGGCAGCAAATTTGCCGAAGCGATGTTTGATCTGCTGAACACCAAATATTTTTTCCGCTCACCCAGCGCACAAGTGGCAAAGTTTGTTGAGGAAGATATTGGCGAAACGGTAAAGAAAAAATTCTCCGAGCAGACCAGTTTTGGTGCCGAACAAGTGCGGGACGGGATCTCGTTTGGCAAAGATGAACAGCGCGTGAATATTGTCAGCTATACCGATGTGCAGATGCTGGAAGATTTAACATGTTTTGTCACCCTACCAGGCCATTATCCTGTGGTCAGAATGTCACTCAAGTACCAAAAATTAGCTAACGTGGCCGAGCCATGGGTACTACGCAATGTTGAATCTAGTCTTGATCCGCACGTTGAAAGTGAACTGGAGCAACGTAGTGAGGAAGCCAGTCAGGCGTTGGATTTACTTTTTTCTCATGAGAACTCAGCCCCACAGAAATACACAGCCAAGGCTAAATCTACCGCTAAACCAACAGCGACAGACAGCACCACTGCTGGAGGCGGTCGAGAAGATCCGCTAGCGATGAAACCCATACCCAACGTCGGTGAATGTGGTGATATCAGGGATGATGCAAGAGATGGGCAATATACCCAACCATTGCAAACCAGAAAATCGACACGCAAGGAGGAAGTCAATATCAACCCACGCCGCGCCGATCACGCAATAGATGAGCCCGGGGAATACTTTTGATGATGAGTATTAGCCCGATAGCGGGTAAC
Organism: Candidatus Regiella endosymbiont of Tuberolachnus salignus; assembly: GCF_964020115.1. NCBI lineage: Bacteria > Pseudomonadati > Pseudomonadota > Gammaproteobacteria > Enterobacterales > Enterobacteriaceae > Candidatus Regiella > Candidatus Regiella endosymbiont of Tuberolachnus salignus. The sequence goes on from NZ_OZ026542.1 coordinate 829,554, forward strand.
GCGAGTTATTATGCTAGTCAGGATAATTATTACGTATTAGGTAGTTTAGGCTCTCGCTGGATGGGAGAAGGAGCCAAGATGCTCGGCTTGTCTGGGCAGATAAAAGATACGGTGCTTGATCAGATTAAACAGGGGATATTACCCAATGGTATCCAGATTTCTCGTAAGGTAAAGGGTAAAGAAACCCACCGAACCGGTTATGATCTCACCTTTTCCGCCCCCAAAAGTGTCTCTGTATTGGCATTAATCGGCGGTGATCAGCGTTTTATTGAGGCACACAATGCCGCTGTCTCTGTTGCCATGCAGGAAGTTGAGGCACTGTCCAGTGCTCGCATCACTAAAGATAAAAAAACAGCTACTGTACTGACCGGCAATATTGTCGCCGCTCTCTACCATCATGATACGTCTCGTGATCTTGATCCCCAGTTACATACCCATGCGTTGGTATTGAATGCGACTCATGCTGAAGGCAAATGGCGTGCGCTAGCCAGTGACACTAAAATGAAAACCGGTTTTTCAGAAACCGTGATGGTCAATCAAGTGGCGTTGGGAAAGATTTATCGCCATTCATTGCGTCACGCTGTCGAAAAAATGGGCTATAAAACGCATGAAACGGGCAAAAATGGTCTATGGGAAATGGAAGGTGTCCCTGTAACGCCTTTTTCGCAACGTAGCCAAACCCTCCGTGAGACAGTAGAGAATGACGCCTCGCTGCGTACCCGTGATATTGCAGTACTCAATACCCGCAAAGCTAAAGTTGCCTCCGATCCCCTGATCCTGGTGGCGGAATGGAAAGCACGTCTGCAAGAAACCGGCTTTCATCTCGCTGATTTTATAAACCGAACCAAAGCCTATCAACAAGAGAAACAAACGGCCAGTATGCAGGAAAACAAAACCATAACCAACGATATCTCTCAGGCAGTTAACCACTCGATTTCCCTATTGAGTGACAGCAAAGTGCAATTCACTTATTCCGATTTGCTGGCTAAGACCGTAGGGCAGCTACCGGCAGAGCCAGGTGTATTCGAGCGGGTGCGTCAAGGTATTGAAGCAGCGATTGAACAACAGCGGGTGATCCCACTGGATAAAGAAAAAGGCATTTTTACCTCAGATATTCACTTGCTTAATGAACTAAGTCTACATCAGCTGGCTAAAACGACTCTGCGGGAAAATCGGGTACTGTCATTTCCTGAACGGGCACAAGTGCGAGAACGCCCCTATGTCGATGCTTATTCAGTACTGGCACAGGACAAACCTCCAGTGGCGATCTTGTCTGGACAAGGGGGAGCTGCCGTTCAGCGCGAGCGTATCAAGGATGCAGTGATGATGACCCTCTCTCAAGGAAGAGAGGTGAAGATCTTGGCGGCAGACCGAGGCAGTGGTGCTTGGTTAGCGCAGGAAAAACACCTTGCCGGACAAGTGATAGCACGTAGCCAGCTTACAGGTGAACTCACCTTACTACCACAAAGTACCCTGGTCATCGACCAAGCCGAAAAATTGACACTGAAAGAAACACTGTTGTTACTGGAAAAGGGGCAAGAACAGCGCGTCCAGCTGCTGTTTATGAACAGTGAGAAACGTCCTGGAACAGGCAATGCGCTATCGGTACTGAAAGAAGCGGGTGTCCCCCACTATCAGCTTTACGGCAGCCAGCCATTAGCCACTGTTGTTGTCAGTGAAAGCGATAAGCGTATCCGTTATGAAGCCCTGGCTTCAGCCTATGCAGAAATGAAATGGGCAAAAACAGCGGTGGTTACTCAGGTTAACGGGCAACGGGAGCAGGCAGCGCTTACCGCAGCGATACGCACCCAATTGAAGGCATCCGGTCAACTGGATAAAGTCGATACCACAATATCAGTACTACAACCGGTTTGGTTGGACAGCAAAAGCCGCCATCAGCGTGAAAATTATCGCGCCGGGATGATGATGGAGCAGTGGGATAATGAAAAGAAAGCGATGCACCGCTATCAGATAGACAAGGTGATAGACAACAGCAATACCCTGCGGTTAATCAGTGAAACCGGCCAGGTGCGTGCCGAAAAAATTAACAAGCTGGACAGCAGTTGGAGCCTGTTTGCACAAAAACAAATAGCAGTTGCGGTCGGAGAACAGCTCAAAGCGGTTGGGCGAGAAATGAAAGGGAAAATAAAAGCCCATGAAGCACTGAAAGTCACCGCCATCAGCAAAACGGGTGTGACGGTAGAAAGCCAGGGCAAAAACTTCACATTGGACAGATCACGCGCCCTCAAACTTTCAACCGATTATGTTGAAAGCCTGGGCGCCAGCGTCAGTGACAAAAATCAGATATTGGCTGCCATCAGCGCGCGTGATTTAAATGCCGCGACACTGAATCAACTGGCGAGAAGTGGTGATAAAGCAACGCTGTACACCGCAATGCCGTTAGATCGTGCAGAAAAACGCTTGATCAGTCATCCTCATTATCGTTTAGCCAGCGAACAGGTAAAAACACAAGCGGGTACGGATAATCTGGATAAAGCTATCAGCCAGAACAGGGAAAATTTATTATCGCCGGTACAGCAATCGGTGGCATTAGGATTGAGTCGTGCTCAAACGCAGGGGATCGATTTCTCAGCCCTAACGCTCATTTCAGCGTCCCTGGGATGGTCGCCTAACGTGACGGTTAACCAGATTAAAGCTGAAATCGAGCAGCAAAAAAAGCAAGGCGATCTGATCAATATAAACTCAATTTCTGATACCGAGCGGCTGGTGCCGCGTGTGACTTATGAGAGGGAGAAATCCATCATTCGCACCATCGCTCAGGGAAAGAATGCCGTTACACCGCTCATGGCGTCTATTCCACCGCAATACCTGGAGGGGTTGACTGACGGCCAGAAAGCAGCAACCTGCATGATCTTGAAAAGTTCCGATCAGTTTCTGGCTATCCAGGGGTTTGCGGGTACAGGGAAAACCACTCAGTTTAAAGCGGTGATGGCCGCTATGGGGAGCTTACCGGAAAACCAGCGCCCACAAGTGATGGGTCTCGCCCCGACACACCGTGCCGTTCATGAAATGCAAGGAGCCGGTATTCTGTCACAAACACTGGCTTCCTTTCTCAGTGAAGCACGTCAACAAGCATTAGCCGGTGAAACGCCAGATTATCACAATACGGTATTTATCATTGATGAGTCTTCGATGATGGGGAACCGGGATATGGCCGAGTTGTATCAGCAGATCAGCCGTGGTCACGGACGGGCGATTAGCAGCGGAGATAGCGCCCAACTACAGGCGATTGAGCCCGGCCAGCCCTTTAAGTTGATGCAACAACGCAGCGCCAGTGACATCGCAATAATGAAAGACATCGTACGCCAGACACCGGCATTAAAACCCGCTATTTACAGCATGATTGAGGGAAATACCCGTGACGCTTTAAACCGAATAGAAACAGTGACACCTGACCGCATTCCCCGCCAGCCACAGGCATGGACACCCACTGCATCGGTGATGGAATTTAAAAAAGAGCAGGTAAAACAGACAAACACAGTATCACAGCAGAAAAACCGCGATGCGCCAACTGACATAATTAGCGCTATCAGTCAGGATTATAGCGGACGTACTGTTGATGCCAGAAACAATACACTCATCGTGGCGCATCTAAACGAAGATCGCTGCGCCATTAACGCGCAAATTCACCATCAACTCCAGGCGGCGGGAGAGCTTGGCAATACAGAATCTGTATTATCTATTCTGGAGCCGGTGCGCACATTGCATAATGAATTACGCCGTGCTGCGAGCTTTTCTCCCCATATCGACAAGATCGCACTGATAAACAGCCAGTATTACACGGTGGCCAGGATAGATGATAAAGCCGGTATCGTGACACTGCGTGATAGCGAAGGAAAAGCGCAGCTGATATCAAATTTTGAGAACAGCACGCAGGCTATTGCGCTGTATAAACCGCGAGAAATTCTTGTCAGTACTGGCGACAAGTTACGTTTTACCCGCAGTGATAATGATAGAGGCTATGTGGCTAATAGTCTCTGGCAAGTGAGCAAAATAGACAGTAACGGCAGCATCACGCTCACTCACGGCGAACACAACAAGCGCCTGGATCCAAAGCAAGCTATTGAAGATCGCCATATTGATCTTGCCTATGCCGTCACCTCTTACGGTGCACAGGGTGCCAGTTCCCGCTATGTTATTACGCTGGAAGGAACAGAAGGGAGCAGGAAAAATAGGGCGACCCGGGAGGGAGGTTATGTGACACTCTCTCGCGCAAAAGAACATGTACAGGTGTATACCGACGACCGAGAGAAATGGTTGAGGGCACTAGAACATCAAAAAAAGTACCCTACAGCCCATGATTTACTGCACGGTGCTAATGATAAAGCCGCTCAGATTGCAGAGCAATTGATAGCCAGCGCTACACCCATGCAAAATACCGCGCTGGGACGTAAATTATTACAAACACGTGGCCTGGGATCGGGAGAATCAATGGCAAAATTTATTGCGCCAGGGCGTAAATATCCCACCCCCCATATAGCATTGCCGGTATGGGACAGTAACGGTAAACGCGCCGGTGTTTACCTGGATGAAATCCGACTGCAACAAGAAGGAAGTATGTCAACGCTACTTTAGATTGACCACTTTTTGCTACTTTAAAATGTCCAGTTTTTGCTAATTTTCCTGTTGGGTTTCTATTCCAGGCGCCTGGATAATATCAGTCGTTTTTATAGGCAACATGCCTGCTTTGCGTTTATTTTTGAGTCGATAGCTTTCTCCTTTAATATTCAATGTGGTTGAATGATGTAAAAGCCTGTCTAAAATCGCAGTTGCTAAAATGTGATCACCGAATACGTCCCCCCAATCAGTAAAACTTTTATTTGATGTGAGAATGATGCTCGCCTTTTCATAACGACGGCTCAATAACCTGAAAAATAGGCTAGCTTCTTCGCGATTCATCGGTAAATACCCGATTTCATCCAGTATTAATACCCTGGCATAGCACAGTTGCTGAAGTTGGCGTTCCAGACGGTTTTCTTGCTTTGCCTTCATTAAGGTACAGCAGAGTCTATCCAGAGGCATAAACAATACCCGATGCCCAGCTGTAGCTGCCTTGACAGCCAGCGCTATCGCCAAATGCGTTTTCCCTACCCCAGGTGGGCCTAACAAAATGACGTTTTCATGATGTTCGACAAACCTCAGCCCCGCCAGCTCGCGGATAATTTTCCTGTCTATACTTGGTTGGAAAGTAAAGTCAAATTGCTCCAAGGTTTTTATCCACGGCAAACGTGCTTGTTTTAACCGCGATTCCAAGCCTTTTTGGTGACGCCCGTTCCATTCCTGGGCTAATGCCTGCTGGAGAAATTCACGGTAGTTCAGTGCTTTCTTGGTGGCTTCTTCACATAAACTCTCCAACGCATCGCCCAGGTAATCCATTTTTAACCGTATCAACAAGTTTTCCATTTCCATCAGAGTAGCTCCTCATACACACTGAGCGAACGAGACGCTACTCGATTGACCTGTTGCCAAAGGGCTTGATGATGTTCTGGCACCTTTTGCCAGCCCTGCGTTACCTCCTGCAAGAGATGCGTCGCGAGCAGTTGCTCATCGCCGTAAATACGTAGCGTATTATCTAAACCGATACGAATATTAACCGCACGACCACACCAGAATGAAGGCACGCTATAGCGATTACCTCTGACATCGATATAGCTGTCCCATGCCACTTGTCGTAGGTCGAAGTAGCTGGTATCGAAATCAGTCGCAGGGAGTGGCATCAAGGCTATTTTTTCCTCAGCAAAACGATTTTCCGGTGTCTGCTTGAATTGACGAAGATGACGCTGGTCTGCCACTTTCGCCAGCCACATCGCTAGCAGTTGATTAACATGAGCGAAACTCTCAAACTGACGGTAGCGAGTGAAAAAATTGTGTTTAACATAGCCCACCATCCGTTCGGTTTTGCCTTTCGTTTGCGGTCGATAAGGCTTACAGGCGCGAGGGCTAAACCCATAGTGATTAGCCAGTTGCAGGAAGCCCGCATTGAACTCGATGTGGCCATTTTGTCCATGTTTGATAACAGCGGCTTTTTGGTTATCTACCAAGACATTTTTTACGCTGCCACCGAAGTAATTGAAGCTGCGAACCAGCGATTCATACGTGTGCTCAGCATCTTGCTTAGGGGCAGCAAAGACATGAAAGCGACGCGAAAAACCGAGCGTATTAACGGCAAAATTAACCGTACAGGCAGAGCCTGCCACCTCAACGATGATTTCTCCCCAATCGTGTTGAAGTTGATAACCGGGGAGGGTTTCAAAGCGTACCGTGTTTTTCGAGGCCCTGAGCGGACGTTTGGGATGTATATAACGTCGGAGCATCGCACTCCCACCCCGGTAGCCTTTTTCACGGATTTCCTCAAAAATAACCGCCGCATTCCAAACCTGTTCACTCAACCTTGAATCGATGTAGTCTTTAAAGGGCTCGAGTTTAGCAACCTGTTTTTTACCGCGTTTTGCTGTTGGCGGCGCAGGATAGCTAATGTGCCGTCTCACCGTTTTTTCTGAACACCCTATCTGATGGGCAATATCAACAATAAATGCCCCCTGTTGATGGCGTTGTTTTATCATGTAGTGGTCCTCTCTTCTTAGCATGCTTATTTCCCTCATGGCTTTGTCACCACAAAGGAAACTGCATTCTGGCTTGAGTGGACAAATTAAATTAGCAATTTACGGTCTTTTATCATTAGCGCTGACAAGTAAAATAGAACTAAACCACCAACCACGGGTGCTGGGCAGTCAGGATGCCAGATTTGCGGGCTTACAGATCAGTCGTAATGGCGAAACGCGACTCGCAGCGGATATCCAGCAAGCTATACGACTCGCGCATGTTTACCCAGAAAGCGGGGTGATAATCCGTTTATCAGGTGTTGGGATACCCAGTAACGTTAACCGTATTACCGGTAATATTCTGGTTCCTGACGATAAAACCCTGAGTCAGGCACAAACGCAACCTGAACGAAAAAATCAGGCGATAGCTATCGAAAAAGCAGCGAAGATCATCCAAGAAGAAACGGCACAGAATACATTGAAATCAATGAAATCGGATCCATCAAATCAAGATAATGGTGCACTCAATAAGGTTGTACAAGGTGTTACCCAGACAACATTGTCTTTTGAACGCTTGCATAAGCTGGAACGAGACAGTGTGAAGGAGAAGCTTTTTGGGGAATGAATATTTTTCACACTACGGGAAAAGTTTCATACTCTATTTCTATCTTTTATATCGTAATTTGTTAACAGTGCCATATCTAAAGAGGCAGATTGAACACCAGTTACAAGACCAAAAAATTGGCGATTGCTCACACGCAATTCAAATATTATATCGATATAGCCCATCAATGGTTATTAAGCTGCTTAAGTGGCCGCCATGAAAAAGTCTGATATTTTTCTCACTTGCATTGTAAATACAAATCGGATATAAGTCTTCCAGGATGTTATCATTATGAGCCAGTCCACATTCTCCTTTTGTCATCTGGAACCCCTGCTCAATCTGCCAACACTGACCGGCCACTTGAACCAGCGTTTCCAGCGAGGCCTTCTCCCTTGGGGCAAAGACCACATAATAGGCTCGTTCATCCGGTTTTTTCCTGTGCCGTCTTATCAGCAAATGTTGGCTGCAAACGAAATAGAGGAGTCAGCGCTCAGTCGTACCAACGCTCTCCCTTACTTCCTGCGCCCGCTGAAACCGAACGCCAGGCTTTATTCGGTAATGCGTTAGCCATTTCCTGGGCTTGCGTGCAAACAAATGGCTGACACCACAGTGGTTCATTACAAGGCACTGCCAACACAAAGGGCTGCTGGTTCTCTTCCCGCCAACGACGCAGATGGCGATCTCCTCCATAAACACAGTCTGCCGTGACCCAACTTGCCGGTATACCTGCATCAAACGCCCGCGCTAACATTTGGCGGGCTAATTCTGGCTTACTGCTAAAGTCGGCTTCATCAGGGATACCTGCCTGTCGGCAACGTGCTGTGTCTGCTATCCACGTTTTTGGCAAGTATAACTCTCGATCAATAAAAGCACTGCTTCCCTTTCCCACATAACACAGGAATACACCAGTCTGGCAATTTTCTACCCGCCCCGTTGTACTGACGTTGTACCCCCTGCTGAGTGTCGGCCTTTTTTGATGAACCCGGTTTCATCCACAACAAGCACGCCATCTGGAGAACTCAGATGCTCTACTACCCAATCACGTAGCACATCACGCGCTGCATTCGCATCCCACTCAGCACGTTCAAGTAAATATTGATACCATGAGGCGAGCACCCACCCAGCCATTCCGCCAGTTGCCAGCTGGTTTTTCGCTGACACTCGCTCAGTAATGCCTTTACATAGCCTGCTGCTCGTTCACGGGTTTCACAACGATGAAATAAATTCCCCAGCCTGGTCGTTAATTTGTCAAAAATCGCTAATCCACCAAAATCATCTAATAGCATAGGGTAAAATACCAACAATCTCGAGGTTCTTCATTATATATGCATTAACTACGACTGTAGTACTAGGCCTATCAACCAGAATTTGGCTTCATTGTTCAGCATTTCTAACATGAATATGGAGGGGTTCCTGTGGGTCGCCCTCATTCGAATAGAAAAAAACATATGGCCTTTAAATCTCAATATGACTGGCATACCCTGACTTACCTTTATCAGTTTCATTCGAACATGGGGTATGACTATACCGCATTTTTCTTGTACGCCGTATTGGTTACATGTTGTGTTCAGGAGTGAGGGTGAACATCCACTATCTTCGTTATCCGAAAAGCTATGTACGACTGCTTTCCATCCCTGAAGCAATCTTTATTCTTTCGAACCTTTCTTGTGCTTGTTTATAGATTAGATCACTTTTCGTTATGATCAACTTGTGGGGAGAGCCCTGTTTTTTTACCTCAAAACTGATGGGTAGTGTGGTCTCCTTGATATTGCGTATAATATGTTCGCGATGCGGGGCGGCAAGTGGCCATATCTTGGTGGATTCGGTTTTCGATTTCACAAATTCCATGACTACTTTGCAATAATCACAAGTGCAGGCTAATTTGGCGTCGAGTGACCAATCGTCTTTGCTGCGCAATCCTTTATTTAATTCTTCATGGATACCTTTTTCTACATGCATTTGCAATAAACTGTATGCAGATGACAGGTTGTTAGTCCTTTTCTTTTGCAAATTCAGCACGAGATCTGCTAACTCTAGCTCTGGATATAACTGCACATGTGAGATAACGTGCCTGACGATTTTTTCAGTTGCTACATGATCGACAACCACATCACAGGCATACATTATTTTTGTGAGTGCTGTTATTCGTCTGTTTAGCGATTTCATGCACTCAACAGGTGTGAGCGGTCGCTTGTCCATCCTGATTATGGCTTCAACATGATAACGTACCAGAAAAACCGCTAGCTGCATGTCCCCGCCCTGAGTTATAAAATTGTGTATCAACTTATCTATATCTAACTGAATTTGTGTTGTAGCACGTCGATGGTAATCCTCTTGATCACGCGCTTGCCAGGTCTCGAGTAATCTCAGGCACCAAGCAATGCCATAAACATTTTGTAGTTTAATCAATGCTTCAAGACCGCTTTCTTTCCCGCTGACTGAAATGGAAAATTCCTTCAGCAAGGTGCAGGCTAGTTCTTCACTTTGAAGATAGACGGCGATCTGAGTGAATGATATGAAGTACTTTTCTTGAGCTTCCTGTTGGCGTCTGTGGTACAAAAAACGACCGGCTTGATTGATCATATCAATGATAGGCTCCGCGCAACCTGGCTTTTGCGTCAGGCTCACGATATCGGCAAGTGCTTGATCGTAATCGAGAATGAAACACATCGATATATTATCCGCTTCACGCCACAGAACTATTGCTGCACGCCGGTACCAGTAATCTATCGTATTACCGTAATTACCCATCCAACCCTCGTATTGAGAGTCACTCAAATCTTCTTTTTGCGATTCTTTTGTCCAACAAATTTCATCATCAGAAAAATAGTTATCCCCATATGACATTGGCCTGTTTTCCGTATCAAGCCAGTAGACAAGCGTGGTATCACCGTCAACCAGTTCCTCCGGCTCTGGATCATTTTCATCTCCATAGGCTGCCCAGGATTCGTGGATATCCGCTAGCGCGAGATGAGGTATCAGGCCAAGCTTCCTCGCTGCATGCCTAAAAGCCTGTGCATTCTGATAATCAGCGCCTTTGAGTAGATCCCATCTCAAACTATGCTCGGTATAACTGTGGTCAAGAAAATACCCCAGTTTGATTGGCGTATTTCCCTGATTTATTCGCGAACTAAAATAATCCCCAAGCGCTTGTTCAAGATTTTTGTTAACATATTTTTCCTCCTGAAAAGGAAGAAGTTGAGCGGGTTCAAGAACAACGTTGTAGGTCAAAGCAAGCCGATAGCCTTGCTTTATTTTTTCGATTTCATGCTGGCAATCCGCATAAAATACAATGCACTTCAATGTCTGATCAGCCAGATTTTCTGATGTGAATCGATACTGTTGGCCTGCATGAGTGATGATCAGATCTCCCCCAATATGTGCTGACGGGAGCACCACGATCAGAGTCGCGATCATGCCATCGATTTTTTCTGAATCCTGATGTGCTTTGAAAAACTGTCCCGGAGTGTAAATCAGCATATTATGCAAATGGGGCGTAAGCACCGCATTTTCTGGCAAGCCTAAAGTACTTCGCATACCCTCCAACATGTTGTGCATTATTTCCCTGTCATACGTGATGCGCAATTGATCAGCAGGAATTTCATGCGTATCACGTACTTTTTTATCCAGCAAGGTTTTCTCACGCAAGCCAAATTTTGCGGGCGATGAAATCTTTAATAAACATTCGACAACATGCACATCAAGCGGCATGGAAATATGGCCTAGCCCTTGGACTTCTATTGAAAATACTTGTGGATCAAGAGTATGCTCGGCATAAAATTCTGGGTAATCCTTGGTGTGGTACGTCTCTTTTTCAAGCGCTTGTATGATCTTCGAAATCATGATGCTTTCATCTCCCCCATTTTTATAGAGCAACATAATAGCAAAGCGAGTGTCGGAGAACTGTCTTCCGGACGGCATAAAGGAGACTGAGATAGCTCAATGTGTTCGTAGTCTATTCCATAATGTTGTCGGTAGTTATTTTCTGGGTTCTGTTGCTGCTAGGCTGCTACCACTGGTTTTGATAACAACGGGCAGTGTAGTGCGCACGCTGTGTGTCTTACCCAAAGGAGGGTTAGGGTTCAAAAGGTATTACTAAGAGTATGACCGCTGTTTTTCTGCTGCATATTATCATCAAGAAGATCACCGAGTAACGGTGTTTGTCAATGTGGAAGGTGTTGTGACGGTTGTTACTCCAGCGTTGTACTGTTCTGACTGAAATTCCAATGGCCTGGCATGCCGGTGCCTTACGAGCCCCCTGTTTCATCGCATCTCTGAGCATATCAATTATTTTATGCCGCTCTGGGAGAGGTATCAGGCGTCCTCGCTGTTGTCCCAGAGGGCATTGAACTTTTCCCTTAACACACCAGTAAGGCTGCCGTTTCCGCAAGCGCCTTTTCTTTTCTGGCGAGTTCTTTTTCAAGTTCACGGATCTTTTGTCTGTATTCTTTGACGACTTTATCAACTTTATGATTATTTAGGGCTTTCAGCTCATGCGCCTGGATCGAAACCGTTCGCCGTTCCTTAACCTGTTCAACAAACAATCCTTTATATCGACAGTATTCGGCCAGCTCAATTTCAGACATCACTGCGCTTTCGATAACCACAGCAAAGCGCTGCTCGGGGGACCAACCTTCGTTATTCTTTAAAAACCGCTCATCTTCACATAATAGGCCATCACTCATTAACTCGTTTCTCCATCTTGAAACAACCGAAGGGCTCACGTCTAGCTTCTTCGCTATTTGCCGGTGAGACCAATTATACGGAGGTTGAAGCTAGAGCAACCCTTGTTGCTTGATATTGATAGGCACGGGGTTTGCTGGCATGTTGTTCTCCTTAATACTAACAGGCGACAACTATGCTGACACAGGGGGTTACTGAGTGATCTTCTTGATGATAATATGCATCTGTATGGGAGAATAGCATAAAAAAGCGTGGGGCATCAAGGATTACGTTTAAATTTGATAAAATCCGGTCGACGCTTCTCTATAAAGGCATTGCGTCCCTCCTGCCCCTCTTTGGTCATATAGAACAGCACGCACTGTCTGATCACCACCGGAGCAAAAGGCTTTATCCCCCGCGCCAGTCAGAATAATCACGCCAATGTTCGCATCATAGCGGGCATAGCTTAACGCCAAGATCATCTCTTTCACCGTCAGTGGCCGGAACGCATTACGCACTTGCGGCCGGTTAATCGTGATTTTGGCGATATAAGCCATGGAATTTGTCAGATGAATCTGACTGTCCGATGGTTTAAATAAATTATCGAGTTGTTTTTCTTTTACTAACTCTGTTGATGCAATCCAAGTTTCCCAGGGGGTTTTGCCATAACAATACCTGCCTGAATGAGGTCGCTCTGTGTTGTAGAATGTGAGCCATTTATCGATGTCTTGCTGAATGTCTTCCAATGATGAATAAATTTTACGCGGAAACATGACGTCATAACATTCATTTTTCATCGTTTTATGAAACCGCTCACAGAACCCATTGGTCTGCGGGCTGTACGCTTTTGTCCGCGTATGTTCGATATCTTCTCGCTCCAAGTAAAGCTGATAGGCATGGTTTTCCTTTTTACCCGAGTATTCTGAGCCTCTGTCAGTCAGGATACGCAATAAGGGAACCGCTTGCTCATCATAGAATGGCAGCACCTGGTCGTTTAACACATCTGCTGCAACCAAGGCATTTTTCTCTGTATAGACCTTAGCAAAGGCGACTCTGGAATAGGTATCAATAAAGGTCTGCTGATAAATTTTACCGACGCCTTTAATGTGCCCCACGTAGTAAGTATCCTGAGAGCCGAGATAGCCCGGGTGTTGCGTTTCAATTTCACCCTGTGCTTCCCGTTTATCTTGCACTTTTTCCAGTGCTTGCAGCTGGGCTTCGGTGAGTAAATATCCCTCCTGCGCTACCTTAGCTTCCAAGGCAGAAAGGCGTTTCTTGATATTTTCTAGGTCATGGCGCAACCAAACCGAGCGAACACCACTGCCCGAAATCATTATCCCCTGTCGGTTGAGTTCATTCGCTACGCGGTGTTGTCCATAAGCAGGATAGTCGTAAGCCATATTCACCACCGCTTGTTCTATATGCGGTTCTACCCGGTTTTTTTCGAGTGGTTTTTTACGACTTATCTCTACCAGCGCTGGTTCACCTCCCTGCTCAACAGCTTTTTAAACCGGTAATAGCTGTCCCTACTGTAGCCCATGACTTTACACGCTGACTGAACATTACCCAATAGTTTCGCCAGTTCCAATAAGCCTAATTTCGGTTTGATTATTTTTGCTGTTTGATTCATTTCTAACACTCCTTCACGTTAGGATAAACATAGCGAAATGTCAGATTAAATTCAAACTTTTACAAATGAAGAATGATTTTTTTGCCCGCGCATTTTTCTTTCCAAATGCATCGTTAAGCCATTTGTTGCATTCTGCTTGGGTGTAAGTTTTATTGAGTGCAATATCGTTTCCCGTGTGCCCATAACAGACAGAAAGTACGCCACCACCGTCAAAATAGGGCTTATATCTCACTCCTTCAAAGTGATTTATCATTCTAGCGGCCAGGGTCACGGCGCCACCTGTCTTTTCATGGTGGGTTAGCTGCGCCCACGCGGCGTCCCTTTCAATGCGCAGTGCTTGATTAGATCGTTTCAGTTGCCGGTTTTCCTGGTACTGAGATTGGATCGTCATCGCGAGGGTGATCAGGGTAATAAGTAACAGCGTTCCCACCAGGGTTCGCCAACTAAAGGTCAGGTTCATCGATCCCCCTTTGGCATTTAAAAACGCTTATTTTTAGCGGATAAGGTGCCATCATGATTATATTTCCTCTCTATCGGTATCCCCCGCTGAAGGCGGGGCGCGGTGCCATAATACGTTGGATGGATATGTAATGATGTGATGGACACCCCTCTCTAGCACTTAGCAGAGAAAGTGCCAGACTTGAGTTATTTCCAATTAATTCAAATAGGGGCATCCATCATGGATAATATTAAAGTGGTTGGTATAGATTTAGCAAAATCTGTTTTTCAAGTCTGTGTCTGGCTAGAGAATGGTTCTGTTGCCTGGAATCGTAAACTCTCACGCAGTAAGCTGCTGGATACTGTGCGCCAGTTTCCTGAAGGGACACTCATTGCGATGGAAGCCTGTGGAACGTCCCATTATTGGGGGCGAACTTTTAATGAGATGGGCTATAACGTTAGGCTGATCCCCACGCAACACGTGAAAGCCTTAGCACGCCATCAAAAAAACGATGCCAATGATGCGTTAGCAATATGTGAGACAGCATTTCGACCAGGCATCCATTTTGTCACGGTTAAAACGATTGAGCAGCTGGATATCAAAGCTCTCCGCAGTGCGCGTCAATTAATGGTTGAACAGCGCACAGCCCTTTCAAATCAAATTCGGGCATTAGCTGCAGAACAGGGCATTTCAATTCCTGTTGGTATCAACATTTTGCAACAACAATTGCCTGAGCTCCTAGAAGATGTGGAAAACCGCTTATCCTTCGTGTTACGTCGTTTATTGTCTTCCCTGTTGGAGAACATGCATTCACTGAATGAGCATATCAGCACGCTAACTCAGGAAATAGCGGCGCTCTGTCAGCAGCAGCCCCGGTATAAAGCCCTTCTCGCTATCCCGGGAGTGGAGCCGCTTATTGCTGCTGCCTTTTTAAGTGAAGTGAATGCTGGCCAGTTTAACAATGGTAGACAACTTTCTGCCTGGTGTGGTTTGATCCCACGACAAAACAGTTCTGGTGGTAAAACCATGCTCTCCTCAATCGCCCGTTATCCGAAGCGTTACCGGGTGACAACAGACAGTCAGCATAACCACACGATTGCCCCCAATCTGCTGGACCGGCAATTTACCGTGAACACACCCAATAAGGTGTGGACAACCGATATCACCTACATCCGTACCTATCAGGGTTGGCAGTATCTCGCTATCGTAATGGATTTATACTCACGCCAGATAGTAGGTTGGGCCCTGGCAGCGCATATGCGGACTGAGCTCTGTTTAGCGGCGCTACAAATGGCGTATTGGCGTAGAAAACCTAATAAGGGGCTAATTCACCACTCAGATAGAGGCAGTCAGTACACCAGTCGTGAATACGGGCAGCATCTGTCGGTTAGGGGCATGCAGGCAAGCCACAGTAGAAAAGGCCAGTGCTGGGATAATGCCCCCACAGAGCGCTTTTTCCGCAGTCTGAAATATGAATATTTGCACTACGAAGTGCTGAAGGGTCACCATGATGCCAAGCTCAGTGTGTTGGACTATTTGGCTTATTACAATAGTAAACGTCCCCACAGTGTACTGGGATATCTTTCTCCCATGGAGTTTGAGCGAATACCATTAATCAAGGTGTCTTAAAAAAGTGTCCGGTTTTACTTGACCATTACATTCTTCCAGCATAGTGATAAGGTATGGAGTCAGTCGTGCCTTCAGGTGCTCCAGCGCCCATGGCAGAGATTTATCCAGTGAAGCCCGACCCTTACTTATTGTTTCGCCGAATTCCAGCAACATGCCATGCAGAGCATTAATCTGGGCGGTTCTAAATTTTACTAATTGGCGGCGTATTCTGTGCAGTGCCAGTACTGCCTGCTGTTCTTCGGTTTTTACTGCAATTGCCTCGCCGGGTTGTTGCACTGCGAGCCATATAGCACGGGCATCCATCACATCATTCTTGTTACCTATCAGAAAGACTTTTACAAAACGAGCCTGAAGCAGGCGAACTTTATGCCCCTGCTTTTCCAGTTCATGGGCTCAGTGCTGAGAACCACCACACGCTTCCATCCCTATCAGGCAGGGCGCCCGGTTACTGAAAAACGCTAAAAAGGCCTGGCGACGGAGCGGCTTGTCAACTACCTCACCATTGTGCTCGTCGATAAAGTGGAGCTGAATCACATGTTTTGCGATATCTACGCCAACCGGTGTATATTTCATTTTGTGGATCCTCCAGTTTCTGAGAGCACTGTGCATCCCGTATGGGCACAATGATGCCGAAAATCTGTGAGGAGCCACACCTCACTTTTCAGTCTCGAGCCCTTGGTTAAGTGGTTGGGATGCGTTCATATAAACGCCCTGGGAACAGTCACTATTAGCGATATCCCTTCAGCATTGAGCCTTGTCCCCAGCAAACTGCCCACGCGGCCATAACCCACTAATACAGCCTGGTTGCATAAGTTAAGGGAAATCTGTTTTTTTTTCTTCAACGGTCTCTTCTAAAATTTGGTCTTTCGTTGTTTCCGTATTACGCAAATAGCGCTCAAATAGACTAAAGAGTAGTGGATTGAGCATAATGGAAAGGATCGAACTGGCCAGTACCAGATTTCGACCATATTCAGACAATAAACCGAGAGAGCCCCCTAATCCTGCTAAAATAAATGCGAACTCACCAATTTGCGCTAAACTCGCCGAAATCGTTAGGGCTGTGCGTTTTGAGTGACCAAATAAACGAACAAGTATAAATGCTACAATTGATTTTCCAAATACGATAATACTCAACGCAGCAATAATCGCTAAGGGTTCACGCACTAAGATTACCGGGTCAAGTAGCATGCCAACCGAGACAAAAAATAATACGGCGAAGGCATCACGTAGCGGTAAGGTATCCTGAGCGGCTCGGTGGCTAAGTTCAGATTCATTCAATACCATACCAGCAAAGAAGGCACCCAACGCGAAGGAGACATCAAACAGGCCTACTGCGCCATAGGCAATGCCTAGCGCAAGCACCAACACAGCCAGTGTGAACAGTTCACGTGAGCCGGTGCACGCAATTTTAGCCAAGATCCAAGGAACCAGGCGGCGGCCAACAACTATCATTAATGTGATAAAAGCGATGACCTTACCGATGGTAATAGCCAATTCGGTAAGTAATTGCTGGGTACTGCTATTTTCGTTCCCTAAGACACCTGAAAAAGCAGGCAGTAGTACTAACGTTAGCACCATAACCAAATCTTCTACGATTAACCAACCAATAGCTATTTGCCCACGTTGGCTATCAATCAGTTGCCGTTCTTCCAAAGCGCGTAATAAGACTACTGTGCTGGCCGTCGATAAACATAAGCCGAATACCAGCCCGGTCACATGATCCCAACCTAATAAATGCGACAGACCGATCCCCAACAGGGTAGCGACAATAATTTGAGCGATGGCGCCGGGAATGGCGATAGATTTTACTACCAGGAGATCGTTAAGAGAAAAATGGAGCCCAACGCCAAACATTAACAAAATCACACCAATATCTGCCAGTTCTGGCGCTAACGAGAGATCAGCAATGAAACCTGGCGTGAAAGGTCCAACCAAGACCCCTGCGGTAAGGTACCCTACCAGGGGTGAAATGCGCAGGCGATGAGCCAGTGTTCCTAAGAAAAAGGCGACCACCAGGCCGCCAACTATCGTGGTGATTAATGGGGTTGAGTTGTGCATCCAGATTCCTCTGACTTGTCATGACCAGGTACCGAAAGTGTCTCCAGCTAGATAGGTCACATAAGCTTTGATATGAAGTGAAGTTGTCAGGTTGTATGATTCATAGACATCGTTTCACTTTTTGAAGAGCAAGATCGAGCTTGTAATTTTGCTCCTGAATGCGTTCCTGTTCTGGACAGTAATTAGCAATAACCTCGTCTGAGAACGGAGTCTGATCAGAGAGTTCAAAATAGCGCTCCATCGGCGTTTTTCCGTTATGGGCGCTATGAGAACGTTGTCAGTTATAATAATGCTGCCATTCTGCTAACAGGTCATCCAAGTTGCTGGCTGTAAGATCCACCGTGGCGTAGAACTCTGCTTTGTCTGTTTTTTGGGAACGCTCAACTTTGCCATTAAAGGTGCGGGGATGCCGGTTTGTTCGGACGGAATTTAATCCCATATTCTTTTAGTTTTTCCTGTGCTTTAATGGCAAAAAATTCTCTTCCCCTATCAGTTTGAATACGTTGTATTGGGAAAGGCATTTCCTCTACAACGCAATCTATAAAATCCAGCGTGTTTGCCGCAGTACGACGGTGATAAAGCCTTAAAACTCTGTAACGAGTACAGTCATCAATGGCCGTGTACTAGTATAAACCAGAACCGATTTCGCAGGTACCCACCTGGAACCCCATCACCTGGAACAGGACGTTCATCGCGAATGAAGTCCGCTTTACGTCGAAATTTCACGACAGGTTTAACTTGATTTGTAGTAGCTCAAACTTAACCCACCCTCCCCCGCTCCTGGTATCTACGCCACCATTTGCGTAATGTGGTGGGGCGCGAAATTCCGCAACGACGGCATAGTAGCATTTATACTTGTCTACCCCCGCATCACCTAATGTCTCATAGTGTTCTATCCACTGCAGTCGTTGCGGAATTTCTCTGTTCATAACGATTATTATAGTGAAACGATGTCCATGAATCACACAGATAATGTCGTGATTTGATCACCGCGCCATTGTTCGACCCTACCTGTGAGAGGGATGAGGCGTTAACGCCTCACCCTACTCGATATGTGAATATTACATTGTCTGTACTTGTAAAAAAGTTAACCCAGCTTCCGCTAATAAGCGACTTTTATTGGCTTGCCCATGTCAATGGGTCATGCCGTCTCAGCTCCCTGCCTAGGCCAAGCTGTCAAGTTCTTCGTCAGACAGTCCAGTGCATCTTTTAATGACAGCCCGATCTAGTCCGTCACCGAGAAGCTGTCTGGCAATTTCAAATTTAGTTTCCTTGCTTCCCTGTTGTATGCCCTGTTGCATACCTTGTTGTATGCCCTGTTGCATACCTTGTTGTATGCCCTGTTGCATACCTTGTTGTATGCCCTGTTGTATACCTTTTTCAGTTGCGTCGTCTATTTTTTGTGCAAGTATGGCTGCTTCATCACGAACTCGCTTAAGCTCTCGTTCGTAATTCATCAGCTCAGATTCTGTCCAATAAAAACGGTCTAATTGCTCATAGGCATCTTCTATGATAGTGTCTTTGCCGATCACGTGTTTAAGGCATTCAGGTCCTGTCTCCGCCGCATATTTGAAAAAGTAACACCACTTTTCTGTTATTGATTCAAGATCTTTCGGGTTGCTCTTCTTAAACTTAGGTAATTCTATAAACGTGAAGGAAAAATCTTTTAAATCATGCTCACCACTGTCACGATCAAGAATAATGTGATCGGATTTATACTGAGTCTTCTCCGGAAACAAGGTACAATCTGCAATAGCAATAAAGATAATCTCTTTCAGGTTCTGATATTCGTCACCCCTGTTTGCCTGTTGAGAGTAGGCTTTCGCCGCATAATATTGCGCCCGTTTTTCAAATCCTTTCGTCTTGGCAACCTGCATTTCGATAATGTAGCGTACCCCCTCATCATCTTGGCAGAGTACATCAACGATGCTTTGCTTTTTAGCGGCGATATCGGGGTCTTGTATCGTACTTAAAAAAGTAACAGAGGTTATCTGTTTGCTACCGGAAAACCCTAAAATATCATTTAAGAAATGCATAAGAATATCTTTGTTCTTTTCGGTGCCGAAAATTTTTCGGAAGGCTACATCATTCTTGGGGTCAAGGTATTTGGATAACATAGTTAAATTTCTCCTAAAGTGCACCCGCGTTCTATCATATTGAAGATGATTGGGCTTAGCGAATGAAAGGGACTTCCCCTAAATTAAGGTTACTGTCCGCACTTTTGTGCCATTATGGGGAAGATAACCAAAATTCGAATATAGGGGAAGACTATGATTATTACAACCGTTGGGATAGACCTTGCTAAAAATGTCTTTGCTGTTCATGGTGTTGATAAAAATGGTATTCCTGTTCTCGTTAAGCCTAAAGTGCCTCGAACCGCATTGCCAGAGCTAATTGCTAATTTACCTCCTTGCACGATCGGCATGGAGGCCTGTTCCGGCGCACATTACTGGGCAAGATTATTCACGCGGTATGGTCATAACGTCCGACTCATGGCGCCTAAATTTGTTTCTCCTTATCGCTTAGCAGGTAAAGCCGGGAAGAATGATGCGGCGGATGCGCTGGCGATTTGTGAAGCGGTTCGTCGGCCACATATGCGTTTTGTTCCTGTTAAAGATGAAGAACAACAGTCAATGCAATGCTTGCACCGTACCCGACAGGGATTTATTGAAGAGCGGACTGCATCTTATAACCGTCTTCGTGGATTAGTCTCTGAATTTGGTTTCATTGCACCACAACGTACGGAATCGTTACGCCGCCTGGTTGCAGAGCACAGGGAAAACCTACCAGGATGGGTCCGGCAGTGCATCGATACTCTGCTAGAACATATTGATGCCATCGAGTTGAAAATTGCTGAGTATGATCGCATCCTGGCAACAATCGCTAAGCAGGATAGCCGCAGCCAAAATCTGATGAAACTCAAAGGGGTGGGTCCAACAACGGCGAGTGCGCTGGTTGCTAGTATTGGCACTGCTCATGATTTTAAAAATGGGCGTCAGTTGGCAGCTTGGCTCGGTTTAACACCGTCACAGTACAGTAGTGGGGGAAAATCCAGACTGGGAAAAATCACCAAAGCGGGTGATGCCTACTTACGCACCTTGCTTGTCCAAGGAGCACGTTCTGTCATGATTGGTGTGGAGAAGAAACAAGATCCTTTCAGTCAGTGGGTGAGTTCGCTGATCAACCGCCGAGGTTACTGGCGTACTGCTGTGGCAATCGCAGCCAAAAATGCCCGTTTATGTTGGGCGTCCCTGTTTTATGGTGATGACTTCAGGTTCTACAATAAGTAATTTAATTGACGCAGTAAAAATATCTTATCTGAACTGTCAGCGTTGATGTAAAAGGGTTAGACCCCCGTGAGGCATTTCTGTAAAAGTACTGGATATTATTATCCGTTTAGCGAACGAGAATCTCACGAGCGTCTTTCATCAGGGTCCGAATCGATAATGATTCATCATGGCCGTTTATAGTACCGCAGTCTTATCCCTTTAACTTCAGTGATAGATAGCCAGACAGAATAAAAAACCGGTGTTGACTAATCGGGGAAGCCCTTATAGTACGTTTTCGTTCCATTGGACAGTGAATCCCTGCTTTGCCTTCTCTTTACTTGCTCTGAGGGCAGAGTATTCAGAAAATTTTCTTATTCTTGCTTTTTTAGCCATCGAATACCAGTCTATGCCGGATCCTTCTCTTTTTTGTTCAATCAATTCTTGCGGAAATCAAAAACGCATCAAGGCTGCGTCCGGCTTTCAGGGCTTCTTCAATAAGCTTTGGCTGGCGCCCTTGCCCTGTCTATGTTTTTGTTTCACCATTCTCGACAAATTCGTATTTGGCGGGAGCTGCTAGTTTTTTTCTGCGCTTCTTGTTGATTGTTACCGCTGAGCCTAACAGATCTTCAGCGGTGAAACCTTCTTTTTCGATAAGCTGCAAAAGCTTCTGGCGTTTTTCCTCTCGCGCCGCACGTTCTGCCGCTTCTTTTTCTGCATCGGCGCGGCTCTCTTCAATCACTGCGCCCAGCTTTAGTAGCACGATAGAGCCACCGACCCAACGCGATCAGCACCTGGAAATGATCCAGAACAAGGGGCGACTCGCCTGGCAAACAGCCCTAAACTACGGTCAACGAGTCTTGGTTGAGACCATGATGGGGTGTTACAAAACACTGATTGAACCTCGTCTTCGGGCTCGCGGATTGGCTGCACAGAAGACGGAAGCATCGATAGGTGTTGCCGTTCTTAATCGGCTTTTGGCCGCAGCAAGCACTCATTCCGCCTGTAAGGAAGTGACAGAGTCATAACCCCTTGGGGGAAGTAACAACCTTCACACCTCTATGCACCAACGCCCCCTTTATCAACAAATTCGAGTCACGACCTACATTTTCTATCAGTTTTAGGCATCACAGCCAAGAACGTTAAGCACATGGGAAAAGACTTGCTCATCACGGATCAAAGCGTTATGCCCCAAATTTTCATCATGAATGACGATGTTGTTTGCTCCAGTCAACTTGGTACTAGATGGTACTAGATATTGAAACAACTTTGTCTGAAGAATTACTAGAACTACTCCCTAACATATCAAAAAATGATGGATCATCTCCGGTTGAGCTAATTGTTGTGTATTTTGTTGGCTCGGGGGTTTCTGTTCCTTCGTTGAGCTTTCTTATTACATAGGAACTCGATTGCATATCGGCGCCTCCTTGGTCGGAAGTGAATAAGTTATTAATCGTTAAACCGATCCCTCTTATGCTATCTAAACCGTGGTTGGAGCCAGCTATAGATATCCAATTACGTACCTTTGTTGAACCTCCCCCAAATTTGATAAACTACCTTGTTGGCAAGCTACCAAACGAATGAGCTACAATATCAACTTTGCTCGCTCCCGTTGTCAGCGCTAATGATAAAAGACCGTAAATTGCTAATTTAATTTGTCCACTCAAGCCAGAATGCAGTTTCCTTTGTGGTGACAAAGCCATGAGGGAAATAAGCATGCTAAGAAGAGAGGACCACTACATGATAAAACAACGCCATCAACAGGGGGCATTTATTGTTGATATTGCCCATCAGATAGGGTGTTCAGAAAAGACGGTGAGACGGCACATTAGCTATCCTGCGCCGCCAACAGCAAAATGCGGTAAAAAACAGGTTGCTAAACTCGAGCCCTTTAAAGACTACATCGATTCAAGGTTGAGTGAACAGGTTTGGAATGCGGCGGTTATTTTTGAGGAAATCCGTGAAAAAGGCTACCGCGGCGGGAGTGCGATGCTCCGACGTTATATTCATCCGAAGCGTCCACTCAGGGCCTCGAAAAACACGGTACGCTTTGAAACCCTCCCCGGTTATCAACTTCAACACGATTGGGGAGAAATCATCGTTGAGGTGGCAGGCTCTGCCTGTACGGTTAATTTTGCCGTTAATACGCTCGGTTTTTCGCGTCGCTTTCATGTCTTTGCTGCCCCTAAGCAAGATGCTGAGCACACGTATGAATCGCTGGTTCGCAGCTTCAATTACTTCGGTGGCAGCGTAAAAAATGTCTTGGTAGATAACCAAAAAGCCGCTGTTATCAAACATGGACAAAATGGCCACATCGAGTTCAATGCAGGCTTCCTGCAACTGGCTAATCACTATGGGTTTAGTCCTCGCGCCTGTAAGCCCTATCGACCGCAAACGAAAGGCAAAACCGAACGGATGGTGGGCTATGTTAAACACAATTTTTTCACTCGCTACCGTCAGTTTGAGAGTTTCGCTCATGTTAATCAACTGCTAGCGATGTGGCTGGCGAAAGTGGCAGACCAGCGTCATCTTCGTCAATTCAAGCAGACACCGGAAAATCGTTTTGCTGAGGAAAAAATAGCTTTGATGCCACTCCCTGCGACTGATTTCGATACCAGCTACTTCGACCTACGACAAGTGGCATGGGACAGCTATATCGATGTCAGAGGTAATCGCTATGGCACTGTTAACAAAGTGTATTCATTTAACTTATTGAAATTATTATAATTTAAATGCATTCAAAGTAAACGGTTCCTCTTTAAAAAAAACAGATGAATCGATTTTTTATGGCAGCGATCGGCGAATTCTCTCAATGATGAAGCCGATCACAAAAAGTATTATTTTTATCTCATCATTATTTTATGCGTCCTAAATATTTTTATAAATTCTTTTTTATTCAATAATTTAACTTTGTTAACAGTGCCATAGCGTGCCTTCATTCTGGTGTGGTCGTGCGGTTAATATTCGTATCGGTTTAGATAATACGCTACGTATTTACGGCGATGAGCAACTGCTCGCGACGCATCTCTTGCAGGAGGTAACGCAGGGCTGGCAAAAGGTGCCAGAACATCATCAAGCCCTTTGGCAACAGGTCAATCGAGTAGCGTCTCGTTCGCTCAGTGTGTATGAGGAGCTACTCTGATGGAAATGGAAAACTTGTTGATACGGTTAAAAATGGATTACCTGGGCGATGCGTTGGAGAGTTTATGTGAAGAAGCCACCAAGAAAGCACTGAACTACCGTGAATTTCTCCAGCAGGCATTAGCCCAGGAATGGAACGGGCGTCACCAAAAAGGCTTGGAATCGCGGTTAAAACAAGCACGTTTGCCGTGGATAAAAACCTTGGAGCAATTTGACTTTACTTTCCAACCAAGTATAGACAGGAAAATTATCCGCGAGCTGGCGGGGCTGAGGTTTGTCGAACATCATGAAAACGTCATTTTGTTAGGCCCACCTGGGGTAGGGAAAACGCATTTGGCGATAGCGCTGGCTGTCAAGGCAGCTACAGCTGGGCATCGGGTATTGTTTATGCCTCTGGATAGACTCTGCTGTACCTTAATGAAGGCAAAGCAAGAAAACCGTCTGGAACGCCAACTTCAGCAACTGTGCTATGCCAGGGTATTAATACTGGATGAAATCGGGTATTTACCGATGAATCGCGAAGAAGCTAGCCTATTTTTCAGGTTATTGAGCCGTCGTTATGAAAAGGCGAGCATCATTCTCACATCAAATAAAAGTTTTACTGATTGGGGGGACGTATTCGGTGATCACATTTTAGCAACTGCGATTTTAGACAGGCTTTTACATCATTCAACCACATTGAATATTAAAGGAGAAAGCTACCGACTCAAAAATAAACGCAAAGCAGGCATGTTGCCTATAAAAACGACTGATATTATCCAGGCGCCTGGAATAGAAACCCAACAGGAAAATTAGCAAAAACTGGACATTTTAAAGTAGCAAAAAGTGGTCAATCTAAAGTAGCGTTGACACCGTTTCGTTCAACACACTATTGATATAATTATCGAAAAGCGGGCTAAGCTGTTCATTGATAGATTTATGAGTATCATTACGATAATCCCAGGCAAATAAATGAGAATTTTGGTACCCAGCTTGATAGAGCTCCAGACACCAGGGTCTGCACCACCCCATGTACGAAAACAACAGGAATTGAATTACAATTATAAGCCATCTTAGACCTCCGCAAGAAAATAAATTAAAATAAAGTCAGTGTATAAATAAAGATTAGATTTTTTCATCTGACAAACCTATCAGATGTGGGCTGCATAACATCAGATAATAAGGGTATTGGGTGAGCTTCTTGATGGTAATATGCATGCCGCAGGCAATCGAAATGAATCTCCGTTGTTGCGTAAAACATTACTGTCAACGCTACTTTTTTTTATCTTAGCACTGACATTACCGATATTATCAGGCATTGCACAGGGTGTAGTGGTCAAGTAAAATTGGCCAGTATCTTGTGTTTCTCCCAGTACAGCCGCTCGGATTCATTTGGTGTTAATCCGCCGTTGTATTGATGAGGGCGAGTTTGACTGTAGTAGCCGATGAGATAATCAATAAGATCTCGTTTTGCTTCTTGCCCAGTTGGATAGCCTGCTTTGGGTACCCATTCGGTTTTGAGGCTTCTGAATAGGCGCTCCATAGGAGCGTTGTCCCAACAATTCCCTTTGCGGCTTAGACTTTGGGTCATACGGTAGGGTCGAACAATGGCGCGGTGATCAAATCACGATATTATCTTGATTGCTCCCGTTTCCATCGCCCGCCTCGTCAAACGCAGCATGCGGTTTTCCCGCACTACGCTTACCTGACAATTTCATACCAAAGCTTATGTGACCTATCTAGCTGGCGACACTTTCAGTACTGGGTAATATCTAATCTTATAGTCTGAATATAAACCTAATTTTTGATAAAACCCTTCCTTACTCCATCTCCCCCAGCCGAAGCCTTGCCGTCGACGCGCCTTCATTAAATGACGCCTCGCTTTCTTTTCTACCCAATCTTTAACGTAGGTAAAACATCGACTTGAATTACCGATCCTATAATAATTCACCCAGCCTCTGAGTATCGGATTGATGAGATAAATGACCCGATCAATCGGTTGAGACTGATGGCGTCTGAACACCGCTTTTAATTTCTGTAAAAGCCGTGTTCTCGCGTCCATCTTCGGTGTTTTCATGACGCCCCATTTCCCTTGCTTTGTTTTCGTTCTTCTAAAAACAAAACCTAGAAAACTGAAGGAGTCATCTTGCTTCAGCTCAACTTGTCGTGTCTTTTCTAAATTAAGTGTTACTCCCAACTTCATGAGTTCTTCTTTCAGTCGTTTGTAGACACCCACTGCCAGCCAATCCCATTTTCTATGGCTGTCGATCATTATGATAAGATCATCCGCCCATCTCGCGTATTCAATATGCTGATATCCATCCGTACCTGTTACCGCCTTTGCTCGTTCAAGCATCTTGTCTACCTCATTGAGATAGATATTGCTCAGTAGTGGCGACAACGGACCGCCTTGAGGTACCCCACATTTCCCACCTGCTTTCAGTATCAGCTTGAGTAGCCGCATGACTTCTTTGTCATTCACGCGCGTTGCTATTTTGCTTAACAAAATATCGTGGCGCACGGTGTCAAAATACGATTTGAGATCGACATCGATGACTCGCGTCATATTCTTGATAGTTGCTACTGTTACCTGTTCTACTGCTTCAGCAGCCGTTCGCTTGGGGCGATAACCAAAAGAGCCCGGCTGGAAATCTGCCTCGAATATCGCTTCTAGAATGAGTTTGACTGCACCTTGCACTACGCGGTCTCGAATAGTGGGAATACTTAACATCCTGGATTGCCCTCCAGCTTTCGGTATCGCCCGTTTCCGATTCCTCAATGGGTAGTAGGTCTTGGAGAGTAAATCCTTCCTGATGGATTCAAGAAAGTTGTCTACCCCTGTGGACTCAATTTCTTCAAAGGTCACACCATCTACTCCTGGTGCCCCCTTGTTTTCTTTCGCCAGCTTATAGGATGTGCGCAACGTTTCCATCTTACCAACATGAACATAAATACCCCAAAATCGCCAAGACTTATCAGCCTTCGCTTTGATGTATATCTTCCTTCTTGTATATTGAAATTGCCTGTTAATTCTGATCACCTTAATAGGTGGATAGAGGGGTCGTTCTTCCGAATAAGGTGATGAAGCACCGTACCTGAGTCATGACCCTCTATCCTATTTTGATATAGGCCGGTTCCGAACAGATGTCATGAGGGTTTAAGACGCCTCGAATTACAAGTAGGGAAAAAGTCTATTATTTTTTCAATTCGATTATACAAAAGGAAAGGGCAACATGGGAGAGTATATTGGTATTGATGTTGGAAAAGCCACGCTTGATGTGTGTTTTTCAGATAAAGTCACTCCCCTTTCAAACTCGGCTTCATTAATAAAAAAATGGGTGCAAGAAATCAAAAAAAATAGGAACGTTGAACGGGTTCTCTGTGAAGCCACCGGGGGGTATGAAAGAACCCTTGTCAAAGCACTGCGCGCCCAACAGGTACCCGTATTTGTTGAGCATGCCAATAAAATTCGCGCTTTTGCTAAAAGTAAGGGCCTGCTGGCTAAAACGGATAGAATCGATGCTCAGCTTATTAAAGATTATGCCAGCACAATGAAACCACATCCTAAACAGAATCAATTATCTGAAATTGCTGAAAAAGTAAGCGATTTACTGAAACGACGTCATCAATTACTGGATGACAAAATGCGTGAAACCTCTCGCGGTGTTTGTCAATGTAGTTGTCGCTTGAAACTGTTTTATGCAGCACTTACTTCCGGATTCAGCATCACTTCATGAATAAAATTCCAGTTACGACAGCCTTTGCTCCAACGTTCGGGTTTTTTAGCTCGAGCTAATTCATAGATGGCTTTCCGTTTAGCTAATATTTCTTTATCTGCCTCCCTATGACGTTCATCTGGAGTAACGTACTTGATACCACTGTGTTTATGTTCAAGGTTGTACCCGTTCACAAACTGAGCTACCCAGGCTCTGGCATCATTGAGTAAAGTAAACCCCTCGGCTGGCCACTGGGGACAATATTTCACCGTTCGAAACAAGGATTCGGAATAAGGGTTATCATTGCTGACTCGTGGGCGAGAATATGAACTGATTCCCCCCAGATCGTACATTTTCGCCAACAGGGTATAACTACGCATGGGGCCACCATTATCTGAATGAAGAATGATTTTTTTGCCCGCGCATTTTTCTTTCCAGATGCATCGTTGCAGTAGCTCTGCAGCCTGTTCGCCGGATTCTTGTTCAAAAACGTCTGCCCCCACAATTTTCCGACTGAAAATGTCCATCATCATGTAGAGGTAAAGATGCCGACCTTTTATAGGTGTTGGCAAATAACTACTATCCCAGGACCATACCTGATTCGGTGCTGTCGTTTTTTGTGCGCCTGGACGTTTATAACTTCTCTCTCGACGTCTAGGTGTTAACAGTTTGTTCGCTTTGAGCACGCGATAAAACGTAGACTCAGAGGCGATATAAATTCCCCTATCAGCCAGCGTCGGAACGATGACATTCGGAGGGAAACTTGAAAACTCTGGTGAGTTACAGATTTCCATGATCCGCTGTCGTTCAGCATCAGACAATTTGTTGCTGGGGGCATTGCGAACGGCCGTTGACCGTTTGTCGGCCAGGGGAGCGTTGTGACAATTGTTGCGCCAGCGTTGCAGTGTTCTGACTGAAATCCCAATGACCTGGCAGGCTTGCGCCTTACGAGCCCCCTGTTTCATCGCATTCCTAAGCATATCAACTATATTAAGCCGCTCCGGGAGAGGTATTAGACGTCCTCGCTGTTGTCCCAGAGGGCATTGAACTTTTCCCTTAATACCAGTAGCGCTGCGGTTTCCGCCAGCGCCTTTTCTTTTCTGGTGAGTTCTTTTTCAAGTTCACGGATCTTTTGTCTGTATTCTTTGACGACTTTATCAACTTTATGATTATTCAAGGCTTTCGGCTCATGAGCCCGGAGCGAAGCCGTTCGCCATTCCTTTACCTGTTCAACAAACAATCCTTTGTGCCGACAGTATTCGGCCAGCTCAATTTCAGACATCACTGCGCTTTCAATGACCACCGCAAAACGCTGTTCGGGCGACCAACCTTCGTTATTCTTTAAAAACTGCTCATCTTCACATAACAGGCCATCACTCATTAACTCGTTTCTCCATCTTGAAACAACCGAAGGGCTCACGTCTAGCTTCTTCGCTATTTGCCGGTGAGACCAATTATACGGAGGTTGAAGCCAGAGCAACCCTTGTTGCTTGATATTGATAGGCACGGGGTTTGCCGGCATGGTGTTCTCCTTAATATTAACAGGCGACAACTATGCTGACACAGGGGGTTATTCGGTGATCTTCTTGATGATAATATGCAAATGCCCCCACAGAGCGCTTTTTCCGCAGTCTGAAATATGAATATTTGCACTACGAAGTGCTGAAGGGTCACCATGATGCCAAGCTAAGTGTGTTGGACTATTTGGCTTATTACAATAGTAAACGTCCCCACAGTGTACTGGGATATCTTTCTCCCATGGAGTTTGAGCGAATACCATTAATCAAGGTGTCTTAAAAAAGTGTCCGATTTTACTTGACCACTACATCTGCTGT
This sequence comes from Candidatus Regiella endosymbiont of Tuberolachnus salignus, assembly GCF_964020115.1. Taxonomy (NCBI): domain Bacteria; kingdom Pseudomonadati; phylum Pseudomonadota; class Gammaproteobacteria; order Enterobacterales; family Enterobacteriaceae; genus Candidatus Regiella; species Candidatus Regiella endosymbiont of Tuberolachnus salignus. The sequence goes on from NZ_OZ026542.1 coordinate 859,076, forward strand.
TGGTGCAACAAAATCGCTGAAGACGAAAGCATAGTATCAGGGTCTTTCCTCCACAGGGTAAATGCTGAAGTCGTCGGTGAGTAAAGCCCTAACGACAGCGGCTTTTCATATTGCATTGGGGGACAATACGCAGAATGTTTGCGATGTTGAAGCAACAGTTCAACTCGCCGAGCACTGAAAGAATAATCGGCGATCCCCCACTTTCGAGGGAGAGCGAGTAATTTTTTGAGCATGATCATTTTCAATAGATAAAAAGTCAGAAAATGATTTATATCTCAGTTAGCTACGGCGTTCAGCACCAACATTATTTGCGGAAGAGCCCAATCTAAAGTAGCGTTGACAAAAACAGTTTCAGGCGACAACTACATTGACAAACACCGATCCGGAAGTCAGAAATGCTGGCCGCGAAAAAAAGTAAAAAATACTGATGCGATCCGCAAAAAGTTTGTTAATGTGATAAATAAACGCGATTGCGTAGGTGGATGATCCCGGGCACCCCCGCGATCATCTCCCCCCGCAGCGTATGACCTGTACTGAAATTCCCTTCGTCACAGAAAAAACGCGTCATACCGGTCGACGCTCAAAAAATCGCTTGAGGTGCCCCGCCGCACGCCCGCGGGCGGTTCTCGTCATATCCATCCAACGTATTATGGCACCGCGCTCCGCCTTCAGCGAGGGATACCGATAGAGAGGAAATGTAATCATGATGGCACCTTATCCGCTAAAAATAAGCGTTTTTAAATGCCAAAGGGGGATCGATGAACCTGACCTTTAGTTGGCGAACCCTGGTGGGAACGCTGTTACTTATTACCCTGATCACCCTCGCGATGACGATCCAATCTCAGTACCAGGAAAACCGGCAACTGAAACGATCTAATCAAGCACTGCGCATTGAAAGGGACGCCGCGTGGGCGCAGGTGACTCACTATGAAAAGATTGTTGAGGTTTTTAATAAAATAGTCGGAGCGACACAGGATGCACACCAAAAGGCCGTTCGGGATTCTTCCCCTCGCATTATCACGATACGGAAGATTATTACGTCGGCGCATTGTGCACATTTGCCTGTGCCTGCTGCCGCTGTTAACCGGTTGCGTGCCCACGCAGACCAAATACCTGCCCGCCCCGCGCGTGCTCATCCCCGCCACGTTGCTGGGTGACTGTCAGGTGCCGGTCATCCCTGAGCACATGACGTGGGGCGATAGTGTGCTACTGAATGAGCAACTGCTGCTGGCTCTGGAGCAGTGCAATCAAGATAAGGCGGCGTTAAGGCAGATTGAGACAATGAACAATCCCCGACACACTGCTAAATGAGGTAAAAACAGGGCGATTGATGGAATAGAGATATACCGTGCACCGATGGCTAATGCTTAAAGCGAGTTTATTTAAAAACCCGTGATTCTTCCGCCGGATATTACCAGTATTAAGTATTCCAACGTGAACGACTCGACCCAACAAACGGCTACGCCGCTATGGATTGAGCTTCTGCAACCCGTGGGCGCATTCTAAAACAAGTACATTGACTCGCTTGGGCAGGTACACGCAGCCCTTATCAGCTAAACCTTTTACAAAGTCATCACCGATTTCTTTCCGCAGGATATTGATTGCCCCATTCACATCCGCGTTTAGCAAGCGTCCGTTTGATGTCACGTATAATCCGCGTTACGTTTACCTGAAAATACCTTTTCCCCAATATCGCCGTAATTTGGTATAGCGTCACAATCCAAAGCGCTCGCTTTGCTGGTGTAACTTTCCTCTCTTACAATCACAGTGAGCCCGGTTTCATCGGCTTTATATTGAATCATCTCGATAAGCCTGGCATGAGGAATGCTGACAAATTTTTGGTTATTCAGCTTGCCGATGTTAATGGATTTTTTCCATTCGAAGTTGTGACCAATAACAAGGGTTCCTGCGTCGGCCATCAAAGCGTAATTGATAATGAAACGACTCACCTTGTGGAGATAATCATTTATCCAGCATAATCGTTTAACTGATTTAATCATCTTCCCGTTAACCAGAACAAAAGGTTCGGTTGCAGCTTTATATTCGGCCTTATTGCAGCAAATAGCACTGCTGCGGGTTCCGATGAAATCCGCTGACTCACACCTCATTTCCTCAACGAGCTTTAAGCTCAGGACCTTATTCAGATACCGTCCTTGCCAGTTTGTTAGCCATTGCTACGATTGCCACGCTGGTTGGCCGGCGTTTTTTTAACTCCGTTATCCACTGCCCCGGTTCTTTTGCCAGTAACGCCGCTGCGCGGGCACCATGGATAAATAGCGTTCGCAGATAGGTATCCCCTCGTTTGCTTATCCCCAGTAACCGGATTTTTCCACCCGTTCCGGTCTGTTTCGGTACCAGGCCTACATAGGCTGCGAACTCACGTCCTGATTTAAAGGCAGAAGCCTCGCCCATCGTGGCCATGGCTGCGGTAGCAATAATAGACCCCACACCAGGGATTTCTAGCAACCTTTTACAGCTTTCATTCTGTTTTGCCAAAGCAACCAGTTGCTTTTCAATACCCTCGATTTGAGCATCCAGATCACCCAGTCGCTGGTGTTGTTCTTCCAGCATAGCGATAAGGAAGGGCGGCAGTCGTGCCTTCAAGCGCTCCAGCGCCCATGGCAGAGATTTATCCAGTGAAGCCCGGCCTTTACTTATTGTTTCGCTGAACTCCAGCAACATGCCATGCAAGGCATTAATCTGTGCAGTTCTAAATTTTACTCATTGGCGGCGTATTCTGTGCAGCACCAGTACTGACTGCTGTTCTTCGGTTTTTACTGCAATGGCCTTGCCGGGTTGTTGCACTGCCATCCATATAGCACGGGTATCCATCACATCATTCTTATTACCCATCAGAAAGGCTTTTACAAAACGAGGCTGAAGCAGGCGAACTTTATGCCCCTGTTTTTCCAGTTCACGAGCCCAGTGCTGAGAACCACCACACGCTTCCATCCCTATCAGGCAGTGCGCCCGGTTACTGAAAAACGCTAAAAAGGCATGACGACGGAGCTGCTTGTCAACTACCTCACCACTGTGCTCGTCGATAAAGTGGATCTGAATCACATGTTTTGCGATATCTACGCCAACCGGTGTATATTTCATTTTGTGGGTCCTCCAGTTTTTGGAAGCACTAGGCATCCCGTATGGGCACAATGATGCCGAAAATCTGTGAGGATCCACACCTTACTTTTCAGTCTCGAGCCCTTGATTAAGTGGTTGGGATGCGTTCATTACATTTACTCATTTTAGTGTTGAGAATCAACGTGGTTATTAGATCTCATTATTACTATGTCTATAAGATGAACTACCACTTAGTGTTAGTTACAAAATACCGAAATAAGTGCTTCACGGGTGAGTTACTGGAGGAAATATTCAGGGAACAGTGCAAAAAGTGATATGTCAGTGTTTTAGAGTTTGGTGGCAAAGCTGACCACGTTCACCTTATCAGGACTTACGCAAATCGCATAATAATAGAAGGTTTTTTGAGCTGTTGACAAAGATAATCATCGAGCAAGCCTTGCTTAATACGATAAAGCGTTTTGCTTGTGCTTCGAGCAATTTGAGCCAATCGGATCCAAACTAGAAAAGCGCAAGCAATATGATTACGTTGGATCCGAGCACGGCGACATTGGCATTTTTCGAGTCCAGTGAGTTGTTTTGCTTCACGGTGAAACTGCTCAATCTTCCAGCGCCAGCCACACACTTGGTGTGTGCCCGAGGTAGAGTCTTGAGAAAGGTCGTTAGTCACGACAAAATCCGTGCGGTGTGTAGACACCACAACCCGGAACACTTGCACCTTATGCATTTTTGGAAAATTTTTGATTTTGATCGTCTTTCCATGAGCGAGTTCATATTCGTCCCAGATGAGAGAATCCACGTGACGATAAGGATTTACCCCGCATGAATCATCCACCAAACGATTGTCTTTCAGTGGGCAGTAGTAACATCGGTGCAACGATTCGATAAATAGCATCATCTTCTTAGTCGCATACCAGGTATCCATCAACACGGCAGCAAAGGGCAGGCACTTATGTCGTACTACGTTGTTCAGCATATCCTGCACATGATCGAGTTTAGATTTGCCGTCACCCTCAGGATGGTAAATACGAAAATCAATGACCCAAAATTGTTCCGTGCTAGGATTGACGTACAGACAATTCACGACGCCAATGCCTTTGATGACGCGGTGGGCGTTACCACTGTATTGACGTTGCACCAACTCAATCTGCTGCGAAAAATTTTTGTCCAATACCGTGTCGTCGAACACAATATAGCCGTCTGGAGATGGCACCATATCACCCCTTACTTGTGCCCACACAGCGCTTCCCGTTACGTGACCTTTTCGCAAATAGCGATTAATCGCATCGTGACTCATGTCTTGCGTGTGATCAGCAAAATTCGTCAAGGTGTAATTTATCTGGCTTACCATCAGATACTGGCAGTAGTTTAAGCGGCTTGGTTTCATTTGTGACACTCTACAGAATTCCTATCCTAATTTTAGGTGAAAATTGCGTAAGTCCTGCTTATGTTGGAGATGCACCCAAATATCGAACCAGCAAAGCTCATTAATAGCCTGAAGACGGTGAGCAGCCGACTTTATTCGTAAGGAGTTTTCAAAGCACCTTGCAGTGTACTACTGGAAACCTGTTTTATGGGCGAGGACTCACTGCTTGATAACCGCAGGGGGTGCTCCACTTAGCATTCTGAAAGACTACATACAGAATCAAGATAAACCAAAGTGATTAGAGGGCGCTATCCATCTCACACTAAACTAACTCGCTAGCTATGGACGGAGAATTTCGCGCAAACTGTTAAATAAGTTTTTATTTTGTCCAACTTTTTCGGGTCAGTGCATTCTTAGAAAAATTGAATCACTGGATTACTCAACCAATTTGATTGGGAGCAATTTTACGCTCAGTGATTATGGTAGTCTCGGATTACACATGTACTAAAATGACTTCACCTTTCTGGTTATGGGATTCACTGGCAATAGGGAAACCCTGAAGAACCTCCCATAAAAGTTTATATTTGGCGCTAGTAGCACTAATTTTTAAAGTCATTGGATAGAAAAGGAGGTCAATGCGCTCTTTTTTACGGTATACAGATACTAGCTACACTTTTTTCAGTATCAAGGGTCAATTAGGGGCGACAAAACAAAATTTTTCTAGCGAGAAAGAGATGGGTCAAAGCAAATAAGCTAAATAATTGCGCAGTATTTTTAGCTAAACCTTTGTAACGCACTTTTCTAAAGTTGAACTGGCATTTTAATACACGGAAGGGGTGTTCTACTTTAGCCCGGATTTTCGCGTTGAGACTTTGCTGATGCCGATGTTTTTTCCATACCTGCTGCTCCTGCCCCGGCAAGGCCAATACCCTCCCGTCGGGGGATGTGCCAGGTGACCACGCGATGTTGATGTTCGCTGCGTCGCATCACGCCTTTACAACCGACATTACCATGAACAACCTCTTCTTGGCCGTGAAGAAGGTGATGAACTTGCGTCACATCGGCTACATTCGCCGAGGTTCCCACCAGGGAGAATGCACCAGCCCCGTCTGTGCATCCACGCCAATATGCGCTTTCATGCCAAAGTAGCACTGATTACCTTTACGGGTGGCTTTCATGTCAGGATCACGGCTATTTTGTCGGTTTTTAGTTGAGCTGGGTGCATGAATGATCGTAGCATCGACAATGCTACCCCGTTTGATAAATAGCTGAAGCGACGCTAAATGCGTTTTAACTTCTTCAAACAGCGCTTCACTTAAATGATGTTTTTCCAGCCAATGACGAAAATGCAGGATCGTGGGATCGGAGGGAATGGCATCGAGACATATCCCCGCAAATTGACGTAATAAGGGGATGTCGTATAACGCTTCTTCCATCGATAAATCAGCATAATTAAACCCATTTTGTAAAAAATAAATCCGCAACATCATCTCTAAAGGTTTCGCTGGTCTACCGCCTTTAGGGCTTGCCTTGGGATAATGACGACTGAGTTTGGCCAGAATTTTTTCCCAGGGAACTATCGTATTCATTTGCGCTAAAAAGTCGGCTCGTCTCGTCGATTTCGTTTTCATTTCACTATTAACCTAAAAAAATTATTGGTAACAGAATAGACTACTTTTATCGGTTCTTCAGGGTTTCCCTAAGACCTTAGTATTCAAAGTTACATTTCGCGGTTTAATTGCATGGAAGCTGCAAGGAAAGGAGGAGTTGGCATCGATTCGTAAGGCACACTGTTTTCTGGTCTGGATGGTTTAGCTTTCTGTACAGTAAGCTTTTGTGGTGTGCAAGCTTTGATGGGAAAAAGTCTACCCGGCCATACTTTACAAACTGGCGTTTCTTTTTGAGCAGCTAAGACAGGTATAGATGATAGTAGAATAGGCAATATCTTTAAATAAGTCTTTATTTTGTTCATGTAATACCCCCACAATCCATTTTGATGTGACCATACCCCAGCGGTTTATTAATCATAGTTACAATAGAATTGCTTGCCAATATTATTTAGCACTGATTGCCCATAAAAAAGCCCTCGCTCAACCCCTAACGCAGACGCCAGTTCGGCGGCGGATGAGCTACAGCTAGCGCTAGCTCCTCTTTACTTTTTCAGAGACGTAGCCTTACCCAATTTGTCGTTATCAGGAGGACACGCTTCTCACGATTTGTTATCCCACGTATACCCAGTGTGAGGCTCTTTCGCAAATAATGTTGGTGCTAAAGACAGTTCAACACGCCGGTCACTGAAGAAATAACAGGCGATCCCCTATCATTGGGGTAGAACGAGTAATTTTTTAGCATGATCATTTTCACAGATAAAAAGTCAGAAAATGATTTATATGGCTCTGTTAATAAAGTTTATTTATTGAATTATAATGCTTTTAATGAAAATGTCACGGTGCTTTAAAACGGTTATGAGAAAAAAATAGTGTTGTCTGTTATCGCCAGAATCACTGATAAAGCGCAAATTGTTTCGCTAGCAAAAAATGGTTACCCTGTTTTTTAAATAAGCTCCTTTTACTCATAATCTTTTAAAATTATATTAATTTCAATAAATTGATTAATATTACTTTGTTAACAGTGCATTATCTGTTAGGTTTCTTGATGCAATTGGCCATTAGTTAACGGTTGTTGTTGACATGGGTTGTATTCACTCTCTGCCGATACGCTCTGCATCCGTGTTTAATGGCCGTCACTAAGTCACCCTCGATCGATAACTGTCCCAGGTAAACGCCAGTGTGCAGCCCCCGCCCTCGTTCATCCGATCCATCACACGTTCACCCATAAACTGCGCTAAGGCTTCTTTTGGCAGATTACTGAGCAAAATGGTCGGTTTCATCCCTTCGTACCGATTGTTGATGATGTCAAACAAGATAATTTTCTCTGTGTCAGAGCCAAATTGAACGCCTATTTCATCAATGATTAACAACTCTGGTGAGATGTGCATCCGCAGCACCTCGGCCTCTGTCATCTGCGTCGGCTTAGTCCAGGTTGATTTATATAATCGCACCAAGTGCAGGGCTGAGGTGAACAGTGCCGATGCCTGGTAGGCAGTGATAACATGCTGAGCAATGGCCAGCGCTAAGTGGTTTTTGCCTGTGCCGGGTTTGCCACACATCACTATCCCCCCGCCTTGTTTGAGTCGTTCAGGCCACTGATTGGCGTAGGCTTGACACACTTTCAGGCAGTGCGCAGCCTCTTTATTGATGGGCTCAAAATTATTCAACGTCGCTGATTGAAAACGTGGGGGCAAATTCAAACCCTGCATCAAGCGGATAATCTGTTGCTCAGAGAGACGTTTATCGTTTTCCTGTTGAGCTTGCCGAAGCGCCGCAATTTTATCTCGGATACAGTCTGGGCAGGTTGAATGGCTGGCGACACAGCTAATCACATTGAATTCTCGAATACGCTGTTCATAAGATCCATGTTTTTTACAGTAGGCATTTTGGGTAAACACGGCGGTGTTGGGAATAGCCATCGGTGGCTGCGCAAGGGCGAGGAGATGCTTTTCCAGACACGTGATTTCTTCCTGATAATCAAGCATGGTTATCACTCCATCCAGACCGGTATATCCGAAACGCCATAGTGTTTTTCATTAAAATTTTCAGTCATCCGGTGGGAGGCAGACTGTGGTTTAATACCAAACTTCACCGCATTTCTGAGCCAGGTATTTAAGGCGGCATCCCAATTTTTGAACTTTGACCCTTTAGAAGCGTGATAATCCACAAACACAGCAAATTCACTGAGCAGGTTGACGCCCAGTTCATTGGCCAATGAGGTGTGTTTTTCAGAAGGGGTAAATCCTGAGGGTTGTTGCGTGGCTTTGTTAATTTTTTGGGCAACGCTTTTTGGTATTATAGGCACTATCTTTATATTGTCTTTTTTGTCTTTTGTAATAGTGTCTTTTGTGGTTAACAGATTCTGTAAAGGACGATTTACCGTTTCCTTAAAGGTTTTCTTTACAGATACCGTCAATGTTTTACTGATTGTGTTAACCTTGGTTTTCCAGCTTAAAATCGCCTTGTTTATGCCTACCGATCTGCCTGCTGAAATCAATATGCCTAATTTAATCAGCTCGTTTTTAACGGTGCTGCATCGAGTTTCTGGCAGTCCCGTCAGGGCTGAAAGTTGAGCATTACTAACCCAATCCCGTTTTTTATTGAACCCGTATGTTTTACGTATCACCGCCAGCGCGATCAATAGCTGATTCTGTGTTAATCCCGCCCGTAAAATTGCCTCAAGCAATTCATTAGCCAAACGGGTATAACCGTTATCGGTATCAACCACATGACGTTCTTCACCCTTTGTATGCGGACAAAAATTTACATAAGCGATATTACTCATAGTGATCTCCATAAAGTTTCTGGAATGTGTGTAATGCTTGCGTAAAGCCAGTCTGTGTTATTGGTAGAGAACCATTAAAATTCACAATTGCCTTCATGATTATACAGACAGCTATGAAATTTACTTTTTGACATGGCACTGTTAACAAAGTAATTTAAAGACCTTAAGACAAGCGATGGCGAAAAAAGAAAAGAAGGTGATATCAAGCTTATCAAAGCGCAAAGCGAGTCTTTTATGTTCTTTTATTTTGCCGAAGAAACGTTCAATGGCATTACGTGTTTTATATTTTTCTTTATCTTTTGGCGGGATACCGGAATAAATCGCGCCTTGGCGGCGGGGGATCAGCGGGTATTTTCCGCTATCACGAATAAACTTTTTGACATCATAAAAATCGTAACCTTTATCCACGATGACATCGCTTATCTGTCTCCAGTCTCCTTTTGCCCACAAGGTAGAAAAGACTTTTATATCAGTACGTTGTCTCTAAGAATAAACAGACACTCCTGAGACAATCGCCTGAAAGGCCAACATAAATTTTAGTGCTCATTCCTTTACGACCGCGCCCTATCGACTGAACTCCTTTTTTTTAAACTCCCTGAGCCAGGGCGGTGTAGGCTCACTGTGGTGCTGTCTATCCAGACGCAGTCAAGGCTGATTTTCTTTTTTTTCTGCAATAGATAAAGCAAATGCCAGAATAGCCCATTCTCACTCCAGCGTTTAAAACGTGTGTAAATCGTATGCCAGTGGCCATAAAAAGTAGGCACGTCACGCCAAGGGATACCGGTTTTCAATACGTATAACACTGCCGAGAAAAAGTGATAATGGCTGATACCCGTGGGTCTGCCTGGACGCTTGTAATATTTAAAAATATGAGGCTCGATTTCTTTTATAAAATCGGACGCTTTGATCGGATAATGTCTGTTTTTCATCCTTAATAACCCCACAAAAAGCGGATATTATCTCAACACTCACTTTGTTAACAGTGCTATATCCAAGCACATCAAAACAACACTATGACCGCTTTCAATAGACCTGCCTATGATCAATTAAATTTTTTATTTATAATCAGTATTTTATACAATAATAATATAACATACGGGTTATAAAATGCTTCATCGTAGTCGTGGATGATAGGTAATGATGGTATCCATTAAACAGTCTTTCCTTTGTAGATTAAATTCATTAAACTTTACTATTCAGAGAAAAAAGCGATCTAGGTTGTTAAAATGTAAGTGAAGGTGGGTTCCGTGAGCTTAGACGACTTGACTTTTCTTCCCCATACATCAACCAATGAGGGTTGCACTGGAGTGCTTTGGCAAGTTCCAATAGATAACGCGGCCGTTTGGTGATTCCAGCCTCAATTTGCTGAATGGATTGCTGTTTAACACCCGTTTTTTTGGCAAGTTCGACCTGAGTTATTTTCAGTGCTGAACGTCGTTGTCTAATCCGTTCAGATAGGTTTTTCATAGTCTCTCCAAAACAAATTTATTTGCATTTAATAACAATTTAATTTGTTTGTCAAATACAGTTTTTCTTGTGAATATGTGAATATGTGAATATATTAAGGAGAGTTATTTTTTAGGGATGACTTCATGAGTATTGCGGATAGAGTTCGAAGCAGACGAACAGAATTGGGCCTTACTCAAAAAGATTTAGCCAAACGAGTCGATACTTCTCAACAAGCTATTGAACAATTGGAAAATGGTAAAACAAAAAGACCACGCTATCTTCCTGAGCTTGCTAACGCTCTGAATTGTCAACTTTATTGGTTATTAAACGGGGGCGAGCATAAAGACGAACCTAACAACGTTGCCTATATCACTCCTCATAAGCGAACAAAAGTTTATCCATTGATCAGATGGGCACAAGCTCGTAATTGGAGTGAATCTATTGAACCTTATTATAATGTTTCTGAAATTGAAGAATGGCCAGAATCAGCGGCTCATGTCATGGGAGAAGCTTTTTGGCTACGTGTCAAAGGGGATTCTATGACATCACTTATCGGTGTGAGTGTGTCAGAAAATACACTTATTCTTGTCGATACAGGCCGTGAGGTTAAAGATGGAAATTTAGTTATTGCAAAGTTAACTGATGCCAATGAAGCAACGTTCAAGAAATACATCATTGACGCAGGAAAAAATTACCTAAAACCATTAAACCCAAGCTATCCACTCATCCCCATCAATGGTAATTGTCAGATCATCGGCGTAGTAATCGAGGCAAAAATGCGACTTATTTAACAGTTTGCGCGAAATTCTCCGTCCATAGCTAGCTGATTACCTAATAGCCAATGCAGTCTCTCTACGGCTATCCGCCTCATTGTTAGGAATGAAACCTATAATTGTTACCTGTTGTGGCAATCAAATTGTAAACAGTAAAGCGGGTGACGACACAATTGTTCAGGATGTTAGATTCGTGCCAACAGGCAATGCATTCTTCGTTGAGTTGGTTTATAAGTTCAAGTCAATGCCTAAAGTCTTGCTGAATAAGAGCAATGCTTTAGGCATCAATAATCTTGCCACCCTTATTTCAAACCAGCCAGCTGTTCAACCTGTTCTGGTTAACGGGAAGATGATTAAATCAGTTAAACGATTATGCTGGATAAATGATTATCTCCACAAGGTGAGTCGTTTCATTATCAATTACGCTTTGATGGCCGACGCAGGAACCCTTGTTATTGGTCACAACTTCGAATGGAAAAAATCCATTAACATCGGCAAGCTGAATAACCAAAAATTTGTCAGCATTCCTCATGCCAGGCTTATCGAGATGATTCACTATAAAGCCGATGAAACCGGGCTCACTGTGATTGTAAAAGAGGAAAGTTACATCAGCAAAGATAGCCACAGCTCAGATTAGGTTATGAGCCCGTCACGCTAAAGAAAAAATTCTATGGTCAATAAACTTCTGGCTTGGTTTAATTAAAATTTCAATGTCATAGCCTAACCGATTTAGGCATTGCATCAGACTTTTCTGACATGTTAGAGAGTTTGCTATTTCCTGCTTCAATCTAGGATCTAGCCCTAATTTTTCAATAGAGCAAATAATCTGTTTTAATATCCTCCTTCAGCTTATATCAGTTTTTTGTGTCTGAAGATTTCCACTGAGTTCACCTTCCCACAAAATTTTTTTCAATTGAATTTTCTTTCAAATACAAAAAATAAGTTTTTAATTTCACTTTAAACAAAATTAATTGTTTACTAATGTACAATATTGTTTGTATATTATTTCTGCGACTCATTTAAGATTACAACTAACGCCACCAGGCAAGACAGCCCAAGAAGTAGCAGCCTGACCCGGCGCCCCTGTGAAAACGGGGACAAGTCGTGAATTAGATTTAGGCAGGAGCCACTAAGCAGCACGCATTGGGTGAGCGATGTAATCACCCCCAGCCTCGATGAGAGACCGACTGGCAAAGAGTTCTTTAGGAAGGAAGTCATCTTTTACTTTATCGTCGTTGCATTAGCAACGACTTTAACAATGTTTGTTAATGTCCATGCAAAAATCACCGGGATACCCATTCAAACCAGCCCGAAGCCTGGCGACCATGAAAGTAATTGAGAAAATTAAATAATTTGAGGAAAAAGTGAAATGCAAGTAGAACAGAAAAATAGAGTCGAAAAAAAGAGTATTCTGGCATCGGGTTAAAACAGAGCCAGTGCGACTGCTCTAGATATTACAAGTATGTTAGGAGATGACTATCAAATGCCGTATGCGGCGACATGTATCCAGTCTTGCATCGCTTCTGTCAAGGCAAGTCGCCTCGGACAGGGATAAGTGATTGGCAATGGAAAATGTTCTCCCCTTAATTTTTTCATTAAATATATAGAGTTATTGCCTAATAGTAAAATAAGCGGCCTGTTATAGTAATAAATTGAATTTCAAGCCATTCTGACACGAGTTTCGCACTATAAATAACGGAGAAAAAATATGGCCTAACAATCCAATATTAATTAATTTTAGATAGCGCTAACAGAGATGGTCGCGAGCCACCCCTGTCAGCTAACCACCACAACCTGACTGGAGGCTGCTATGGCTATAGTCGATATTACTCAATTTTCTGAATTTCGGGAAGTCTTTCCTGAATTAACCCCTGTCCAATTTGAAACCGCGATGCTTTTTGCGTTAGGCATATCGCAAAAAGACATCGCAGCGTTGCGGTCAGTGTCATATCCCGTGGTAAACGCGACGTTGGAAGAGATAAAAATCAAACTTAATTTCTATTCACTCAACAGCTTGTTGGCGGTATTTCAAGTGCGTCTTGTGTTTTTTGCGTTACGGGGATGTGTTCTACAAAGAAAGAATGAGAGGAAGATAACCGGCCGTTAAAATAGATAACACAAAATGGTATACCAGAAGACCCAAGGTCACCCTTCAAGCTTTGGGTCTTCTCAAAACACACTCCGCGCCTTATCACAAAAATAAAAAATAAGATACCCTGTATATTTCAGGTAACGCCCTTCTTTTTTTTGATTAATAATTCACGTTCACTAAGTAATTCACCCTCTTTATTTGAGGAAATCATTGTGATAAATAAATCCATTGTTGTTGATATAATGTTATGGGCAACCGAACTTTATCTAATTCTTGATAGCGTTGATTATCCACAAAAGTCGTTCCTAAAAAATGAAAACGGATAATAACGTACAATATACGGCGGATGAGATATCAAAACAGCTGATATTGCTGTGCGAAAGTAGCACGAACCCCTGGGGCATTAAGGATAATGAATCACGCTACTTGTATGCGAATAAAGCCTGGTTTGAACTGTTGAATCTTCCCGCTAATTTTAGGCTCAAGGGTCGATTGGACAGCGATATTCCGCATGCTAGCGCAAAGTTTGCCTGTTATTTTCAGGAGCATGACCGCCAAGTCCGTGAAACGCAACAAAGTCTCTCTTCACTGAATATTTATCCCTATGGGCGTAAGCAAATAGTTCAACCTTATATTTGTGAAAAATTCCCGCTTTATAATGAAAAGGGGAAATGTATAGGAATTATTTTTCACAGCAGAAAATGCGCCTTCTTTTCTGCGCTGCAATGTATTAATGGAGAACTACCTAATTTACCGGTTTTTCATTCAACAAAGAAATTGTTTTCTAAAAAAGAACTTGAGGTGATATTTTTTGCTTTATATTCTCTGAGTGCTAAAGAGATAGCCAAAAAACTACATCTTTCTCACCGAACCATAGAAAACACATTACAAAAAATATATCGAAAAGCAGGAATAAATTGTCTAAATCAATTAATAACATTTTGCAAAATAAAAGGATTAGATAACTACATCCCACCTCAACGTCTCCCTATAGGCAGTCAACTGATTGACGTGGGTGTTAAATTTCTATTCTAAAGGTGGGTACTGGATATTCTCGATAAAGAAGTGGGTAACCCCCAATTCAACCTAAAGCCGAACTACTCGGCAACAACGGTGTGAGCAATCTCTCGAGGATGAGTAACAGCTTCAAAAATACCTTAATCGCCTATATACCCTTCGCCTTTGAAGCCGCCGCGTTGTTGGCTGCGGGTGTTCGCCGAATCACGTAGTATGTCTACGCTCATCGGTCTCACACCCTGGCCGCCTAGCGGCAACTTCAAAGACGGAGGGTATACACATTTGATTTTACCGACCAAGACCTTTCAATTTTATGGCGTTCTTTTGTGTTATCTCATAGCGTAAACTGATATTTCTCTGTCATACCGTAATAGATACCCTAGCAGGTGTTGTCAACGCTACTTTATATTGGGCTCTTCCGTAAATAATGTTGGATTAAAGAAACAGTTCAACTCGCCGGTCACTGAAAAATAATGGGCGATCTTCGCTCTTCGAGGTAGAGCAAGTAATTTTTGAGAATGATCATTTTCAATAGATAAAAAGTCAGAAAATGATTTATATCTCAGTTAGCTACAGTGTTCAGTAACAACATTAGCGCTGATACAGAAACTGACTCTGTTGAACGTCCCTTTGACTTGGGTGCTTCAGGGGCGATTCTCGTGGATAACCCGTATCACCAATAACTAAATAAAACAATAAGTCAACTACCAAAGCGGCCAATCAAAAAAAACCGCTGTATCACATCATAACTCAATGGAGAAATGAGCTGAGAATAGCTCAATGAGCAGTGGTGACACAACCTCAGCCTGTGTGGATATCAATAAATGTTAATTAGCACTACAAACCACCCCTATCAGCTAACCACCATAACCTTCACGGGAGGCTGCCATGGCTGCTTTCGATATGACTCAATTTTCTGAATTTCGGGAAATCTTTCCTGAACTCACCCCCGTCCAGTTTGAAACCGCGATGCTTTTTGCTTTGGGAATATCCCAGAAAGACATTGCAGCGTTGCGGTCAGTGTCATACTCGGCAGTAAAAAAGACGCTTTTTCAGACAAAGAATAAATTTGAGCCGCATTCGCTCTATCGTCTTTCTACTGTGTTCCATGTACGTTTTGTACTTTTCGTATTACAGGGGTAAGACCGCGCCAATAGGAACGACAGCACCTTTATCACGAAATACACATCACTCACTTTGGGAGACATTGTGATGAATGAATCCATTGTTGTTGATATAATATTATGGGTAGTTGACTTATTGTTTTATTTAGTTATGGTGATATGGGTTATCCACGAGAATCGCCCCTGAAGCACCCAAGTCAAAGGGACGTTCAACAGAGTCAGTTTCTGTATCAGCGCTAATGTTGTTACTGAACACTGTAGCTAACTGAGATATAAATCATTTTCTGACTTTTTATCTATTGAAAATGATCATTCTCAAAAATTACTTGCTCTACCTCGAAGAGCGAAGATCGCCCATTATTTTTCAGTGACCGGCGAGTTGAACTGTTTCTTTAATCCAACATTATTTACGGAAGAGCCCTTTTAATCATTAGCACTGACAACATCCCAACCATGGAAACGAAACTATAGAAATAGCAGCAAAAGCTAGGTGTAACACAGAACTTAGATTTACATCGCTCTGTCACCACATAACACGTGAAAGGGTGTGGGGAAGTCTAAAACACACCGCTAAGAATAGCACGGCGGGAGTATAGATGGTGTAAATGTAAAAGAAGCGAGGGGGAGACTTTTCAAGACTGGATAGGGTGCATGCTTCAAGCAGTACATCGTAAAGGCTACAAGGCTCCGCCTGTCAGGCGAGTTTGAGTCCCTAAACCGGGAAAACCTGAAAAGCGTCCGATAGGGGTTCCCTGTATTGCTGATCGCGCCTTGCAAAGGAGTGTTGTTGAAGTTCTACCACCGTATGAGCAAGATTTCTTACCTTGTTCATACGGTGGTAGAGCAAGACTAAGCGCGCATCATGCCCTATCAAAACTTAATGAAGTCATAGCAGGGAAGAAAGTAAGATGGGTTTTAGAAGCCGATCTGAACAGCTTCTTTTGTAGTTTAGACCACGGATGGATACTAAGATTTGTGAAACACCGAATAGGGGATCCGAGGATAATAAACCTTATCCAGAGATGACTCAAAGCAGGTGTCCTAGAAGATGAAGAATTGTAAACAACGAAGTTGGGCACACCCCAGGGTGGATCAATCAGCGTATTACTAAGCAATATATACCTACACTATGTCCTTGACCTCTGGTTTGAGAAAGTTGTTAAACCTAGATTAAAAGGCGAGTGTTATCTAATACGCTATAATTGATGGCTTTGTAGTATGTTTTCAATATCGTGCAGATGCATTGCAATTTCAAGCAGTACTGGCCAAACGACTTGGTAAGTTTGGGTTGTTACTAGAGCCAAGTAAAACGCGATTAGTAGAGTTTGGACGATTTGCGCAGAAGCACGCAAAGGAGCGGAATAAGAAAATAAAAACGATCTATTTTCTAGGTTTCACGCACTACTGTAGCCGAAGGAGAAGAGTAGACTAAAACGTAGCTTAAGTAAGTTACGTGAACTAATGCGTCGCATACGGCACTATAAAATCCAAGAACAAGCCAAAGCAATGCCTATTATGGCCTTGGGGGGAATCATAGATCCTTATGGAAAGTCTATCGATATACTACAAGGTACTGGCATAAAATGCTTTGTAGCTGAAGTTGGAAAGGGTATATAACGTGGGAAAAGTTCCGTTTACTCATCACGAAATATACTCCTCTACAGTTGCCAAAGCTAAGGCTATCCTTTGCAGAAATGCAGAAGTTAGTTACGCTGTGAATCAAATCTCGAACAGCGTAGTGCGGGAAAACCGCATGCTGCGTTGTGCGTCCAGCAAAGGCTGGTACATTCAGCAGGAGATAGACCTGCCAGGGTAAAAGTCGGCGCCCTGTAGCTTGGGTAGCAGCATGGCGGGAAACCAAGATGTTGAAGCCTACCGACAACCTTACCGTTAGGGTAAGTGCGAGATATCAGGCCGTAATACAAATGAACACAGAGGTGGCCCCGAAAGTGCGTAACCTCGAAGGCTGAGCCCGCAACGTAGGGGGCGAAAGCAGCATTGCTGAGCGAAATCGACTGAAACACTGAGCAACTTCGGCGGGGTGGTAGTGACGGCATGATATCAAGGATGTACGAAGCAACTGGAGAAGCCCTCCTCGTCCCAGTGAGAAAGCCACTGGAGCAAGGTAGATTCTATAACCGGTGAACCGGGAAGTGAATCGAAGACGAGAGGGTGGCGGAGGGGTGTGTAGTAGTGATGAAGCAAGGTAACGCTTGTGGAGCAAAGGCACCCTACTGACAATAATGCTTCTAACAACAAGGGAGGCAAGGGTTGTCATGATAAAAACAACCATTAATTTGCAAGACCTGAGAAGGAAGATATACATCAAAGCGAAGGCTGATAAATCTTGGCGATTTTGGGGTATCTATGTTCATGTTGGTAAGATGGAAACGTTGCGTACCTCCTATAAGCTGGCGAAACAAAACAAGGGGGCACCAGGAGTAGATGGGGTGACCTTTGAAGAAATTGAGTCCGCAGGGGTAGACAACTTTCTTGAATCCATCAGGAAGGATTTACTCTCCAAGACCTACTACCCACTGAGGAATCGGAAACGGGCGATACCGAAAGCTGGAGGGCAATCCAGGATGTTAAGTATTCCCACTATTCGAGACCGCGTAGTGCAAGGTGCAGTCAAACTCATTCTAGAAGCGATATTCGAGGCAGATTTCCAGCCGGGCTCTTTTGGTTATCGCCCCAAGCGAACGGCTGCTGAAGCAGTAGAACAGGTAACAGTAGCAGCTATCAAGAATATGACGCGAGTCATCGATGTCGATCTCAAATCGTATTTTGACACCGTGCGCCACGATATTTTGTTAAGCAAAATAGCAACGCGCGTGAATGACAAAGAAGTCATGCGGCTACTCAAGCTGATACTGAAAGCAGGTGGGAAATGTGGGGTACCTCAAGGCGGTCCGTTGTCGCCATTACTGAGCAATATCTATCTCAATGAGGTAGATAAGATGCTTGAACGAGCAAAGGGGGTAACGGGTACGGATGGATATCAGCATATTGCATACGCGAGATGGGCTGATGATCTTATCATAATGATCGACAGCTATAGAAAATGGGATTGGCTGGCAGCGGGTGTCTACAAACGACTGAAAGAAGAACTCATGAAGTTGGGAGTAACACTTAATTTAGAAAAGACACGACAAGTTGATCTGAAGCAAGATGAATCCTTCAGTTTTCTAGGGTTTGTTTTTAGAAGAACGAAAACAAAGCAAGGGAAATGGGGAATCATGAAAACACCGAAGATGGACGCGAGAACACGGCTTTTACAGAAATTAAAAGCGGTGTTCAGAGGCCATCAGTCTCAACCGATTGATCGGGTCATTTATCTCATCAATCCGATACTCAGAGGCTGGGTGAATTATTATAGGATCGGTAATTCAAGTCGATGTTTTACCTACGTTAAAGATTGGGTAGAAAAGAAAGCGAGACGTCATTTAATGAAGGCACGTCGACGGCAAGGCTTCGGCTGGGGGAGATGGAGTAGGGAAGGGTTTTATCAAAAATTAGGTTTATATTCAGACTATAAGATTAGATATTACCCAGTACCGAAAGTGTCGCCAGCCAGATAGGTCACATAAGCTTTGGTATGAAGTTGTCAGGTAAGCGTAGTGCGGGAAAACCGCATGCTGCGTTTGACGAGGCGGGCGATGGAAACGGGAGCAATCAAGATAAGTCGTGATTTGATCACCGCGCCATTGTTCGACCCTACTGACGAGGCGGGCGATGGAAACGGGAGCAATCAAGATAAGTCGTGATTTGATCACCGCGCCATTGTTCGACCCTACCTTAGAGGGCGAACATACAGTAATGTGGGTTCGCTACTCGACTGACAACAGCTGCTAGGGTATCTATTCGGTATGAAAGAGAAATATCAGTTTACGCTATGAGATTACACAAAAGAACACCATAAAATTGAAAGGAGGTGAGTCATACGGGACTCGAGCCCACAACCAAAGGTTTATAACACAACTGCCTCTGCCAACTGAGCTAACAACCCACACAAGATTAAAAGGGGATTTTAAGGACGGCAAGAATCACACCAACAGCAACCACTAACATACCACCGAGCTTGATGGTTGTTTGCATGCCGCTCTTTTCGATATCCTTACGCATTAGGGACATTTCAGTCATGAAATCTTTGCGTACATCGGCTATCTGAGCATCGGTCTTCTCGAAACGTGCCGCCATATCTTTACGGACATCGGCTATTTGGGCATCGGTCTTCTCGAAACGTGCCGTCATATCTTTACGAACATCGGCTATCTCAGCAGACAACTCTTTATGGACTGAGACTATTTTAGCGTCAGTTTTTTCAAAGTTATCATCAACTTTTTCGAATCGAGTTTCCATGTCTTTGTGAACACAGGCTATCTGAGCATCGGTCTTCTCGAAACGGGCTTCCATGTCTTTGCGAACACAGGCTATCTGAGCATCGGTCTTCTCGAAACGGGCTTCCATGTCTTTGCGAACACAGGCTATCTGAGCATCGGTCTTCTCGAAACGGGCTTCCATGTCTTTGCGAACACAGGCTATCTGAGCATCGGTCTTCTCGAAACGGGCTTCCATGTCTTTACGGATACCAACAATTTCAGCCGATAGGTTTCTGTGGCTATCGGTTATATGGATAGTCAAGTCCTTACGAAGGTCTTCAAGGTCGCGTTTAGTGGCCACATCAGCAACTTCGTGAGATTTACGCACGGCTAAAGAAAGCGCTTTCGCCTGCTCTGTACGAAAACCAGCATTTTCAAGCGTTTCGACAAATTCTTGTGTATCAAATGCGACCTGAGCCATTACGACGTTCTCCTCAATGCGTTTGGCTTAGTTTAACCGATAAGTCCGTTAACCTGCAAAGGTTCAATGATTAACCAGGCCTGCATCATTATTCACAACAAAACATCATTTCACTACGGAGAGTTAAAGTAAACCTGCCCGTTGTTGCTGGCGTTGAAGTCACCACTGACGAATTTAACCTTATATTTGAATACCATTCATAAAGAGAATGGTGAAGGAAACTATAAACGTCCTTTAATAAAAGCTTGTGACAACACAAACTCAATAATTATTGATGGCAGAATTTAGAGATTAACTTATTGAAAAATCATCAAAGCCCGAAATTATAGCTTAAGTGTTATAAATTGATTTAAAATAGAGGTTCAGAGAAGACATCAACCCTCTGGCACTAACAGGAAGCCAAGGAAAACGTGCTGATTTAGTGCAAAGATTGACGATCACCCAATCCTAGGTCAAGCCCCCTATTCTCAATGTGCTGGGACTCCATTTATCGCTATCATTTGAGAAGGTTTTCTCATGCTAAATAATGTAGTCATTATCGATAATATCATTGTTCGCCAGGATGTTTTCGAGCGTTATTGCCTGAGTGATTTGCACAAAGCCGCGGATAAGCAAGACAGACACCAACCTGCTTTCTAACTCCACAATGAGCAAACCGTTTAATTAATAAGCGATTTGCAAAAATACAACTCGACCAGAATTGAACTCACCGATGTTATCCGTGGTGGCTCTGAACAGGAAACTTTTGCCTATAAAGAACTGATTTACGCCTATGCGATGTGGATCAGTGCTGCTTTCAACCTCAAGGTTATCCGCACGTTTGATAAGGCAGTCATCGGGAACGTTCAGCCTCTCATCGATCAGGTTTAGGTCGGACTGGATTTCATCAATTTTGCTAAACAAGCATTCCGTCTGACACCATCTGCTGTACTGGGGTCACTCAAGCAGCTTCAAACGGCATGTGGTTTACCTAATAGGCTTCCTGCGTATGCGATTGATGCACCAGATGGCAAAAACTCCAGCGAAGATACTGGCTTATTGAAATGCTGGCGCTGAACCACCAGAGTCCGGTTACAAGCGTCTGCAGCTCCTTGACATCGTTGAAAGAGCGTCACGCCCCAGTACCAAAACCTCAGACAAGGAGAAATGCTATTGGTCGATGACGGAAAGGGGTTTGCGATTTGGCAAGAATCTGAACGATCCGGTCAACCTTCAGCAAACCATTCTGATTAACCCAAGGAATACATCCATGATAACTCTTTCATTACGGGCGGAATCGTCATGGCGGTTGCTCACGTGAAAGACGTACTGTTAGACAACATCGTCTCCGGCCTTCGCACCCGTTAGCATAATTTTATCAATACATTACGTCAGAAAGGTGATCCAACATGCGTTATCACATCGAGAGCAACGTCCTACTCATCCGTATTCAAGGCAAGACCCTGCGCTTTACCAACACCGATGAAGGTTATCGCCAGATGATTCAAGTATTTTATCAAAGTAAAGCTGTATCAACATGATAGACCAGAATATCCGTGAAGCAAGAAAGATCATTCACGTTTTCTATGACAGAAAGGCGGAACTGCAGAGCATAACAGAGACGGTGTAATCAACGTTAACTGCATGCCTTAATAAGATCCCATCTCCAAGTGTCAGCGCTAATGATAAAAGACCGTAAATTGCTAATTTAATTTGTCCACTCAAGCCAGAATGCAGTTTCCTTTGTGGTGACAAAGCCATGAGGGAAATAAGCATGCTAAGAAGAGAGGACCACTACATGATAAAACAACGCCATCAACAGGGGGCATTTATTGTTGATATTGCCCATCAGATAGGGTGTTCAGAAAAAACGGTGAGACGGCACATTAGCTATCCTGCGCCGCCAACAGCAAAACGCGGTAAAAAACAGGTTGCTAAACTCGAGCCCTTTAAAGACTACATCGATTCAAGGTTGAGTGAACAGGTTTGGAATGCGGCGGTTATTTTTGAGGAAATCCGTGAAAAAGGCTACCGGGGTGGGAGTGCGATGCTCCGACGTTATATACATCCCAAACGTCCGCTCAGGGCCTCGAAAAACACGGTACGCTTTGAAACCCTCCCCGGTTATCAACTTCAACACGATTGGGGAGAAATCATCGTTGAGGTGGCAGGCTCTGCCTGTACGGTTAATTTTGCCGTTAATACGCTCGGTTTTTCGCGTCGCTTTCATGTCTTTGCTGCCCCTAAGCAAGATGCTGAGCACACGTATGAATCGCTGGTTCGCAGCTTCAATTACTTCGGTGGCAGCGTAAAAAATGTCTTGGTAGATAACCAAAAAGCCGCTGTTATCAAACATGGACAAAATGGCCACATCGAGTTCAATGCGGGCTTCCTGCAACTGGCTAATCACTATGGGTTTAGCCCTCGCGCCTGTAAGCCTTATCGACCGCAAACGAAAGGCAAAACCGAACGGATGGTGGGCTATGTTAAACACAATTTTTTCACTCGCTACCGTCAGTTTGAGAGTTTCGCTCATGTTAATCAACTGCTAGCGATGTGGCTGGCGAAAGTGGCAGACCAGCGTCATCTTCGTCAATTCAAGCAGACACCGGAAAATCGTTTTGCTGAGGAAAAAATAGCCTTGATGCCACTCCCTGCGACTGATTTCGATACCAGCTACTTCGACCTACGACAAGTGGCATGGGACAGCTATATCGATGTCAGAGGTAATCGCTATAGCGTGCCTTCATTCTGGTGTGGTCGTGCGGTTAATATTCGTATCGGTTTAGATAATACGCTACGTATTTACGGCGATGAGCAACTGCTCGCGACGCATCTCTTGCAGGAGGTAACGCAGGGCTGGCAAAAGGTGCCAGAACATCATCAAGCCCTTTGGCAACAGGTCAATCGAGTAGCGTCTCGTTCGCTCAGTGTGTATGAGGAGCTACTCTGATGGAAATGGAAAACTTGTTGATACGGTTAAAAATGGATTACCTGGGCGATGCGTTGGAGAGTTTATGTGAAGAAGCCACCAAGAAAGCACTGAACTACCGTGAATTTCTCCAGCAGGCATTAGCCCAGGAATGGAACGGGCGTCACCAAAAAGGCTTGGAATCGCGGTTAAAACAAGCACGTTTGCCGTGGATAAAAACCTTGGAGCAATTTGACTTTACTTTCCAACCAAGTATAGACAGGAAAATTATCCGCGAGCTGGCGGGGCTGAGGTTTGTCGAACATCATGAAAACGTCATTTTGTTAGGCCCACCTGGGGTAGGGAAAACGCATTTGGCGATAGCGCTGGCTGTCAAGGCA
Source organism: Candidatus Regiella endosymbiont of Tuberolachnus salignus (assembly GCF_964020115.1). Classification (NCBI taxonomy): domain Bacteria; kingdom Pseudomonadati; phylum Pseudomonadota; class Gammaproteobacteria; order Enterobacterales; family Enterobacteriaceae; genus Candidatus Regiella; species Candidatus Regiella endosymbiont of Tuberolachnus salignus. Next base: position 882,464 of record NZ_OZ026542.1, read on the forward strand.
GCTACAGCTGGGCATCGGGTATTGTTTATGCCTCTGGATAGACTCTGCTGTACCTTAATGAAGGCAAAGCAAGAAAACCGTCTGGAACGCCAACTTCAGCAACTGTGCTATGCCAGGGTATTAATACTGGATGAAATCGGGTATTTACCGATGAATCGCGAAGAAGCTAGCCTATTTTTCAGGTTATTGAGCCGTCGTTATGAAAAGGCGAGCATCATTCTCACATCAAATAAAAGTTTTACTGATTGGGGGGACGTATTCGGTGATCACATTTTAGCAACTGCGATTTTAGACAGGCTTTTACATCATTCAACCACATTGAATATTAAAGGAGAAAGCTATCGACTCAAAAATAAACGCAAAGCAGGCATGTTGCCTATAAAAACGACTGATATTATCCAGGCGCCTGGAATAGAAACCCAACAGGAAAATTAGCAAAAACTGGACATTTTAAAGTAGCAAAAAGTGGTCAATCTAAAGTAGCGTTGACACCAAGCAAACAGGCTACCTCACGGCAATTCGTCCTGCACATGCACACGGCGAGACTGAGGCTTTGCCATATTTGATCGGCTCACAATAAGCAGAGGTAATCCAGTGAAAAAACAATCACTCACACGGCATGAAGCCGCTTTAATTGTCGGCGTATCCCGCCCCACGTTATCGCAGTGGGTTAAATCGGGAAGAATTCAAGCAACACGTAAAGATCCAACCAAAAAGAAGTCTCCCTACCTGTTCACCCTGCAAACCTGTCTTGCTGCATTGAACAATCCGATCCACACTGTCGCCGTGAGCGACGGCAGGTTGCACGAGGAGAAATTATGTCAATCTTCCGCAGAGGAAAAATATGGTACGCGAGCTACTCGTTACCGGAAGGCAAGCGAATTAAAGAATCTCTTGGCACAGAGGACAAGCGGCAAGCTCAGGAATTGCACGATAAACGAAAAGCTGAATTGTGGAGAATAGACAAGCTGGATAATCTCCCTGAGGTGACTCTTGAAGAAGCTTGCTTACGCTGGTTAGAGGAAAAGGCCGACAAAAAATCGCTTGATGATGACAAAAGCCGGATGGGATTTTGGCTGTTGCATTTTGAAGGTGTAAAGCTTAAGGAGTTGACTGAAGCCAGGATCTACGCGGCAATAAGCAAAATGACGAACCGTCGCTATGCTGAAAACTGGCGACTACAATCTGAGGCAATGGTAAGAAAAGGTCAGAAGGCACCGGAATATCAGGAAAAAGCAGTCACCCTCTCGACTAAAGCTAAACATCTTGCATTAATGAAGTCACTGCTGCGTACTGCCGAACGAGACTGGAAGTGGCTTGAAAAAGCGCCCGTTATCAAAGTGCCACAAGTGAAAAATAAACGTATTCGATGGCTTAAACCCGCAGAAGCGCAACGACTGATTGATGAATGCCCAGAGCCGTTAAAGTCGGTGGTCAAATTTGCACTGGCTACCGGTCTTCGCCGTTCCAATATCATTAACCTGGAATGGAAGCAAATTGACATGCCACGCCGCGTGGCATGGATTAATCCTGAAGACAGCAAATCTGGTCAGGCTATTGGGGTAGCCCTCAATGAGACGTCCTGCAAAATTCTCCGCGATCAAATAGGAAAACACCACACATGGGTATTTGTGTATACGGAAGCGAAAACCCGCACGGATGGCACACTAACGCCCTCCGTGCGGAAGATGCGTGTCGATGCTAACTCGGCGTGGAAGCAGGCATTGAAGCGAGCAGGGATAGAAGCATTCCGTTTTCATGATTTGAGACACACTTGGGCAAGCTGGCTGATACAGGCGGGTGTTCCCCTGTCTGTTTTACAAGAAATGGGGGGATGGGAGTCAATCGACATGGTACGGAGGTATGCCCACCTTTCCCCTCGTCATTTGACTGAACACGCCAAGCACATTGACGCGATTTTTGATAATGATGTCCCAAATCTGTCCCATACCTGTAAAGAAGCGGGGAGGAAGAACACCTAACCCCTTGATATTATTGGTGCGCCCTGCAGGATTCGAACCTGCGGCCTACGGCTTAGAAGGCCGTTGCTCTATCCAGCTGAGCTAAGGGCGCGTGTGACCTTGGGGCAGGATTATACGGGCAGCGCTTCTTGAGTCAATGTTTTTCATCTTACAATTTAGCCTCTGTCTATTTTTTCTTAAATTAATTACTATTCTAAACCTGACAGCACAGCTTGCTTCTGACAAAATAGATTTATTCTCGCTTTTTTAATTAATGGATCCCTCAGTCGATGTCAGCAAAAATTATTGACGGTAAAATGATTTCTCAAGAAATAAAAAATAATATCGCCAAATCGGTAAAACAGCGCGTAGCTGAAGCTAAACGCCGTCCAGGCTTGGCAGTGGTATTGGTTGGCGCAAATCCAGCGTCACAAATTTATGTCGGTAGTAAAGTAAAAGCCTGTGAGGAAGTCGATTTTTTTTCTTCTCTGTACGATTTACCTGAAAGTACCACTGAGGCTGAACTATTAGCGAAGATTGATGAACTGAATCAAGATGATAAAATTGATGGTATCTTGATTCAGTTGCCCCTCCCTGCCCACATTGATAATGCTACCATCTTAGAACGTATTCACCCCGCTAAAGACGTTGATGGTTTTCATCCTTATAATATTGGTAGTTTATGTCAAAGAAAGCCTAAACTACGCCCCTGCACACCTCGTGGCATCATGACGTTATTAGAAAAAAATAAAATTGATATAAAAGGCATGCATGCCGTAGTGGTTGGTGCATCGAATATCGTCGGTCGCCCTATGAGTTTAGAACTTTTGCTTGCCGGTTGTACCACTACCGTCACGCATAGACACACGACTAATCTTAGACAACATGTTGAAACTGCTGATTTGTTAATTGTCGCTGTGGGTAATCCTGGCATTATCTTAAGTGAATGGATCAAGCCAGGCGCCATCGTGATTGACGTTGGGATCAATCGTGTTAATGATAAAATCGTCGGTGATGTTGAATTTGCGACCGCACAGCAGCGAGCAGGTTGGATCACCCCAGTGCCGGGGGGAGTTGGGCCAATGACAGTTGCCACACTGATGCAAAATACTTTACAAGCCTGTGAGCAATACTACGATATCAATAATCAAGCATTAATTAGATAACGTGGCCACATAGCCGAATCAAATTAAACTGACTTGGCTATATACCCAATGAATTTCGAGTTACGGCAAGGCGGCAAGGGGGTGAGACCGATGAGCGTAGACATACTACGTGATTCGGCGAGCGCCCGCAGTCAACGCCGCCGTAACTTGAAAGGCGAAGGGTATAAGCTTTTAAGCTAGGCGGAATCGTCTATATTGAGCAGCAAATCATTCATTTCGAGGTACCTTATATCTTTAGAGCCTATTCGAAATCTTCTTTAAGCGGTGCTTAGACGAGGAAAAAACGAGCGAAAAAGCGCAGTTTACATTACAGTAAATGAGCATTTTGAGCTCGTTTTTGACAAAAGACTTCTTGCAAAACCAGAGCGAGAGGTGCGAAGTCAAAACACCCGAAGCACAGCAACCGCGGTGTATATCCACCGTCTTTCAAGTTAAAGGGGGCGTGAGCCGATGACGCAGAACAACGCGGCGGGGGCTTCAAAGGTGAAGGGTATACACAACAATGTGAGCACCGCGTAAGCTAACATTCGCACCACAAGGTGAGTTATGCGGGAAGTCTTTTGTTGAAATAACGATGTTTTCTATGAAGGGGAAAGGGATGAAATATCCGTGGGCTAAATGGATCCTAGGCATTGCTCTTGCCTACGCATGGGGCGTTCCTGCTATAGCAGAGGGAAAAATTACAGTGTTTGCTGCTGTTTCATTGACTAACGCATTAAAGGATATTAGCAAACAATACCAAATGGAAACACAGATAGAGGTTGTCGTATTGTATGATTCCTCTTTCACACTGGCTAAAAAAATAGCAGAGAAGGAAACCTTAGCAGATTTATTTATTTCGGCTGATCAACACTCTATGGATTATCTTGCTGAAAAAGAATCAATTATCGCTACTAGCCGTTATACATTATTAAGTAATGAATTAGTATTGGTAGCACCAATAGACAGTAATATTTATAACGTAGCTATTGATAAACAGACCAATTGGAAAAATTTATTGGATGGAGGGTTATTGGCGTTAGGTGATTTTGATCATGTTCCTGCTGGAATTTATGCAAAACAAGCATTGGAATACTGGGGAGCCTGGCCAATGCTTGAGCAAAAAATAGTGCGCACCAATAACGTACGCGCCACATTGGCGTTAGTAGAATTAGCAAAAGTACCATTGGGTATTGTTTACGGTTCCGATGCCATCACCACCGATAGAGTCAGAGTGGTTGGCGTCTTTCCCGATCAAAGCCATAAGCCAATTGAATACCCAATGGCCATTGTCAATGGTCATGATAATCCTAACGTCAATGCTTTCTACGCTTATCTGAAAAGCCCAACAGCCAGTACGATTTTCAAAAATAATGGATTTTCTGTCGTCAAAAAATAAGTCAATATTTTGACAAATGTATCAGGAGCATAACAGGTTTCGAATAGACCCCAAGGAGTGATTGATGAAACAAATCGTATACGTGGCAAGCCCAAATAGCAAACAGATTGATGTATGGCAATTAGATAGCAGTGGAAAATTAACTCCGCTACAAACTGAAGAAGTAGACGGTCAAGTACAACCGATGGTTATCAATCCGAATAAAACTCGCCTGTATATTGGTGTACGACCCGATTTTGCCATAATCACTTATCGTATTGCTGCCGATGGTAGGTTACAACCGTTGGCTAGAGCTGCACTGCCTGCTAGTCCGACACATATTTCAACTGATCTAGCGGGGAATTTTTTGTTTTCTGCCTCTTACAGCGGCAATTGCGTCAGCGTTAGCCCAATAGATAAAAACGGGATGGTCAAAGACTGGACTCAACAACTGAGTAACTTAAAGACACCTCATTCAGTGAATCAAGTTCCCACTAACCAACTACTATTAGTGCCTTGTTTAACAGAAGATAAGATAAAACTGTTTAATTTAACGCCTGATGGCGAATTAACACCGCATTTGCAGAAAGAACTCATTACGGCAAAAGGAGCCGGGCCGCGTCATATGGCATTCCATCCTAAACATCCTGTGAGTTATTGTGTGAATGAACTTAATAGTACGGTGGATGTATATCAATACAGCGATGATGCTAAACAATATACTTTGCTCCAAACAATTAATGCCTTGCCTGCTAACTTCTCTGATACCTGTTGGGCAGCGGATATTCATATCACACCGGATGGACGTTATCTCTATATTAGTGATCGCACCACCAGCTTGCTGGCGATTTTTACTGTTTCCAACGATGGAACTGTTATTACATTAATCGGGCATCAACGAACAGAAGATCAGCCGCGTGGATTCAATATTGATTCTAATGGTGATTTTTTGATTGCCGCAGGGCAACAGTCCGATCACATTGTCGTTTATCGTATTGATAAAAGCTGTGGAAAATTAATCCAATTGGCGCGTTATGCAGCAGGTAAAGGTGCCATGTGGGTAAGCATAGTAGCGATTTAGACTGCTACCAAAGTGAAAACCTTATCTTCCATAAAATAGTATTTGGTAAAAATCACTTTTCCTTGCGGGAACGCTTTTGAGATCGGCTTGGTCAGCTCGAAAACCATAATATGGTTATCCGGCTCCAGATGTCTCAATGCCGCATAATCGAAGCCAAAATAGAAACCCGCCTGGAGATAGAGCGCCTTGAAAAGGCTTTCCTTGGCAGAAAATACCGCGGTAAAAAGCTGATTATAGGGGCATGCGAAGGAGCTAAGAAGACGAGATTCATCATCGTTGATGACGCTGTCACCGATGTCGATCACCTGCTCCCCGGCGATAAAATGCTCGATATCAACACCCAGAGCGGTAATGCCGTCAGACAGACTGACCGAACAGCAGGCAACATTCCTGCTGTGGGAGATAGACCCCATCAACGGTGACGGAAAGACGGGACACCTGTTCGCCCCGATGATCACTTGGGATGTTTCCACCGGGAACGCTTGGAGCGTGGCCTTTGCTGAATATCGGCCTGCAAGATATTCCATTCGGCGCTTGGGTACCGATCTGGATATCTGATCGGGACAGTGGATGCCGAATCGATGAAACAGATCATCTTCATATTGCTCCGGCGAAAAACGGCACATATGTGTAAAAGTTTGAATTTAATCTGACATTCTAATATGTTTAGTATGAGATAAAGGAGTGTTAGAGATGAATCAAACAGCAAAAATAATCAAACCGAAATTAGGCTTACTGGAACTGGCGAAACAATTGGGTAATGTTCAGTCAGCGTGTAAAGTCATGGGCTACAGTAGGGACAGCTATTACCGGTTTAAAAAGCTGTATGAGCAGGGAGGTGAACCAGCGCTAGTAGAGATAAGTCGTAAAAAACCTATCGAAAAAAACCGGGTAGAACCGCATATAGAACAAGCGGTGGTGAATATGGCTTACGACTATCCTGCTTATGGACAACACCGCGTAGCGAATGAACTCAACCGACAGGGGATAATGATTTCGGGCAGTGGTGTTCGCTCGGTTTGGTTGCGCCATGACCTAGAAAATATCAAGAAACGCCTTTCTGCCTTGGAAGCTAAGGTAGCGCAGGAGGGATATTTACTCACCGAAGCCCAGCTGCAAGCACTGGAAAAAGTGCAAGATAAACGGGAAGCACAGGGTGAAATTGAAACGCAACACCCGGGCTATCTCGGCTCTCAGGATACTTACTACGTGGGGCACATTAAAGGCGTCGGTAAAATTTATCAGCAGACCTTTATTGATACCTATTCCAGAGTCGCCTTTGCTAAGGTCTATACAGAGAAAAATGCCTTGGTTGCAGCAGATGTGTTAAACGACCAGGTGCTGCCATTCTATGATGAGCAAGCGGTTCCCTTATTGCGTATCCTGACTGACAGAGGCTCAGAATACTCGGGTAAAAAGGAAAACCATGCCTATCAGCTTTACTTGGAGCGAGAAGATATCGAACATACGCGGACAAAAGCGTACAGCCCGCAGACCAATGGGTTCTGTGAGCGGTTTCATAAAACGATGAAAAATGAATGTTATGACGTCATGTTTCCGCGTAAAATTTATTCATCATTGGAAGACATTCAGCAAGACATCGATAAATGGCTCACATTCTACAACACAGAGCGACCTCATTCAGGCAGGTATTGTTATGGCAAAACCCCCTGGGAAACTTGGATTGCATCAACAGAGTTAATCATCGATCAATTGGTGTTAATATTGATATCTTTACGTGGGTCAGGAATCAGGGCTAATTGCTTTAAAATGCTCATGTTTAGATATTCATTAGGACAAATACTCTTATGAGCATTCTGCCTACATAGAGTTCAAATTAAAGTGGGATCCCGCCCTGCTATTGACCCCATACTAAAACCATGATCCAGAGGTACAATCAGCGAATTACCATGAGCAAAATTAACAAACCTTTCCCAGCGTCTTATGATCCCAATTTCCATATCTTCCTTTGAATGCTCTCACTACTAAAGACCGTAATGCTCCTATGCACACACTCTAAAAAAGATAGACTAGAATGAAAAAAACTATCAATTTTTTACATTGATTGTTTATAAAATCAGGATCAGCGAAAATAGCGGCCAATTAAAATTAATATGACGGATTTGGCCAGCGAAGAGCCGAAAGAAGGTACTTCCAAAAATAGGTACAAATCCGTGTACAAACTAAAAGATTTTATTAATGGCCGATCAGAATTTTCTCAATGAAATAAACAAGCGAAGAACCTTTGCTATCATCTCCCACCCTGATGCAGGAAAAACTACTGTCACTGAAAAAATATTACTTTTTGGCAAGGCGATACAAACTGCGGGGACGGTAAAAGGCCGAGGATCGAATCAGCATGCAAAATCTGATTGGATGGAAATGGAAAAACAACGCGGGATATCAATTACCACCTCGGTAATGCAATTTCCCTATGGTCAATATTTAGTCAATTTACTTGATACCCCCGGTCATGAAGATTTCTCTGAAGATACTTATCGTACCTTAACCGCCGTCGATTGTTGCCTGATGGTAATAGACGCCGCCAAGGGGGTTGAAGATCGTACACGTAAGCTGATGGAAGTGACGCGCTTACGTAATACGCCAATTTTAACCTTTATGAATAAGTTGGATCGTGAGATCCGTTGTCCAATGGAAATACTAGATGAAGTGGAACAAAAGCTAAAAATGCCTTGCTCCCCTATTACCTGGCCAATCGGCTGCGGTAAATTATTTAAAGGCGTTTATCACCTTTATAAAGATGAAACCTATCTGTATCAAAAGGGTAAAGGCCATACCATTCAAGAAGTACGTATCCTTAAAGGGCTCAATAATCCAGAGCTCGATACCCTCGTCGGGGACGATCTAGCAACGCAGCTACGTGAAGAGATTGAACTGGTACAAGGCGCTTCTCATCCCTTTGAGCATGATTCTTTTTTATCAGGTGATCTAACACCCGTATTCTTTGGCACCGCGTTAGGTAATTTTGGTATCGATCATATGTTAGATGGACTAACCGCTTGGGCGCCTGCGCCTCTGTCACGTCAAACCCATTTACGGCAAGTCAGCGCAGAGGAAGAAAAATTCTCTGGTTTTATATTTAAAATTCAAGCCAATATGGATCCAAAACATCGCGATCGGATAGCGTTTATGCGTATTGTTTCTGGCTGTTATGAAAAAGGCATGAAACTGCATCAAGTCAGAACGCAAAAAGAAGTGACTATTTCCGATGCGCTAACATTTATGGCCGGGGATCGTACGCAAATTGAAAAAGCGTTTGCTGGGGATATCATTGGATTACATAATCACGGCACTATTCAGATTGGCGATACTTTCACGCAGGGTGAAGCACTAAAATTTACCGGGATCCCCCATTTTGCTCCTGAGCTGTTTCGTCGTGTTCGCCTGCGTGATCCACTAAAACAAAAACAGTTATTGAAGGGGCTGGTTCAACTTTCAGAAGAAGGGGCGATACAGGTATTCCGCCCCATTGCCAATAACGATTTAATCGTAGGGGCAATAGGGATCCTGCAATTTGATGTGGTCGCTGCCCGTTTAAAAAATGAATACCACGTTGAAGCAGTGTATGAATCAGTCAACGTTGCTACTGCGCGTTGGATCGAATGTCAAGATATAAAAAAACTGGAAGAATTTAAACGTAAAAACGAATTGAATTTGGCACATGACGGTGGCAAAAATCTCAGTTATATCGCTCCTACCATGGTCAATCTTAATATTACACAGGAACGCTACCCTGAAGTATTATTTCATAAAACCAGAGAACATTAACCCATGATAGCTCGGCGATAACCGAGCTATTTTTTCAACTGAAAACAACATTTATTTTTTCCAATCTAATTTGACAGCATTATCTTGATAATAGTCTATATTGTTTACTGAAGTAGCCGGTTAATACTTTTCACTAAACTACTGGTTTCATAACTAACACAGGAATAGATGGATGAAAAATAAAAAATTTACTTATTCACTTATAGCCGCCACCTTAGGTATGGCCAGTATGAGCGGTAGCATCTTCGCTAAAGAGCCCGTATCGAATAAAACAGAAAAGTCGATTGAACAAACAGGAAACAAAATCGATGAGGCGATAAAAGAAGTCGATAAAAAAGTCGGTGAAGTGGCGTCGAAAGACCCTGCTCAGGCTGAAAAAACCGCCGCGGAAGCCGCTAAAGCTGGCGGTGCAAAACCGGGCGAGGGTCAATCCATTGGTGAATATGCCAAGGATGCCGCCATTACCACCAAAATAACAGCCCTATTACTCGCGACCAGTGGTGTGGCATCACATGATGTAAAGGTAGAGACTAATAGCGGTGTGGTGCATCTTAGCGGTGATGTAGAAAATAAAGAACAAATAGAAAAAGCACAAAAAGCGATCGAAGATAAAAAAATTGACGGTGTGAAAAGTATTAAAAATGATCTGAAGGTTAAACATTAATATTTCGACCTGCTGGTCGTTATATCGACCAGCTTCAAACAATAAAAAACACGTTATCTCATTTAAATAAAAAATTATCTAAGCTGATCCAATAAATAATAATTCTGTTATGCTATATTGGTATTTGCATTATAAATGTTATTTATATTCGATCATTTAAATATTAATTCATGTTATGAACTAGGAAGTAAGATAGAAGATTTATCCGTTGTAAATTATTAATGCATAATATTACCTTGCATATTAAATTAATAAATATACAAGTTTATTTATATAAAAAATCAAATAATGGAGCCTCATATATGAATCAATATTTATCTCACACTAATACCCTTGCGTTAATTGCGGGTGGCCCCTTTCCTACTATAAGCATGCAAGACTATCATTTATTAAACGCCATCAATAAAATGATCGTAGATAAAACCGCTCAGCTCCATCGATACAATAATGATACTTCATCCGCTATTGGTGCAGAAAAAAAATATAAAATCGTTGACGATAATGCGCACATACATATACAAGAATTTAAAGATAATAAATTAATCAATGTTTTTATACTTAACTATATCGATGATAATTTCATCGGCTATGAAGAAGTCATCAATAAGTATGATAAAAATAATCAACTCGTCAGCTGCTCGCGTTCTACCTACGATATCAATAATCATTTTACTTACCGGGTAGTGTCTCACTATAACACTAGAGGTGAGTTGGTAAATACCGTTAAAACCCTATTTGAATACGATTCAAGTGATGTGATGACAGGCAGTCTTGAATTAAAGTACGATGCCAATAATCAATTAATTCAGAAAGTAAAAACGAAATATGATACCACTGAGAGGGGCGTGAGTATCAGAAAAAGAGAATTTAACTACGATACCAGCGGTTTAATGACTGACAGTAGTGAAGCCGTCTATGATGCTCAGGGTCTGTTAACTTATCATACTCAGTCAGAATATAACGCCAATAAAAAAATGGTTAAGCAAATAAATAGCGAATTTGATTACGATCCAAAGGGTCGTTTGTTAACGGAAAATCAAATACATTATGATGCAGATAATCAACCCACTGAATATGTAAAAAATTTCCAAGATTATGGCACCGAAGGACGTTTACTGAAAAAAAGCACGTCAAGATATGATCCAAAAGGTGTATTGATCGGCACTGCTGAGGTTAAGTATCAATATGATGCTAATGGCCAATTGGTTTCCCAGCAAGAAGCGGAATATGACGCCGATAAAAAAATCGTTGGCACAAATAGCATGACATTTAATTATGATGCTGAAGGTAACTTATTAACTATCCAGCATGAATTTACCGATCAAAAAGATAAATTAATTCATCTAATCGAATCAAAATACGATGATGATAATCAGTTTATAGGTCGTAGTGAAGTCGATTATTTCTATGATAGTGAGGGTAAATTATTTAAGAAGTGCACTGAACATTACGATGCTAATCAAAAATTAATCAATAGCTTTTTAACAAAAGAAAATACTGAAGCCCCGCTTACCACTAATGCAACTGAATCTGAGGTTAATCAAAGTGACCTATTGACCAATGCCGATAGCAAAAACAAAGAAGTTAACTTAATGGACACATTAATCGCAGAAATTCATGGCTGGGCAAACCCTGAAAAAATAAATCTTTTCAATGTTATGTCCAACGTGCCCAATGCATTTTTACCGACATTACCCACACTTCTGGTGAATAGATTTAATTAGCTTTTAGCTTCTCAGAGCCTGTTCCAAATCTTTAGGCTCTCAGTGGCTAATGTTAACGATTAAAAAATAGACTTAAAATAATATTTTTAGTGATGGTAGGAAATTAAAAAACGGCTCAGAGAGCCGTTTTTTTATACCCACAGTCTCTCCTTCAAACTGATTCGGCTATATAATCAATTATGCTATTTAAATCGCTTACCTGCATTACGAAACATACGCATCCAAGGGCTGTCTTCACCCCAGTCCGCGGGATGCCAAGAATGGCTAACCGTACGGAAAACACGTTCTGGATGCGGCATCATGATGGTCGCCCTGCCACTGGTACTGGTTAGCGCTGTGATCCCCTTGACAGAGCCATTTGGATTAGCGGGGTATTGCTCAGTGCATATCCCTTTATTATCGACAAAACGGAGTACCACCTGATTTTTTTCTTCCAATAGCGTTAAATCTTTATCTGCTACTGCAACTCGCCCTTCACCATGTGAAACAACAATAGGTAAACGTGAACCGGCCATATCCTGTGTAAATAAACAAGGGCTGGCAACCACTTCCACTAAGCTGAAACGCGCCTCAAAACGTGTCGATAAATTACGCTTAAAATGAGGCCAATGCTCTGCGCCAGGAATTAATTCCCGTAAATTAGACATCATTTGACAGCCATTACAAACACCTAATGCCAACGTGTTTGAGCGATGAAAAAAAGCGGTAAATTCATCTCGTAAGCGGTTATTAAACAGAATAGATTTCGCCCATCCCTCACCGGCGCCTAACACATCGCCGTAAGAGAATCCCCCACAGGCAACCAAGGTTTGAAAATCGGTTAAATTTATTCTTCCCGTGAGTAGATCACTCATATGCACATCGACAGCATCAAACCCCGCACGATGAAATGCCGCCGCCATCTCAACCTGAGAATTCACCCCTTGCTCACGCAATACCGCCACTTTTGGCCGTATTTCTTGGGCAATATAAGGCGCTGCAATCTTTTCGTTGAGATCAAAAGTTAATTTCACGTTTAAACCGGGATCAGTATTGTCTTTTTTCGCCTGATGCTCTTGATCAGCACAATCCGGATTATCACGTAACCGCTGCATTTGCCAGGTGGTTTCAGCCCACCAGCAACGTAAAGTGGTACGACTCTCCTGGTATAGCTCTTCATTGCCGTGGCGGATAATAAAATCATCCCCGGCAGTCGCACGGCCTAAATAGTGCACGCAATCTGCTAAACCATGGTCGGCTAAACATTGTTCCACTTTGCTACGCTGCTGAGAAGAAACTTGGATCACCGCGCCCAATTCTTCATTAAATAGCGCCGCTAAGGTATCTTCCCCCAAGGACGCAATGTTCACATCAATACCACAGTGCCCTGCAAAGGCCATTTCGGCTAATGTCACCAACAAACCGCCGTCAGATCGATCGTGATAAGCCAGCAGTGCGCGATCGGCAATCAAAGATTGCATCGCATTAAAGAAACCGGCTAATTGGGACACATTACGAATATCAGCCGCTTTATCCCCTAATTGTCGGTAAACTTGCGCCAAGGCGGTTGCCCCCAATCCATTGTGACCCGCCCCTAAATCGATCAATAAAAGCGCATTTTTATCATTATTATCTTTTTTATCATCACGGTCTTCCGGAGCAAGCTGTAGCTGTGGCGTGACGGTACTACGAACATCTTCAACCCGCGCAAAGGCCGTGATCACCAATGACAATGGCGAAATCATCTCCCGTTGTTTATCGCCTTGCTGCCAACAGGTTTTCATCGACAGCGAATCTTTTCCTACCGGGATAGTTAAACCGAGCGCAGGGCAAAGTTCTTCACCTACCGCACGCACAGCATCAAACAACCCAGCATCTTCACCTGGATGATCCGCGGCAGACATCCAGTTAGCCGAAAGCTTAACCCGTTTTAATTCGCCAATCTGAGTCGCGGCGATATTGGTCAATGCTTCACCGACCGCTAAACGCGCAGAGGCGGCAAAATCCAACAGCGCCACTGGCGCACGTTCACCAATAGACATCGCTTCGCCATGATAACTGTCTAAACTGGCACTGGTGACGGCACAATCGGCTACCGGAACTTGCCAAGGCCCCACCATCTGATCACGTGTTACCATCCCGGTTACACTGCGATCGCCTATGGTGATCAGGAAGGTTTTTTCAGCTACCGTCGGGAGATGCAGAATACGCTCTACGGCGTCAGCAATGGCGATCTTTTCACGATTCAGCACTTCAGCGCAGACGGGTAAACGAGTCACCTCTCGTACCATTTTTGGCGGTTTTCCTAATAATATATCCAATGAAATATTAATAGGATGATTATTAAATTCACTATCCTTCACTGTCAGATCTTGTTTTGCGGTGGCTGTACCAATTACCGCATAAGGCGTACGTTCACGCTGACAGATTTCATCAAATTCTTTCATTTGATCGGGATTGACTGCCAACACATAACGTTCTTGTGATTCATTACACCATATTTCCAATGGGCTCATGCTGGGATCATCGCTCGGGATGGCGCGTAATTCAAAATCTCCGCCCCGCCCCGCATCATTGACTAATTCCGGCATCGCATTTGACAGACCCCCTGCGCCGACATCATGAATAAATAAGATTGGATTCTTATCGCCCCGCTGCCAGCAGCGATCGATCACTTCTTGGCAACGGCGTTCCATTTCTGGATTATCCCGTTGTACCGAAGCAAAATCTAACTCTGCCCCTAACTGGCCAGAGGTGACCGAAGAGGCAGCGCCTCCCCCTAAACCGATATTCATCGCTGCACCACCGAGGACGATCAGCTTTGCGCCGACAGGAATTTCACCTTTTTGTACATGATCAGCGCGAATATTGCCTATCCCCCCCGCCAACATAATCGGTTTATGATAACCCCGTAATTCATAGCGATTTTCATCGCTATTATCGCTCTTCAACCGAGCCTTCACCCGTTCTTCATAAGTGCGGAAATAGCCCAATAATGCCGGGCGGCCAAATTCATTATTAAATGCTGCCCCGCCAAGAGGCCCCTCGGTGATAATATCCAATGCAGTGGCAATACGATCCGGTTTACCGAAGTCTTCTTCCCAAGGTTGTTCAAACTTAGGAATACGTAAATTAGAAACGGAAAAACCGACTAAACCGGCTTTCGGCTTAGCACCCCGCCCGGTGGCACCTTCGTCACGAATTTCACCGCCTGAGCCAGTAGCCGCTCCCGGCCAAGGAGATATCGCCGTCGGATGATTATGCGTTTCCACTTTCATCAAAATAGGCGTTTCTTCTTGATGATAATCATAGATCCCAGTCTCAGCATCGGGGAAAAAACGTCCGACTCGTGATCCCTCCATGACTGCCGCATTGTCTTTATAGGCTGATAACACATAGTCTGGCGTTTGCTCGAAAGTATTTTTAATCATGTTAAATAACGAACGAGATTGCTTAATACCATCAATAACCCAATCGGCATTAAAAATTTTATGACGACAATGTTCTGAATTGGCCTGCGCAAACATATACAGCTCAACATCGGTTGGATTACGCTCCAAACGAGTAAAAGAGTCGAATAAATAATCAATTTCATCCTTGGCTAAGGCAAGACCGAGCTGGTTATTAGCGTGCTCTAATGCGGTGCGCCCTTGGCTCAGGATATTGACCTGTTTTAAAGCTGTGGGTATATACCCTTCGCCTTTGAAGCCGCCGCGTTGTTGGCTGCGAGTGTTCGCCGAATCACGTAGTTGTCTACGCTCATCGGTCTCACCCCCTGGCCGCCTAGCGGCAACTTCAAGGGCTGTGGGTATATGAGAAGCACTTTGAGGAAAAATCTCTTTCGCGGAGGGAAAATCGGTAAATACCGCTTCAACCATACGATCATGCAGCATTGCTGCCAACTGCTGCCATTGCGTCGATGTCAACTCGACACTTTGAATATAAAAAGCCACGCCTCTTTCTAGACGTAATACCTTAGATAAACCACAATTATGCGCAATATCACTGGCTTTAGAAGACCAGGGAGAAATAGTACCTAATCGCGGTGTTACCAGCAGTAAACGCCCTGGCACAACGCGCTCTGAGGTAGCTTGCCGAGGAGAAACAGAAGAATCATACTCAAGCAAACGTGCCAGCTTAGTGTTTTCCTCTGCATTTAATGGAGCACTGAGATCAGCAAAATGAATATATTCAGCGTAGATATCATCTACCGGTAAACACAAATCCTTACAACGAGACAGCAGTTTAGTGATTTTAAAAGCCGACAAAGCGGCAGAGCCGCGCAGTATTTCCATAAGCAAAGTTTCTCTTGTTTGCAAAGCATTGGGGGACAGCATTAAGCGTCTGTTCAAAATCTCTTAACCCCACACAAGAGATTTCGAACAGACGCTAAAAAAACGCGGTGCCATTATAGTCAATGCTTAGCGATGACGAAACTGCTCTGTCGCTATCACCTGTTTTCTTCCTTGCCATGCAAAACCATCTCGTCATCAAAAATACCCCCCGCTTTCGACAGTACATTCAATGGCCGATCAACCATAAAATCAGTTGGTACCTCGATCTCATGTAATAATTCAAAAAATTCATTCCATGTTTTGGCATCTAGTCGATTCGACAACACTACATCGCCGGTCGTATCGTCTCGCGTGACATATACCCTTCGCCTTTCAAGTTACGGCGGCGTTGGCTGCGGGTGCTCGCCGAATCACGTAGTAGTCTACGCTCATCGGTCGGTCGCCCTTACCGCCTTGCCGTAACTCGAAATTCATTGGGTATACACTTCGTCATCTATCATTTTTCTATCTCAGTTTGAGCTCTTTTGTAAGGTGATCACTTAAATCAGTTTGGATCACCTTTGTATGCTGATCACTCAAATCGGTTTGGATCACCTTTGGGTTATGATCACCAAAAAATTGATACAACATCTCGGTGGCGGCTTTCGTCAACACCATAATTTCAATACGACGATTTGCGGCGCCTAAAGGATCCTTTTCATCAAGCAACATCTGATCAGCCATCGCGTTGATTTGTAAAATATGAGCATCATCTAATCCTCCTCTTTCTAACGCCCGTCGCGCCGCCATCGCCCTTTCTCCTGATAGATTCCAGTTATTATAAAGTTCCTGATCACGATAACGCGCACCATCGGTATGACCCGTAATAATAACTTTATTGTTGAGATCATTTAAAACAGGGGCTAATTCAGCTAATAAGCGTGTGAAAAAAGGCGTGAGCAATGCACTACTCCGCGGGAACATTTCTCGCTTTTTATCGTCCTGTATCAAAATGCGCAACCCTTGTGGAACCATTTCTATGTTTAAATTGGATTGCGCATTATGTGCTTTGCTGATTTCCAGCACCATCCGCGATAGATCTTGCATTTCTGTCGCCGATTTATCGACAACCTCTTTGCGTATTTGATCGGGCTCCTTGAAAGGCTCCTTCAAACGATTTTCGCGCGCCCTTTCTTTCATGCTGTCACGTGTCTTATTGGTGTGAAGCATCTCAAAATTTTTGTCTGCGCCATTTTTATTCTTCAACGGAATAGAAAGAAATGACTGATTAGAGAATATGGTATTGCCATGGATATGGGACATAATTTCATGTCTTTCTTCTTCCGAAACGGCTCCGACTATCCATAACACCATAAACAACGCCATCATTGCCAAAGTAAAATCAGCAAAGGCGACTTTCCAAGCTCCAGTATGAACACCAGAATGATGTTTCTTGGCGGAACGTTTGATGATGGTGGTATGTGTACTTCGAGCTTGCCCTCTCATTTAGGCGCCTTCCATCTTGTTAATCCAGGAATCAAGGGTGGCGAAGGTGGGTTTATTATCAAGCGGTAACATTTTACGCCCTGAATCCACCGCCAATAAAGAAGGTTTACCGGCGACATGATTGACCAAAACGATACGGACACATTCGAAAAAAGAAAGTCTCTTTTTCATTTCTTGCTCCATGGCATTGGCTAAAGGATCCATAAAGCAATAACAAATAAATACCCCGAGGAAGGTGCCGATCAATGCCGCGGCAACTTTAATACCAATTAAAGCAATGGAGCCATCTATCGATTGCATGGTAATAATAATACCTAGCACCGCAGCACAAATACCAAAACCAGGCATGGCTTCTGCTGTCCGTTGCATAGAACGCGACGGCACCAGCAGTTGTTCCTCAACAGCGCCTAATTCTTGCTCTAGAATACCTTCTAGTTCATGTTCATTTATCTTGCCCATCGCCATTAAACGAAAATTATCTGAGATAAAGGTGACTAAACCTTTATGTTTCAAAATAAGCGGGTATTTTTGAAATAGCGTACTATTTTCCGGAATTTCGATATGTTCATCTAATTTCTTTAATCCTCCTTCATCAACCATTTCTAATAATTCATACAATAACAACAACAACTGTTGTTGAAATTCTAAAGTATATTGATTTTTACTGACGACACTTTTTATTTGTTGCCACATTTCTACTAATACATATTTAGGATTAGCCAAAATCATGGCACCCATCCCCGCCCCTAAAATAATAATAATTTCGCCTGGCTGCCAAAAAGAGGACATAATGCCTCCCGACATTAAATAACCGCCAATAACGCAGAACATAATAATAATCAAACCCAATAACTTCTGCATAACTTCCTCAATGGCTACAAAATTTTTTAATTTTTTCTGCTATTTTTTTATTTAGTTGACAAACTCTCGCTTCAGTCAGCTCTAATACCAATGCAATTTCCTTCAAACTCAGTTCTTGCTGATAATAAAGACTTAAAATAAGCTTTTCTCTGTCATCCAATGTACCAATGGCTTGCCTGAGACTGTCTTGGATAATCATTTGCTCCTCTAACTCTCGGCTTTGCAGCGCATCGTTATGCGTTTCTAACGAGAGAAGATCATCTAAACTTTCCATAGCCTTGGCATTTTCTAATAACAGATACTCTTGATATTCTTGCGGGGTAATGGATAACTCTGCGGCAATCTCATCGTAATTAGGTTCATGCCCTAACCTTTTTCCCAATTCTCTTATCGCTTCGTTTGTTTTGTGTGTTTTTTGCCTTAATCTTCGGGGACGCCAATCATGCTCACGCAATTGATCCAGTATTGCACCGCGAATACGATGCACCGCATAAGCGGCAAATTGTTGATCGGGATGCCCATAGCGGCGCAGAGCCTCAAGCAATCCCATTAATGCAATTTGCTGCATATCTTCTCTTTCTAAAACGCTGTCGGCTTGAAACGATAGCTGCCGAACGACACGTTTTACTAGGGGTAAATAAGCATCAAGATATTTCCCTTCATCCAGAGACGTCAATGCTATATTTTCATCAATACATATCATTGTCATAGAATTATTGAAAAACCATTTTACTAATAACAACATCATCGAATGGCATAGGAACTTTTAATTCATTAAAGTTTCTTTGATATTCACTCATTAAACTTTGGCGTAAATCAGCAATAGTAAAACTACGGATTTCTTGATAATTCATACCAGAAAGTAAATTCACAGTGGCACCACGAATGGCAGGTGTTAGCGCTGTTACTTTTTTAACATCCGTGTCATCACCGGTGGCAATGCCCAATTCTAATAGCATATAACGCTCTTCATCATCGATATTCTTAAGCGTGATAACCATATTTTTAATTTCAACAAACTGTACCGGTTTACTTCCCCGCACAAAATGTTTTGGGCACCATATGGGTGGATTGATTCGCTCCTTTTTTATATTCCGCTGATAATTAAATGCCATCCATCCAGCAGCAACAGTGGCAACAATAACTAAAAATATCAGTATTTTTGACCTCTTAAACATAATCATAAATAACCCACTAAACTAATCCATTAAACGGTTGCTAAAAGAGTGCCATCACCACCTGCACTCTGCTCTTCTTCAATAGTCATATTTCCAGCAGCACTGATGTGTGATCCTGATTCAAGTGTCCGTTGTTTCTGTTGTTGTTGTTTGTCACCAGAAGAAATTTGCACTTCCACCTGATGGGTCGTCACTGACGTTAGATTTTGCCGCAGTTCGTCACTGCTTTGTTGCAACATATGATAAATATCCCCTTGACTGGCATTAATCTGAATCTGTAACTTTCCCGCGTTGACACTGACAGAAATATCTATTTTCCCCATCTCAGGGGGATCAAGACGAATACTGGCGTGCTGCGTTCCCTTTTCTATTTGCAGCTTTAATCTTTCCCCCAGCAGCGTACGTAATTGCTGTGGCCATTGATCTTTATCGTTTGTTAGAGTGAACGGCTTCTCTAAAGCGCTAACCCCCTCCCCCGCTGGAGCATGATTTAAATTAGATTGCGCTATTAAGGTTGTCGGCACATTGGTTGGATTAGCAGGCGTCGGATTTGAGCGTACAATGAGGCCCTCAGATGTCTCCTTTGCATTTGCCGTGACCAAATTGACTTTAGTTTCAGCCGTTGACCATCGCCCCGATGTTTCTACTGATGTTAAAGAGCGGTTTTGGCTGAGAGCGGATGCATTATCATGCTCAGCATCAGATGAGGATACAGATTGCTGCATCCCCATCGGCGCTAAATAAGGTGGCAAAGAGGCTAATAGCGTCTCTAATAACGGCTGATTTTGCGCTTCTATTGCCTCATTGTGAGGCATTTTTTCCTGCCCTTGCGCCGCTAACACAAAATCCAAAGGATCAACAACAGCAGCCAGACTGTCGATTTCTTCACTCACCAGGCTAGCCGGGGTTAAGGGGGTTGATAGATCGGCTCCCATCTGCGTGAACACATCGTTAAATGTTTCCTTCGACTCTGCCGCTCCTGCCCCATATGCTTCAGCGATTGAAATAGGTGTTGTGTTTGCGCTTTTTTGCCCGCTTGGTAGAGCAGAATTGATCGACGGCGTACTCACTTTACTGTCCTCTTATCAGCGTTGCATAAATTTCCATTCATTCCTTATTCCTTATTTTTTTCCTAATGTTTGCCAACCGTTATAAAGATTAGTGATGATGCCTTCGACCTCTATAATTAACTCGATGGATAACTGATTACTGGCGTCATACAGCCGATACACGCAATAGTCATACAAACGTGCTAAATTCGCCGCAACGGAGCCACCGTTGTCAAAATCGAGCACCGCCGTCAACACATTGATAATATCAATGCATTTATTGACGCTTGTCGCCTTGTGTTCATAACGCTTAGCTTTGATATGGCTTTTGGTTCGTATCAGTTCATCCATCAGCGCTGAAAACAACATCAACACCAGTTGATGCGAGGTCGCAACACAAGCTTGAGCAGCGATATCATCCTGCTGATACAAACGATAATCTTGGTTCTGATACATACACCGGGTTCCGTTTTTCTATTAGTGCCTTGATGGGAAATAAGCTTTGATTAGGTTTTCGCTATTTCGCGTATTGATCTCAATTTT
Organism: Candidatus Regiella endosymbiont of Tuberolachnus salignus; assembly: GCF_964020115.1. Taxonomy (NCBI): domain Bacteria; kingdom Pseudomonadati; phylum Pseudomonadota; class Gammaproteobacteria; order Enterobacterales; family Enterobacteriaceae; genus Candidatus Regiella; species Candidatus Regiella endosymbiont of Tuberolachnus salignus. The sequence goes on from NZ_OZ026542.1 coordinate 903,596, forward strand.
CTTTAATCTTGCCTCTGACTTTGCTTCAAATTGCTCCAACGCTTTTTTGTGTTCTTCTTCCTTAGCGGTAAGAGCCTTATCTTTATTTGCTAAGCGCCTAAAATTCGATTGAAGAAGACCCTCACCACCTTTAATGTTTTTGGGAGGATCAAAATAAACCGATAACTTATTTATCATACGGTTAACCAGTCCGTTTTCGCCGTTAAATATTGTCGTCAAAGCGTTAGGATTTTGTTTTAATAAAGTGACTAAATTTTTGTCAACTGTCAGCTTTCCACTTCTTTCTATTTGTACTACTCGCGTCTTCAGTTCTCTTATTTCATCTAAACACGAACGCTTTAACTTCATAATATGTTCATCACCGACAGCATCGAGGGCGTTGTATGCCTGAACAAATTTTTCTACTTGTTGTGTCGTTGCTGATGTATCGAGAGAGAGAGAGAAAGAGACGGGACTAGAGCCAGTAAGTTTTTTCAGCTCAATGGAAAAGCCGGACACAATATCATCAAATTGATTGCTTGGATTGCTCGTTTCTTGGCCATCAATGCTAACCCGCGCATCTCGCGCTTGGCGCTCCTCTCCGCCAGTCAATAGGCTAGAACTAACGCTCATTGTGTTGGCGATACCGCTTTCACTGCTTGCTAAGCTAAATGTTTTTTTGCCATCGAGGCGATAAATTAAAGCAACAATTCCTTTATTATCGGGATGCGTATTGATAGCTTGTTGCAAACCTTCTAACGTCTTGTTCTGTAGTGCAGATAAATCGATTTCAAATGACTTACTGTTGATGGCCAATGTTAATAAACCACTCGCCTTAGCAATCTGATCATCATCAAGGGATTTATAAATAATTTTATGCTCACTGGCTAACGCGATCACCTCCACTGTATGCGAACTTCTGATCGCTTTACTATCGTGGCTGATCCTGACATATTCATCTTGAGGATCACTGCTGCTGAGAGAATTTTGTACCATGGCAGCATCATTCAATGCGTTAAGATCATCACGAAAAGTTTCTAATTTTTCTTTTAATCCCTGCCATCTCTTTTCTTCAACCTGAAAATTTTTTCGCTCTTTTTCCAACCTAGCGGATTGAAAGTGAAACTGCTTGGCAGCCATTTCTTTAGCTTGGTTTTTAAACTTAGGATCATTGATGTTAAATCCACTAATGTTATTATCCATTATTCCTCTCACTATGTTGAAATGATCCATATCTTATTAAAAGCAATAAATATGCCAAAAATAAGTCATTGATTTCAAATCAGATAAATATCATTGCGGAAGCATTTTTTCTCTTTTTTGTTTCTAGCGGAAAGCGGCAGTAAATTGAGTATAAAAACACCGCCCTAAAGCGGTGTTTTTAATTATCGAAAATCTAAACTAAAGTTTGAGGGCTTTAATTCAATACGCTACGTATCAATGATTCCCGTGCTTCTTGCTTTTTATTCAACATCTTCAAAGACAAATTGTTGTTTCGCATCGCATTATGAAAATTTTCCATATCTTCAGCTAGATTGATAGCCGTTAGGTTACCTTGGGAATCAGTGTTGCTTTTTAATGTATTGTTTACACTATTGGTTATGTGCCCCAAAAGATTAATATTGACAGATAACTCTGCACGTATATTACCTAACTGTTGCCGTGCTTTACTTAATATATCAATGGCTTTGGCGGGAACATCAGCAGCAGCTAGATCTAAGCTTTTAAGAGCATCAGAATCCCCCGCCTTAATAAGGTCACGTAATGCCTTTACGGCTTCTTTTAAGTTCAGTTTTAACTGATCGTCTTTGCCGGTACCCGTTTGGAATTTCAGCCCTGCCTCACGGCTCAACAGGCCGTCTTCACTCAGGATTTTTTCGTTTCTGTAGTTACTCTTTTCAAATATAGACTCCAATTGCTCAGCCAATTTGTTAAATTCTTTGGTTTGTGCCGCTTTCTCTTCAGCGGAAAAGGTATCATTAGCCGCCTGCAAAGCCAGATCATCCATTTTCACAATGATCGCGCCTACTTCTTCTAACTCACCCTTCATTGTTTGCAACATAGAGGTTGCGTCAGAAAGGTTACGCAAAGCAACACGTGTCCCACTAGCAGCCGCTTTCATACCGTTAAGAATTTGTTCTTCAGATGGACTTAAATTACGTGAATTACGGGCAATTCTATCCGAAGCCATATCCATTTCTTTGTTACTGTCTCTAATCGCTGCATGGGCATTAGTCGAAGTTACTGAGCTTACTGGCATGATTAATATCTCCTTAATGAAGGGGCTACCTATTAGCTCCTTGTTGGTACCTGATATAAGCGACATTTGCATCGGAGAAATTAAATCAATTTAATTAAGATAATCGGCGATTAAAATAATAAAATCAGGGATAAAAGGAATGAAGAATCGACATTTTTTGGCTAATTTTAAATAAAAAACCGACTTATTTAAGCTTGTTGTAAAATTATTAATATCGAACCAGAAAAAACATATTTTTTACATAATTAATTATATTTATTAACAATTCTTAAATTTAATTGAAATCTTTATCATAGCAGTGTGAAAATTAAATATTTATCAATTAAATTCAAGAATATATAAAAACAATTCAATTTTGTCCTGACGCAAAATCAAAAGAAATTAGTCTATTAATCATCAAACTATTGATTATTTTTTCTTTGTAGAGTAAAAATATTAAATTGATTAAATAACTTAAATTTTATTTAAAATGTCTATCTCTTGTTTCAACAATGTTGAAAAACACAAAATTAAAAAAAAGACAATCAAAAATATTCATTGTCTTATATTAAAACTATTATCTGAAGGTAAATCGGATACCAAGTGGAATATTTTTCGCTATTTAGGTAAATATAAGGATTGACATGACACTTTTTGCTTATATAGCCTTCGCCTTTCAAGTTACGGCGGCGTTGGCAACGATCTCTCACCCTATCATGTACTACTTATACACTTCGGGGATTCAATTGATTACCGCCTTGCCGTCACTCGAAATTCATTGGGTATATGTTGAATCATTGCCATGAAAAAACGTTTATATTCTGTTAATAATTGGCGGATTGATCTTTATTCCGGTTGCATGACTCATCAATATTCTGGTGAGACAAGACGCCTTGGTGAGTATCAACTAAAATTGCTCGATATCTTGTTACAGCATGCAGGCGAGATCCTTTCTCGTGATCAACTGACCCATTTAGTGTGGGAAAAACGTGTGATTGGTAACAATAGCCTGCCCAATGCAATTCATACCTTGAGGAGCGCACTGAATGATAATAAAAAACAACAGCGTATTATTCAAACCATCCCTAAAAAAGGTTATTTATTCGATGCTTCTTATTGTATCGCTATCGAACAAGAGGATCCCTCATCGGCAAATGAAAACATTCATCCGAAAAATATACCCTTCGCCTTTGAAGTTGCCGCTAGGCGGCCAGGGCGACCGACCGATGAGCGTAGACAACTACGTGATTCGGCGAGCACCCGCAGCCAACAACGTGGCGGCTTCAAAGGCGAAGGGTATAACCTCACTGATGACAATAATCATGATGCAGATAAAGATCAAAATAAACAATATCAAGATAATAACAGCGCTTTTCAGCCAGCTGAAAAAGATCGCTTTCAGCTGACAGTAACCCATAGCCCAAACTTTAACACGAAAAAATCGATTCTGGTTTCTTGGTGGTTGTTGGCAAAAAAAATATTTTTATTAGCGAGAGTCAAAATAATTTTCACTCTTTTATTAACGATTGCGGTCAGTGGCTGCATTCTGTTTGTTATCAATCCTCATAGCCATTCATCACCCCATTTCTTTGCCGAAGAACAAAAACAGAATCTTTATAGCCATATCCGTTTATTTCAAATAAAGGATATGACGCAGCGCATAAAAAATGAAGACGATCTTCATGATAGATTAAAAGATACGCTGTTTTTACTTAATAAAAACAGTAAAGCAAAAAAAATGCGCTTGAGTATTTATTATCATCTATCACTACGTAAACTCGATTACACCTTCGTCATTGAGAATGATTGTAAAAAACAACAGCTCAATATGAGCATCTATCATTGGCGTCTTGACAATAAAAATCTAAATCATCTCATTTACCGTGAAACAGAGAGAAAAATGAATGAAATGCTTCCCTGTGATAACTAATTTTATCCTGTTAATGATAATCCAATGGCTAGCCCCGTCTTCCGTTTTTAGTGCTAGCGAGTTAACGACAAATAAAAAAATAAATCACCTACAAATTGGTTTTTACGATTTACTGTCGAAAAAAAAAGAAATTTATGATGCCAAAATAGTTATCAGCCAAAATACACTGATCAGTACTATTATTGATCCAAATGATAATCGCTTTATTTTTAGAGGGAAGTTCGTGCAAAAATCCTTACCAGGACAACAACTTCAATACCATTACACGCCTATTTTTTACCATAATCCCACTTCCGGTCTCATGGTCGATGGATTAATAGATGATTTTACACAGCATAATACGCCCCTTGTTACCCCAATATGGCTAAACGGACAATTATTAATGTTTGGACAAGGGGGGATATTTGTTGATGAGAACGGATGATTTTTATTAGACCTCTTTTCAAACCTACTGCGTGACGCTAATTCTGCATTGCTCGGTGCTCGTAATCCTCATGTACTGCATGGCAACGAAGCGCCCCCGCCGGGCACCTTGACTTAGCATAACGAACTACGGTTTGGAAAGAGGTCTATTCAAAAAAGTAGACTCCTGGCAAAACCTACTGAAGATTTAACTTCGTACCACGCAGTAGGTTTTGCCAGAAGTCTACTAAAAATTACAGTTCCTTATCGCTAAGATCGCGCACATCCGTTGTCTTGCCATTACGGCTAACAGAAGCAATCCCCTTTTGGGCTGCTGCATCAGAACTGTAAAATTCGCTCTTACCAATGACTTGATGATTTTTAGCTTTCAATAAGAAATAAGGTTCATTTCTAACATTAAGCTTCACTTCATATTGCTTTTCATCGGGGGAATTCGTTTGTACCGAAGCGATACCATTTTCTGCCGAGGCTTTACTAACATACATCTCACTCGTCAAGATAATCTCGTGGTTGCCTGCTTTTAAATTAAAATAATATTGCCCGTTTTTCGCTTTTTTAATTTCATAGTAACCGTTAACCATGATATTTTCCTTTTTTGTTGGCTGGAAATCTCTAACCAGTTTAGTCTAGGTTAACAATTTTGCTGTTATTTAGAGCAATATTTGTTCTTCTGAAAGGAAATTTTACCTTAACCTGTTATTTTTTGGGGTAACGTGGTGATCCCTCTTTTTTTGCGATATATTTTATCCAATGTGCTGTAAAACCCAACCTTTCAAGGCAGGCTCCCCTCAACAATTTCAGTCGGAGAACCTGTCAACGCACAATCAGTATCAAGAGCCATCAACATCAATAAGAGCAGCCACCCTTACCCATCGGGGATAATTGGAAGATCAACCTGAATAAAATGAAATAGCATTAGCCGAATGAAAAAAAAATGTACCCCTTTTCGTGACTACTCAGCAGAGTCTGACCTTTTCGTTCGCCGTGCTTTAATTGCCGTTTTTGGTGTTCTAGTGTTAAGCGCGGTTTTAATCGCGAATTTATACCATCTGCAAATTACTCGTTTTGAAATTTATCAAACACGTTCTAATGAAAATCGCATCAAACTGGTTCCCATTGCGCCAAGTCGTGGCATTATTTATGCCCGTAATGGCGAGCCATTAGCGTTAAATCGTACTATTTATCAGCTGGAATTGATGCCAGAAAAAGTAGAAAATTTGCCCGCAACACTGGAAGCATTACGGCCAATCGTTGAATTGACCGACGAAGATATCGCTAACTTTGAAAAAGAACGCAAACGTTCACGCCGTTTTACTTCAATTGTACTAAAAACCCCTCTTACCGAAGTACAGGTTGCGCGTTTTGCCATCAATCAATTTAATTTCCCCGGTATAGAAGTCAACGGTTATCAACGGCGTTATTATCCCTATGGGGCTAGCTTGACTCATGTCATCGGCTACGTTGCCAAAATCAACGATAAAGAAGTGGAACGCCTCAATAAAGAAGGCGTACTAGCGAATTACGCCGCAACGCATGATATAGGTAAATTGGGAATAGAACGTTATTATGAATCCATTTTACACGGCAAAACAGGTTATGAAGAAGTGGAGGTTAATAATAGAGGCCGAGTGATAAGGCAATTAAAGGAGCAGCCTCCGCAAGCGGGAAAAGATATTTACTTAACATTGGATCTAAAATTACAAATCCACATCGAAAAATTAATTAGTGGCAGCCGTGCTGCCGTGGTGGTGACTGATCCACGATCCGGCGGTATATTAGCTTTGGTGTCTAATCCAAGCTATGACGCAAATTTATTTGTCAATGGCATTTCGACGAAAAATTATCAAACATTACTCAATGATCCTAACCGCCCTCTCATCAACCGTGCTACTCAAGGCGTTTATCCGCCCGCCTCAACGGTCAAACCTTATATCGCAGTTTCAGCACTGAGTGCCGGAGTGATCAACAAAAATACCAGCCTGTTTGATCCTGGCTGGTGGCAATTGCCTGGCTCAGAAAAACGCTTTCGTGACTGGAAAAAATGGGGTCATGGTCGTGTCAATATTGTGAAAGCCATAGAAGAGTCATCCGATACTTTTTTTTATCAGATAGCGTACGACATGGGTATTAATCGATTATCGGAATGGATGACAAAATTTGGTTATGGTGAGTACACTGGCATCGATTTATCCGAAGAAGCTTCCGGTGTAATGCCAACCCGTGAATGGAAGCAAAAACGTCATAAAAAACCTTGGTATCTAGGAGATACTATCCCCGTCGGCATAGGTCAAGGTTATTGGAGCGCAACCCCCATTCAAATGGCAAAGGTATTAATGACACTAGTCAACAACGGGGTTGTCAAAAGCCCTCATCTATTAGCAAACACAAAAATAGAGGGCGTATTGATACCTTACCAACAGAAAGAACTGGTTCAGATGAGCGATATTGATTCTCAGTATTGGGAAATAGCAAAAGAAGGGATGTATGGTGTTGCTAATCGTCCTAATGGTACCGTTCACAAAAGTTTTGCTGACGCCCCTTATAAAGCGGCGGTTAAATCAGGTACTGCACAGGTTTATAGTTATGAAACCTACAATGCAAGTAAAATTGCCGAACGTTTGCGCGATCATAAATTAATGACGGCCTTTGCCCCTTTTAATAATCCAAGGGCAGCCGTTACTATTGTGTTAGAAAACGGGGGCTCGGGTGCCAGTATAGGGAGTATTACACGCCAGATCCTCGACTATGCGCTGCGCAATGACAACGAAAAAACATTACCGAATGCAGAGCTTCAGCTCTCGAACACAGAAAGGCCATTACGCGATGACGGATAATCACCAAAAACAGGCGCTATTGTCTAAAATTCATATCGATATGCCGTTACTTATCTGTATTTTGCTTTTATTAGCTTATAGCGCCTTTATTATGTGGAGTGCCAGTGGGCAGGATGTCGGCATGATGGAGCGTAAGATCACACAGATAGTGTTCGGTTTGTTTACGCTGTTGCTGATGGCGCAAATCCCGCCACGAACCTACGAGAGCTGGGCTCCTTATCTTTACCTTATTTGTATTGTTTTACTGGTGCTGGTTGGTGTATTTGGCCAAATCAGCAAAGGAGCAAGGCGCTGGCTTGATCTCGGTTTTATCCGTTTTCAACCCTCCGAAATTGCTAAAATTGCAGTACCTTTGATGGTGGCACGTTTTATGAATCGTGATCTTTGCCCGCCATCGTTTAAAAATACCCTGATCGCCCTCATTCTTATTTTTACCCCCACTTTACTGGTAGCAACACAACCCGATTTGGGCACCGCGATCCTTATTGCACTCTCTGGCTTATTTGTGCTGTTCCTCGCAGGAATGAGTTGGCGTTTAATTAGCGTTGCTGTTTTATTGGTCGCTGCCTTTATTCCTATTCTTTGGTTTTTTTTGATGCATGATTATCAACATGATCGCGTCATGATGCTGCTTGATCCGGAAAAAGATCCTTTGGGGGCAGGGTATCACATTATCCAATCAAAAATTGCCATTGGCTCCGGGGGATTATTCGGTAAAGGTTGGTTACATGGTACTCAGTCACAGTTAGAATTTTTACCTGAACGCCATACTGACTTTATTTTTGCTGTCTTGGCGGAAGAATTAGGATTATTCGGCGTATTAGTTTTATTAGTACTTTATTTATCTATCATTATGCGAGGCTTGATCATCGCCGCTCGTGCACAAACCACTTTTGGCCGTGTGATGATCGGAGCCTTGATGCTGATTTTGTTTGTTTATGTTTTTGTTAATATTGGTATGGTAAGTGGGATCTTGCCCGTTGTGGGCGTACCTTTGCCGTTAATTAGTTACGGAGGCTCAGCCCTCATTGTCTTAATGGCCGGATTTGGCATTATTATGTCAATACATTCCCATCGAAAAATGTTATCCAAAAATTTATAAAATCGAGACATCCACTTTTGTTATAGTGGCGGCACTATTGACTTGTTTTTACTGATAGCGGGACAGCTGATGAAACATATTTTTAATTCATTTTTAATCAATAGCATCGTGTTTTTCAGTGCGATGGTGATAGGTACCACTTCTTTCGCGGACACCTCTTTTACAAAAAATACCAGTTTAAATAATCCTCTCCCTAACGTACCTAAAATAAACGCTGAAGCTTATATTCTGATGGATTATCATTCAGGCCAAGTTTTAGCAGAAGACAATGCAGATGCCCGACGTGACCCCGCCAGTCTCACTAAAATAATGACAAGTTATATTATTGGGCAAGCTGTTAAATCAGGAAAAATCAGTCATAGTGATCGGGTTACCATCGGTACCGATGCATGGGCAACCGGTAATCCTCAATTCAAAGGCTCTTCCTTGATGTTCCTCAAACCAGGTGATAGCGTTTCTGTTGCTGATCTGAGTCGAGGCATTAATCTACAATCCGGTAATGACGCCTGTGTTGCTATGGCCAATTATGTTGCAGGTGATCAAGATCACTTTGTTAGCCTAATGAATAATTATGCAGCGACCCTCGGACTACAAAATACACATTTTAAAACCGTACATGGATTAGATGCACAAGGGCAGTACAGTTCAGCGCGTGATATGGCATTGATTAGCCAAGCATTGATTCGCGATGTACCTGAAGAATACGCTATCTATAAAGAAAAAGAATTTACCTTCGATAAAATTCGGCAACGAAACCGTAACGGTTTACTTTGGGATAAAGATTTGCAGGTTGATGGGATCAAGACCGGCCATACTAAATCAGCAGGTTATAATCTCGTTACCTCGGCAACCCAAGGATCCATGCGTTTGATCTCGGTAGTATTGGGTGCTAGTTCAAGTAAAAAACGTGAAATCGAAAGCAAAAAATTGCTGACATGGGGTTTTCGTTTTTTTGAAACCGTGGAGCCTTTGAAAGCCAGTAAAGAATTTGCCTCAGAGCCTGCTTGGTTCGGCGACAGTGATCGCGTTCAATTAAGTGCAGAAAGAGATGTCTACTTAACTATTCCACGCGGTAGAATCGCTGATTTGAAAGCCAGTTATGTTCTCAATAGCACGGAGCTCCACGCCCCTCTGGTAAAAAATCAAGTGGTAGGTACCATTAATTTTCAACTTGATGGTAAAACCATCGATCAGCGTCCTTTAGTCGTCATGAGTGAAGTAAAAGAAGGTGGTATCTTCAGCCGTGCTCTCGACCATATCATTCTGCTATTTCATCGCTGGTTCGGTTAAAAAAGGAATAAAAATAAATAATGAAAACAAAATTAAATGAACTGCTTAAATTTCCTTGTTTTTTTACCTACAAAGTAATGGGGATCGCTGATCCAAAATTACCTGATCAGGTGGTTGAAGTAGTGCAACGCTACGCGCCAGGAGATTACGCACCGAAAGTGACAACCAGTAGCAAAAACCGCTATCATTCGATCTCTATTACCATTAAAGCGGTGAATATTAAACAAATAGAAACCTTATATAGAGAATTGGCAGATCTGCCGTTGGTTCGTGTGGTCTTGTAGCCAAATCATTTTAACTTGATTTAAGTGTTGTCGGCGCTTACCGTACTATAACTCTTCGCCTTGAATAAAATTAAAATGATTCGGCTATACAAATATAAATGAAATGCTATGTCAACATGTTCGCCTCCAGAGCACATTATTTTGCGACAACTCGAGTTAAAACCCTACCATCTGGTATGGCAGGCGATGCACGATCTGACAGAACAGCGCAAGCCAACAACGCTAGACGAAATCTGGCTGGTACAACATCACGCTATTTTTACCCAAGGGAAAGCGGGTAAAGCTGAACATCTCCTGGCACCGGGTGACATTCCGGTTTTTCAAAGTGATAGGGGAGGACAAATTACGTATCATGGCCCTGGTCAGCAGGTGATGTATTTGATGATAGATCTCAACCGGTTAAAGATCAGCCCACGTCAATTAATCACAGCAATGGAAAAAACAGTAATACAAACATTAGCTTGTTTCGGTATTCTTTCTTACGCTGATGCTAAAGCGCCTGGTATTTATGTTCAGCAACAAAAAATTTGCTCTTTAGGCTTACGAATACATAAAGGTTGCTCGCTACATGGATTAGCACTGAATGTCGCCATGGATCTCACCCCTTTTTCGTCTATCAATCCTTGCGGTTATGCGAATATGAAAATGACGCAAGTCAGTGCATTGGTGAGTAGCCCTATTACGCTTGAAGAGATACAACCGATTTTGGTCAAAAAATTTATCCAACAGCTTGGTTACCGCAACCTCCTCCAACTCCAATAGAAATTTTATAATATGAACAAACCGATCCACATCGAGCCAGGAATAAAATACCGTGATGCCGATAAAACAGCATTAATTCCGGTTAAAACGGTGATGAGCGAGCCTGAGCCATTATTAGCTAAGCCTGACTGGCTGAAAATAAAACTGCCGGTTGATTCCCATCGTATTCAAGCCATCAAAGCCGCCATGCGTAAAAATGGTCTGCATTCGGTATGTGAAGAGGCATCTTGTCCTAATCTCTCTGAATGTTTTAATCATGGTACCGCGACTTTTATGATATTGGGCGCCATCTGCACTCGCCGTTGCCCCTTTTGTGATGTTGCGCATGGGCGTCCCCTGCCACCCGATAGCAATGAACCCAAAAAATTGGCGCAAACCATTAAAGATATGGGATTACGTTATGTGGTGATCACCTCGGTAGATCGTGATGATTTACGTGATGGCGGCGCGCAACATTTTGCTGATTGTATTTCAGCGATCCGCGCAGAAAATCCAGACATTAAAATTGAAACATTAGTACCCGATTTTCGTGGACGTATGGATCGGGCGTTGGATATTTTAGTTAAAACCCCCCCTGATGTATTTAACCACAATCTGGAAAATGTGCCCCGAATTTACCGGCAAGTACGTCCAGGCGCAACCTATGAAAAGTCTCTAAAACTATTGAAAGCTTTTAAAGCGGCACACCCCAGTATCCCAACCAAATCAGGCCTCATGGTGGGGTTAGGTGAAACTAAAGCAGAGATTATTGAGGTTATGCAAGATTTACGTCGCCATGATGTCACTATGTTAACCTTAGGACAATATTTACAACCAAGTAGGCACCATTTGCCCGTGCAGCGTTATGTGAGTCCAAGTGAATTTGATGAAATGAAAGAACAAGCTACGGCGATGGGATTTACTCATGCGGCTTGTGGTCCTCTTGTTCGTTCTTCTTATCATGCCGATTTGCAGGCTAAAGGGATAGATGTGAAATAACGTCACTCTCGAAAGAAGTCTACTATTTTCAGCCCCTGCTAAAGAAGATTTCAAACACACAGTAGGTTATGCAAGCAGTCTAGTGTAATATGCAAACGAATTTGAATTGATATACCCCTCGCCTTTGAAGCCACCACGTTATTGGCTGCGAGCCCTCGCCCGAATCACGTAGTATGTCTACACTCATCGGGTCTCACGCTCTGGCCGCCTAGCGGCAGCTTCAAAGGCGAAGGGCATATAGCCGAATCAGTTTAATTTGATTCAAGGCGGAGGAGTACAGACAGTACAAATAGTACGGCAAGCGACGACAACACAGAATTAAATTAAACTGGTTTGGCTATAGTGTATAAAAAACAGCAATCCCCTCTCCTAAGAGCAAGAATTTATCAATGAAGTTAATACGAAATTTCTCCATTATTGCCCATATTGATCACGGTAAGTCAACGCTATCTGATCGTCTTATTCAGATCTGCGGCGGGTTAACCGAACGTGAAATGGCGGCACAAGTGCTCGATTCTATGGAATTAGAACGCGAGCGTGGCATCACGATTAAAGCACAAAGTGTTACGCTAAATTACCAAGCTCAGGATGGTCAGACCTATCAGCTTAATTTTATTGATACCCCAGGGCATGTTGATTTCTCTTATGAAGTCTCCCGCTCATTGGCCGCTTGCGAAGGCGCATTATTGGTCGTTGACGCAGGTCAAGGGGTGGAAGCGCAAACATTAGCTAATTGTTACACCGCGATGGAAATGGATCTGGAAGTGGTGCCGGTGCTGAATAAAATTGATCTGCCGGCGGCTGATGCTGATCGTGTCGCGCAAGAGATTGAAGATATCGTGGGTATTAGTGCTATTGATGCGGTTCGTTGTTCAGCCAAAACAGGGGTTGGTGTAGCCGATGTACTGGAACGTTTGGTACGTGATATTCCCCCACCAACAGGAAATATTGAAGGGTCATTACAAGCTCTGATTATAGATTCGTGGTTTGATAATTATTTAGGCGTAGTTGCTTTAATTCGCATTAAAAATGGCACCCTGCATAAAGGCGATAAAATTCAAGTCATGAGCACAGGGCAGAGTTATCATGCTGATCGTTTAGGGATCTTTACACCAAAACGGCTTGATCGCGATCAATTAAATTGCGGCGAAGTCGGCTGGGTAGTCTGTGCCATCAAAGACATTTTGGGCGCGCCGGTAGGTGATACCCTGACGTTAAGCCATAAACCGGCTGAAACCCCTTTACCTGGCTTTAAAAAAGTGAAACCACAGGTTTATGCAGGTTTATTTCCCATCAGCTCTGAAGATTATGAAGTTTTCCGTGATGCACTTGGCAAACTCAGCCTGAATGATGCTTCGTTATTTTATGAGCCTGAAAGTTCTACTGCGCTAGGGTTTGGTTTTCGATGTGGTTTCCTTGGATTACTACATATGGAAATCATTCAAGAACGTCTGGAACGTGAATACAATCTTGAATTGATTACTACAGCCCCCACCGTAGTATATGAAATACAAACCACCAGCAACGAGATCCTATACGTTGATAGCCCATCAAAACTGCCCCCATTAAATAATATTCAAGCGTTACTGGAGCCCATTGCCGAATGCCATATGTTATTACCACAGGAGTATTTAGGTAACGTCATCAAACTCTGTATCGAAAAACGTGGGGTGCAAAAAAACATGGTTTATCACGGCAACCAAGTTGCCTTGACTTATGATATTCCCATGGCTGAAGTGGTGCTTGATTTTTTTGATCGTCTGAAATCAACCTCCAGGGGTTATGCTTCGTTAGATTATAATTTTATTAGATTTCAAGTGGCGGATATGGTGCGGGTTGATGTGCTGATTAATAGCGAGCGTGTCGATGCGTTGGCGTTGATCACCCATCGTGACAACGCCCAATATCGGGGTCGTGATTTAGTAGAAAAAATGAAAGAATTTATCCCACGTCAGCAATTTGATATCGCCATTCAGGCCGCTATCGGTAATCACATTATTGCCCGCTCTACGGTAAAACAATTGCGTAAAAATGTATTGGCAAAATGTTACGGCGGTGATGTCAGTCGTAAGAAAAAATTATTACAAAAACAAAAAGAAGGCAAAAAGAGGATGAAACAAGTTGGCAATGTCGAACTCCCACAAGAAGCCTTTCTGGCTATTTTACACGTTGGTAAAAATAGTAAGTAATAGCTCTCTTTCAAAACCGCAACAGCAACTTTCGTTGCCATAAGTACATGAAGATTGCGCGCACCGGGCAACGCAGGATTCGCGTCACGCAACAGGTTTCGAAAGAGGTCTAATCAATAGGAGATAGATTGCATGGCTAATATATTCGCCTTGATTCTAGCTATAGCAACGCTGGTGACAGGGACTATTTGGTGTTTTGAACGTTTTAAATGGGGTCCGGCTCGCCTGCGAAAAGTGGCGGCAATGAATGCGACGGCCAGTACACTGCCTAACAACATGAGCAATACAGTAGAGAGCGATACACTGACAAAAATGGCCAAACAACCCAGTTGGATAGAGCATGCGGTTTCTATCTTTCCGGTATTAGCACTCGTCTTTGTTATGCGTTCATTTATCTATGAGCCTTTTCAGATCCCTTCAGGCTCAATGATGCCAAATTTATTAATCGGTGATTTTATTTTGGTAAAAAAATACGCTTATGGCATTAAAGATCCCATCACTCAAACAACACTGATCCCAACCGGTCATCCTAAGCGTGGTGATGTTGCTGTGTTTAAATATCCGTTAAATCCCCGCTTAGACTATATTAAACGGGTTATTGGCTTACCGGGTGATCGAATCAGTTATGATCCAATAACAAAACAGATAACCGTGCAACCGTCCTGTCCCACGGGTAAAGCCTGTGATGAAAGCTTAAGTATCAGTTACAGTGGATGGCAGCCTAGCGATCAGGTACAGCGTTTCCGCTTTCAGGGTGACGGTGATCCCAGCTCGGGCTTTTTCCAAATCCCGCTCAATAAAGAGATATCTGATGAAGAGATCCGTTTGTATACCAATAATGAACATATGGGATCAACGGCTTACTCCATTTTAGCTGTCCCTGGCGCTCACGATCAGCTGGGTTCCTATTATCAACAAGGAAATTATCCACTTGGCCAATGGGTCGTGCCTGAAGGTCATTATTTTATGATGGGTGATAACCGAGACAATAGTGCAGACAGTCGTTATTGGGGCTTTGTACCAGAGCGTAATTTGGTGGGTAAAGCGACAGCTATCTGGATGAGCTTTGAGAAGCAAGAAGGTGAATGGCCAACGGGAGTACGCTTCAATCGTATTGGGAGTATTAATTAGTCTATACCCAATGAATTTCAAGTTGCAGCGTCGCGGCCAGAGCGTAAGGAAGATGAGCGTAGACATACTACGTGATTCGGGCGAACACCCGCAGCCAACAACGCGGCGGCTTGAAAGGCAAAGGGTATATTTAATATATGGTAAGCCATGGATCCTATCATCATAAAAAAATTAGAAACAAGGCTGGGCTATGCTTTTAAACAGCGCGCGCTTTTAGTGCAAGCGCTGACACATCGTAGCGCCAGCAGCAAACATAATGAACGTTTTGAATTTTTAGGTGATGCTATTTTAAATTTTTTTATTGCTAAAGCGCTATATCAACGCTTTTCTGACATCAATGAAGGGGATATGAGTCGAATGCGCGCAACCTTAGTCAGAGGAAAAACCCTGGCTGAGATAGCACATGAATTCGATCTAGGAAAATGTTTGTACTTAGGAAAAGGCGAATTAAAAAATGGAAAAAGCCCGCGCGAATCGATTTTGGCTGATACGGTAGAAGCGCTTATCGGTGGAATATTTTTAGACAGCGACATACAAACAACCGAACGACTGCTGTTAACGTGGTATGAAAAACGATTAGCGGAAATCAGTCCGGGTGAAAAACAAAAAGATCCGAAAACACGTTTACAAGAATATTTACAAAGTCACCATCTTCCGCTGCCTTCTTATTTAGTCACACAAGTTCATGGCGAAGCACACGAACAAAAATTTATTATTCACTGTAAATTTATTATTCCTTGTCGAGAGAATAATTTGACTAAGCAGGAAATAACAGTGAGAGGCTGCGGATTAAGTCGTCGCAAGGCTGAGCAAGCAGCAGCGGAAAAAGCATTGATAAAACTGGAGCTCGTATGAGCGAGAAAGAAAAACAGCACTGCGGCTTTGTTGCCATTGTTGGACGACCGAATGTGGGCAAATCCACGTTGCTCAACGCATTATTGGGACAAAAAGTTTCCATTACCTCACGTAAACCTCAAACCACGCGGCACCGTATTATGGGGATCCATACCGAAGGGGCTTATCAAACCATTTATATCGATACCCCAGGATTACATATTGAAGAAAAGCGTGCCATTAACCGCTTAATGAATCGAGCGGCAAGCAGCGCTATCGGAGATGTGGAGCTGATTATTTTTGTCGTTGAAGGAACGCATTGGATCGCCGATGATGAAATGGTAATGAACAAGCTGAGCCATGTGAACTGTCCAGTATTACTGGTCATCAATAAAATGGATAATGTCACCGATAAAGCGAAACTCTTACCGCATATCGATTTTCTGCGTAAAAAAATTAATTTTATTGGCATTTTACCTGTTATCGCTGAAGCGTCGGAAAAAAAACAGCGGACACAAGAGGGGAAGAATCTTGATACCATCGCCGATATTGTACGCAAACACATGCCAGAAGCTGAACATCATTTCCCTGAAGACTACATCACTGATCGTTCTCAACGTTTTATGGCATCAGAAATGATCCGTGAAAAACTCATGCGTTTTCTCGGCGATGAGCTGCCTTACTCCGTCACCGTTGAAATTGAGCGCTTTGTACCGTTCGCTTTTGAAGTTGCCGCTAGGCGGCCAGGGCGATCGACCGATGAGCGTAGACAACTACGTGATTCGGCGAGCACCCGCAGCCAACAACGCGGCGGCTTCAAAGGCGGAGGGTATATGACCAATAAAAGAAAGGGATACAATATCAACGGCCTCATTTTAGTAGAGCGTGACGGCCAAAAAAAAATAGTTATCGGCGATAAAGGCGAAAAAATTAAAAAGATCGGCACTGAAGCCCGTGAAGAGATGGAAAAGATGTTTGCCTGTAAAATACATTTAGAATTATGGGTAAAAGTCAAATCAGGCTGGGCGGATGATGAACGGGCGTTGCGTAGCCTGGGCTATGGCGACGATTAGACCTCCTCCGAAACCTACTGCGTGATACAGATCCTGCGTTGCCCGGTGCGCGCAATCCTCATGTACTTATGGCAACGAAGGTTGCTGTGCGCCGGGCGCCTTGACTCCGTATCACTCGCTACGGTTTCGAAAAAGGTCTATACCCTTCGCCTTTCAAGTTACGGCGGCGTTGGCTGCACACTCTCATCCCAGTCATGTACTACTTGTACACTCCTGGGATTCGCTTGATTGCCGCCTTGCCGTAACGCGAAATTCATTGGGTATATTAAAGTAAAGCAATTTTTAAGCGTAAGGAGTGGTTATGACTGATCTACGGCTAGGCGTTAATATTGATCACATTGCGACATTACGTAATGCCCGTGGAACGAATTATCCTGATCCCATTTTCGCAGCTGGTATCGCCGAGCAGGCAGGAGCAGATGGCATTACCGTCCATTTACGTGAAGATCGACGCCATATTACGGATCCTGATGTCGAACTTTTACGCAAAACCATCGGCACCCGTATGAATCTGGAAATGGCAGTGACCAAAGAGATGATCGACAACGCCTGTCAATTAAAACCGCATTTTTGTTGCCTAGTGCCTGAAAATCGGCAGGAAATCACCACTGAGGGCGGGCTGAATGTCGTGGATCAATTGGAAACCATCACAGCAGCGGTAAAAAGATTGTCAGCGGTCGGCATTCAGGTCTCATTATTTATCGATGCGGATAATGATCAAATTGAGGCGGCAGTTAAGACAGGTGCCCCTTATATTGAAATTCACACCGGCGCCTATGCGGATGCTACTGAGCTGGATAGAGATAACGAATTAGAGCGTATTACTAAAGCAGCACGCTATGCCACAGCACAGGGCTTAAAAGTTAATGCCGGCCATGGTTTACATTATCATAATGTAAAACCGATAGCGGCACTGCCAGAAATTCATGAGCTCAATATTGGCCATGCTATTATTAGCCGCGCAGTGATAACCGGGTTAGATGCTGCGATCAGAGACATGAAACAATTAATGAGAGAAGCGCGTCATTGCAGCACGGCGAACAGCCGTAGCTAACAAAGCCGCGACTTGAAAGGCGAAGAGTATAAATGGCTATTTTGGGATTAGGTACAGACATTGTCGAAATCCAGCGTATCGCATCCATTGTAGAGCGCAATGGAGAAAAATTGGCACGGCGGATCCTTCACCCTTCTGAACTTCAATGCTATTTACAACATTCACAAGCAGTGCGTTTTCTCGCAAAACGTTTTGCCGTCAAAGAAGCTGCGGCAAAAGCGCTGGGAACGGGAATGCGCGATGGTGTCGCGTTTAACCAATTTGAGCTGATTAATGACAGCCTAGGCAAACCGATACTGTACTTACATCGTCGTGCCTTAACACTCGCCAACCAGCGAGGCATGAAATTTCTGCATGTATCGATCACCGATGAAAGGCTTTATGCTTGTGCTACCGTTATTATCGAAGGCTAGCCCTGGCCAGAGCAAAAATATAAAAATATAAAAATAATGATGCTTACTGAACATAATGATGAACATTGGATGGCGGCGGCGCTGAAATTAGCAGCGCGGGCGCAAGCGGCAGGCGAAGTGCCTGTAGGCGCAGTGTTAGTTCTACAGAATAAAATAATTGGTGAAGGCTGGAATCAACCTATTATTCATCACGATCCTAGCGCACATGCAGAAATTATGGCATTGCGTCAAGCAGGGCAGCAGCAAAAAAATTACCGCTTACCCGACGCTACTTTGTATGTCACTTTAGAGCCCTGTGTGATGTGTGCCGGTGCCATGATACATAGCCGCATTAGCCGTTTAGTCTATGGTGCCAATGATAATAAAATCGGCGCGGTGGGCGCGTTAACCCTGTTAAACCATCCTGCGATGAACCATCAGGTTGAGATCACTGCTGGGGTATTGGTTGATGCATGCTCACAGATGCTCAGTACTTTTTTCAGCCAACGGCGCCAACAACAAAAAGCGCAAAAAACAGGTTAAAAAACGTTTTCAACCTAAAGCAAAATTTTTTAATAATTTGCGACCGCTGTACCAAAAGCCACCAAATACAGCGGATCGTAAAGATTAACTCGCCCTTGCGGTGATCAGCCAATCCGGTCGCTGCGAAGGCAGAAGAACCTCATCTCTTACCCCTAGGTTCTCCTTTTCTCCATCGAAAGCATTTATCGCATCCCGCATGCCCGCGCTATCAGCCGGCACTTTACTGACTATTGCAGCAGGACTCTCTGAGCTTAACAACGGAATTAACTCAAATACACCTTCAGCCTCGCCGTCAGGGTTATTGCCTATCGAGTATGGAACCGATGTGCCCAGATCCTGCAATAACCAAGAGTCATTTTTTTTGTGCTGTAATAGACGTACTATTTTTTCCCTGCTCTCACCCTGTAACGCTTCCCGATTTTCAGCATATAACGACAGCTTCCATTTAAGATTTTCTCCATCGGCGACTGACGGCGAAGCCGTCAATTTAAAGGTGATATGGGGCAACGTTTCACTGTGTAAAAAAAATGTGGTATCGGGCTGTGCACCCACTATTTTTGTATCTACATGAGCAAATACATTCAGCGGTATCCTGGGCAAACCCAACAAATCAATTTTACGTGTATCATCTTGCAGTGACAGCGTAATAGAAGATAACGCATTCCCGTATTTTTTTGAAAAATCAGCGCCAAGGCGACTGATAGAAAATTCCGCCAAGGATGTCGAAGGGAGCGCAATAACCGTCAATGTCGATTTGCTGACACTATCGTTGCGTTCAACAATAAAGTGACAATTATTCTGCTCCCATTCTATTTTTTTGAAAAATTGTTGCGTGCCATTGATTAAACCTTCTAAGGGAGAATTGACAGGGGTAACCGCTCCATCCCAAGCATACTCTGCGCTTAAACCTTCTAAGGGAGAATTGACACGGATAACCGCTTGCGAGGATTCCGAGTGGATTTCTTCGATTAGCTGTATCAATGGTTGTTTTTCCTTGCCATTTTTTTCATCGATATAGGTTGCTTCTATCCGTTGATAGCGCTGATTTTCTGGCAAATGGGGATAATAGCGGTAGGATACGCTAGTTTTAGGGTTATCTCTGGGATGCGTGATACCCGCCGCATAAAGCTGTTGTTGTTCGGGATCATATTCGATATGTGCCACACTGGTAATATGTGCATCAGGTCGCCCGAGTAACACAAAAGCTTTTCCATCACTGCGATAAAGATGTGGATGCGTAGCTTTACCGCCATTATTATCTATCACTTGCCAGCACCCTGTGGTTAAATCAAGCAGTCCGCTGGCGATATTCTTCTCTGCCAACGGGACAGTCACCCGCACCTGTGGGTTAAGCCTAAACCGTACGTCATCACTGAAATAACTCTGCATAATCTGTTGAATATTTTTAAGATTATTGCCCGATAACGCCTCGATAGAGTCTGCTGCTAGGGTAATCTGAAATTTCGGGCTGTCTTGCGCGGCGGCCGCTAATAAGCTGAGTTTAAATGTCACACCCGGTAGTGCTATTGAGCGCAACTGAAGCGTTATTTCTCTAGGTATTGGGCCAACAATATTGACCGGATGCCCTTTTAAGGTCAGTATCGCCCCTTGCGCCGTTTTTCTAACCCGTAATTGACTTATTTGTGATTGCACCAGAGCGAGACCCGCTTCAGATGTCGTGGTGGATGTATCGGGTGTGATATCCAATACCCAACGTTCGCTGTGTCGTTTTTGCTCGTCACTGCTCGCTTTAATGGTAATGTGTCGTGCATCATCGGCGAGGTCGATAAAGGTGGTTCCTCCCGCGCCTTGAAATTCATAAGTTAACAGATCAGCATGTTCCGCATCCACCACCGGGGTGGGCAAATGACCGGCTCTCAGACCCAAATGATCATCGCCTGGTATTCTTTTAACCTCTTGTCCCTGCTGAAAAGTGAAAGAACGTGTACCGCTGTCTAATTCTATGATGTAGGTTGTGGCGCGGGGGATAAAATTAGCATCATTAGGCGCAGACAACCAGTCTGTAGTGAGAGGAAACGCGGTGCCATAATGTTGATGCAATCGGTTAAATATCTCTTCTCCCTGAAAACGCCCCCAGGCACCGGTATCATACATAAAGTCATAATCCCCTGCTAAAGCGGCAGGCAGTACCAATACCGTGTTATCCTGCAAAGCAATAGATTGTTGATAATCTGTTGCTGGATTAATACCAAAGGCAGGATAGGCACTTAGCTTTCGTCCCGTCCGTTTACGCGAGCCATCATTTTTAAATTCGGGAACCCTGATATCGGCCAGCTGAATCGAAAGGCGGTTTCCGTTAATCCGCATTTTTTGTATCGGCACATAAGGCTCAAGATAAACCACCCCTTGATGACGACTGTCATGTCGCGCGATTGCCGTGGGTGCGAGGGGAGTTTGAGATCCAGCATGGCAAAAAGGCGCGATAATTTCACTGACTTCAACCTGATAATGCGCATTATTAAAGGCCATTGCTTGTACCAAAGCATTAGCACCTATCATCACACCGGCAAAAGGAACACTGAGTGGCCCGGCTATCGCCATTCCACTGGCAATAGTGGGAGAAAAACCGGCTACCACACCTAATACCGCCAGCGTGCCATCAACCGTTAATTGCGTACCGGCCAATGCCACCCGAGTGATGGCAAAATCTTTTTGCGGCCCCTCTGGCATCTGTTGCAAATCCTTAACCGCATCCACAAGATTGATGATATCAACCGCTACATTGACAACACTCCCAGCATGAGTGAAACGCACACCACCGAGTAGCCTGCCTAACATGCTTTCAGCTTTAGCGCCTGCCCCGCTCAAAATGTTGACGGTGCTAACAAGATGCCCCATATCCTGCCCTATTCCGTGCATGATTTGTGCTAAATTGGCGCCGCCGACAAATTTTTTCCACGGTGATTCATCTTGCTCTCCCCGGTGAGACAAAAGGTTCATCGCCAGAAAGGCCGCATTCATGGTACTGACCCCATCCACATGAGCAATTTCTGGCTCGAGTTGCCGCATTTTATTTTGCATGCTAACGAAAACGTCGCTATCGCTGGTCAGGCGTTTTTCGACGCCCCCCCCTTCCTGGCCAAGTTTTCCTCTCTGCTCAGCGTTAACTTTAGCAACAAAAATAAGCTCGGTTTTACCGTCGACGGTGGATCCAAATCTTTTAAAGCGAAACTCGGTTCCCCCTAGCCGTAGGATTTCCGCTTGCACCTCGCTCTTGAGGCGGGATAACTCTAGTCTTTCCTTCGCTCTGTCCACGCCTTTAATCAAGCTTTTATCCGATGAGCTGATATCCTGACGGTCTTGTACGGTTTCAACAACTTGATGCAACGTCGATTCTTGTGACGCTAATGGAGAGTTTTTTGAGGCCGGCCGCTGTTGCCGATTCTGTGGTAAATAGCGCGTACCTGTTTCATCCCGCCGTAAACTGACGCGCACGTTACGGGCAGAGACATCTCCCCTCTCCGGCGTCATCGAGGGATAACGGCGACGACCTCTGCCCTGTTCGCTGACTGCCCTACTGATGCCGATTTCAGTGGCATAGCCGACGATTTCGCCTGGGTGCATGCCTCTCTTAAGCAGCTCGGGAGCCATCTTAAATAAAAAGCCATCGGTTTTTTCATCATTAACCAAGGCACAGCCAATTAATACTAATTTATCAATATTTTCAAGGAAAGCATGGGGAAATTGCGTTCTCAATTCCTGATGAATCTGCTGGGTCACCGCCGCTAATTCCGGAGCACTGTAACCCGCCAGCGTGGTATTATCATGCGCATCATGCTCACCTCCCCGTCCGTGACCGACAAAAAACAGGCTCAACGCGCCTGCTAATGCCGCCGGCTCCCCATACACTAAACGCAAATTGCCTTGCTTATCGCGCTGATAAATCACCGCCTCGTTGGGGTGTTTACCCGCTAGATCCGACGCTGCACGCAAGCTGATATCATCATTTTCCAGCTGAATAATAACCCGACTCTTTCTCTCACCGCCTACCGCCACCTGCTGCCGATTGACAGTCGGCTTTGCCCAGTCAGCCACATTATCGCGCTCAACCTGTCCGGGAGCACTCAGCAAGCCACTCACTACAACAGAAGACGCGGGCACAGGATAATGCGCGCCTGCTTGCTGATGATGATTTCCGAGATTTTCACTAATCAGATCTGAGGGGGTAAGAGAAAGCGATAACTCAATAAAATCGTACACCTTCACCGTATTTCCCGTACGATTCATGACTATAGGTACCGCATAATCAATGATAATTTGTGAGGAAGTCTGATGCTCTCGATAAATAATCTGACTGAGTTCAACTTCGGATATATAACTATGTATTAACACCGGGTGAGCATTAATAAAGTGACTGATCATGCTCTTGGTTTCAGGCCATGACTGGCTATTCCATTGTGTCTCTTGAAAATGTGTTTCTTGAGTCGAAATTTGTTTTTTTCCTACAAAAAGTAGACGGACTTTCGCCTGACCCGGAGACATCAGCATAGCGCTGTTAGCTATTTTCTGTGCCAGTGTTGCATTCTCTCCCTCAAGCTGATTCCCATTAGTTGAATAAAGATTGCCATTAATATCAACCAGGGTTCTGTATGTACTGTCTTCGCTTAACCATCGGCAGGCCATAGTCATTTCTTCATGATTATTCGGATTAACTACCGCTATTTGATGAGCAAAGTTGGCGCCACTAAAACGACGGTCGTGAGAATAGCGGTAGTTACGGATATTACGCGGCGCTCCTGGCATAGTTGTTTCACTAATATCCAGCACAGTTAACCCTTTCCTCTGAGCTCTGTAAAATATTCCATCGTATATATCTGAGTTTGCGCCTGCAAAAGTGCGGTCACCCAGATCACGCAGCTCATTGTGAAGATCGTCATGTTGCGCGATGTCACTCACCCTGACAGCACGTCGCCCATCACTGCTCACTAACCAAATACGATCAGATGAAATACCCTCCAGAGGAACAGAAACATGTATTTCCCCTGCAACGACTCGGTCGTTTGTAACAGTATTATTTGGATTGAGTAGCCGATTATCTGCTACCGGTATGGCTTCGAGACCGCGTGTATCGATTAAGTAAACGAAACCATCTTTTTGTCGTTGACGCAAAGGTTCACTTCTCTCATCATCCGAATCATCTGAATCAACAAATGAATAATATTCTTCATCATCCTGGTAACCATAGTGAAATTGGCTTGCACCGCCTGAGTTTATGCGGCCATACTTAAACGCATCTTGATAGACGCTACTGGTGTATAACGTATTACCGCTGGTATGCTGGGTATTAAGATTGTCGCCAAATCCAAGCATGTATTTATCTTGGCTCAGTTCATAGGGGGTGCGGTGATCACCACGAAATACGCCACGGATATCGGTTCTAAAAAGCGCGCCCATAGCATTGCGTTGATAACCCCGACTTTGGGTAAAAAACCGCAAGAATGCACGGTCAAAAGAATCAATCAGCGTGTCACTACTAGAAAAACTAGTAATATAAAGACCCGGACACTTTATCAACTCAGTCAGCATAGCATTAGAAAGCTGTCTGATATGCTCGAATCTATGGAGATTGTTAGGATCTATCGACGTCCGTCGATGCTCTTCCGCCCAGGCTGGGATGCGTCCAGTATTCATCAACTCAATCCTGAACCTCTGTCGTAATTCCCCCCCCATATTAAAGCTGCGCCACAATGTCATCGCGTCCTGATCGGGATGTAATGCCTTCAGTATTGCTAGCGCGGATTTTTCTTCTTCTTCAAGCCCCCGATATCCATGCTGATGATAACGTTCTTGACTGTGCTCATTCAGAGGCTGAACCCTAGGTAGAGACTGAACCCTGGGTATTATTATTGGCGCCGAGGGTAATACGTCCATAACGCGCCAACCGGCAATAGAATGGTAGCCAGCCGCATCTTTTTTACCAGGCTCAATTAAAGATAAACTCATACCCGCACCCGATTGTTCAACAGCCTGTAACATAAATTGATAATCACTGAATCTATTTTCTAGCGGATAATGAAATTGATCGAGAAAGGCTCTAGCCACCTCAGAAGAATAATAAGGGTCAATATTTTTAACCCTCTGGATTAATGTGTTTTGTTCTGTTACAGAAAGAGATGCTATACCGTAGCCGGGCATAATAACTATCCTTAATAATATAATGAATATAGCCAAATCAGTTTGATTTGATTCTGTGTTGTCTTCGCTTGCCGTACTATTTGTACTGTCTGTGCTCCTCCGCTTTGAATAAAATCAAACTGATTCGGCTATATTTTGGTTTATTTTATGAAGTAAATATTTCAATACTTATACCCAATGAATTTCGAGTTACGGCAAGGCGGCAATCAATCGAATCCCCGAAGTGTACAAGTAGTACATGACAGGGGGGAGTGATCGCTGCCAACGCCGCCGTAACTTGAAAAACGATGGGTATAATCATTCCTTATATATAAT
The DNA here is from genome assembly GCF_964020115.1 of Candidatus Regiella endosymbiont of Tuberolachnus salignus. NCBI lineage: Bacteria > Pseudomonadati > Pseudomonadota > Gammaproteobacteria > Enterobacterales > Enterobacteriaceae > Candidatus Regiella > Candidatus Regiella endosymbiont of Tuberolachnus salignus. Next base: position 929,104 of record NZ_OZ026542.1, read on the forward strand.
AAGGAATATTTTTGATTAAATTTTTTCATCCATATCGAAGACGAAGGATATATAACAACAATATCGGAACATTACTTTATCATTACTGTTATTTATCCTCTTTCAAAAAAATAAATAATTTATCAAATTAACTCTTATTAAGCGTCAGATAAATTTTTAATGATGCCGTTGCCTATATTTTAAATAAATTATTTTATTTAAAATAAATCACTCTCAATATAAATAGGATCTCATATTTCTAATATCATAAACACGTAAATAACCTCATTTAAGATTATTTCTCATTAGACCTCTTTGGAAACCGTAGTTCGTTATGCAGAGTCAAGGCGCCCCGGCGCACAGCAACCTTCGTTAACATAAAGTACATGAGGATTGCGCGCACCGGACAACGCAGGATCCGTATCACGCAGTAGGTTTCCGAAGAGGTCTATTATATATGGGACAAATCCGGATAACGGTGTCATTAACCCATTTAAGGGGGAGCCGATAAAAAGAACCCTTCTCTGTCTAATTTTGCTTAGACAGGATAAAATGAGCGATTCAATTTCCACCCAGCTAACTCGCTAACGCTCGCTAGCTATGAACGGAAAATTTCGCGCAACGGTTAAACGAGAGCTTGTATGCATCCATTATTGCCCACTCTTTATAATAAAAAGAGCCTCAATAAATTATTTGCCAGTACTGCGCAAGGGTTAGAAGAACTATTAAAAAATGAACTACAAAGCTTAGGGGCTGACAACAGTAAGGTCGTTCAGGGCGGCGTCTATTTTCAGGCTGATGATCGCCTGTTGTATCGAACTTTACTGTGGAGTCGCTTGGCATCACGCATTTTTTTACCCCTTAATGAATTTCAGGTTAATGATGATCAGGATCTTTATCTTGGCGCGCAGGCTATCGATTGGCCGGCTATTTTTACTGTCGATAAAACCTTTGTTGTCCACTTCACCGGGGTTAATCATGCCATTCAGAACAGTCAATATGGCGCATTAAAGGTCAAAGACGCTATCGTTGATCGTTTTATCAGCAAAGTAAAACAACGTCCATCGGTAACGAAACAACAGCCAGACATTAGTATTCATGTTTTTCTACGGCGTGATATACCCACAGCCCTTGAAGTTGCCGCTAGGCGGCCAGAGTGTGAGACCGATGAGCGTAGACAACTACGTGATTCGGCGAACACTCGCAGCCAACAACGCAGCGGCTTCAAAGGCGAAGGGTATAAAGTTGTCATATCGCTTGATCTGAGCGGTAACAGCCTGCATCAACGAGGGTACCGGGACAGTTCGGGAGGACAGGCACCACTCAAAGAAAATTTGGCCGCAGCAATTATTCTTCGCGCCGGTTGGCAAAAAGGCACACCGCTGATTGATCCTATGTGTGGCTCAGGCACACTGTTGATTGAAGCCGCAATGATGGCGACAGATCACGCACCGGGTTTACATCGTCAACAGTGGGGATTTAGCGCCTGGCGTGATTTTAATCACAGCTTGTGGAGCGAACTGATGAGTGAGGCGCAAGCGCGGGCAAGCAAAGGATTGAAAACTACCCCGGCTTATTTTTTTGGAGCGGATGCCGATCCCCAGACGATCAAAATCGCGCGCGCCAATGCGGAAAGAGCCGGAGTAGCTAGCTTGATCCGCTTTCAGCCACAGGATCTCAGTCAATTGGCGAATCCTTGGCCAACCGCCCCTGCCGGCGGCGTTATCAGCAACCCTCCCTATGGGGAACGCCTGGAGAGCGAGCCAGTATTGATTGCCCTGTACAATTTATTGGGACGGATCATGAAAACCGCCTTTGCCGGTTGGCGTCTCTCTTTATTTAGTGCGTCGCCAACATTAATCAATTGCGTGCAACTGCGTGCCGAACGAGAATTTAAAGCCAAAAATGGCGCGCTGGATTGCATACAAAAAAATTATCAATTATCCGCTTATTCAGAACAGGCAGGACAGAAAGAAACCCTTCACCTGGCCAAAGATTTTGCCAACCGCTTAGGTAAAAATAAACATAAATTGGATAAATGGGCACAGCAGCAAGGAATTGAATGCTATCGTTTATACGATGCCGATTTACCTGAATACAATGTCGCCATTGATCGTTATGGCAGTAAAATTGTGCTACAAGAATATGCTGCGCCAAAAACCATTGATGCCAAGAAAGCCCGTCAACGCTTGTTTGACGCCATTCATGCGACGCTGCAAGTATTGGCGATCCCTGCCAATCAACTGGTGATCAAAACCCGTGAACGGCAAAAAGGAAAAAATCAATACCAGAAATTGGCCCAACGGGACGAATTTTTTTTGGTGCAAGAATATAACGCTAAATTATGGGTTAATCTGACCGATTATCTCGACACTGGATTGTTTCTTGATCATCGTATTACCCGCCAAATGCTGGGGAAAATGAGTCAGGGAAAAGATTTCCTCAATTTGTTTGCCTATACCGGGGCAGCGAGTGTTCATGCAGGGCTCGGTGGGGCGAAGAGTACCACCACGGTAGATATGTCCCACACTTATTTGGCCTGGGCTGAGAAAAATTTGCGCACAAATGGATTAACCGGCCGCCAGCACCGTTTAATTCAAGCCGATTGCTTCGCGTGGTTAGATCAGCGTCTGGATCACCCTACAGCGCAATTTGATGTCATTTTTATTGATCCGCCGACTTTTTCTAATTCCAAACGTATGGCCAATACCTTTGATGTACAGCGTGATCACTTACCATTAATGAAAGCCATTAAACCCTTATTGCGCCCTAACGGCACGATGATCTTTTCTAATAATAGGCACGGCTTTAAAATCGATGTCGACGGCATAACCGCCCTGGGGCTAACCATCAAAGAAATCACGGCAAAAACACAATCACCCGACTTTGCTCGCCATCGTCAAATACATCACTGTTGGTTGATAACCCACACCGGTGAGGAAAAATTATGTCATTAATCAGCCTGTCTGGTGCTTACCTGTCTTTCAGTGATGCACCTTTATTAGATAATACCGAGCTACACATTGAAGCGAATGAGCGCCTGTGTTTAGTGGGACGCAATGGCGCGGGGAAATCAACCCTACTGAAAATTCTCAATAAAGAAATGGAATTAGACAGTGGACAGATTATTTATGCACAAGATTTAGTGGTGTCACGTCTGCAACAAGATCCCCCGCGCAATGTAGAAGGCACCGTATTTGACTTTGTCGCTGAAGGGGTAGCACAACAATCTAAGCATTTACAAGCGTATCACGCCACTTTAAGGCTGATTGAACGCGATCCCAGCGAAAAAAATTTACAGCAGTTATCGGCATTGCAGGACATTTTGGATCATCAAGATTTATGGCAATTAGATAATCGTATTCATGAGGTACTAGAACAGCTTGGTTTATCCGCCGAGGCACTACTGTCGTCACTCTCCGGAGGCTGGTTACGTAAAGCGGCGCTTGGCCGCGCTTTGGTCAGTGCACCACAGGTACTATTGCTTGATGAACCGACCAATCATCTTGATATTAAAACCATTGATTGGCTGGAAGGCTTTTTAAAAGAATTTCAGGGCAGCATGGTGTTTATTTCTCATGATCGGGCTTTTATTAAGGCAATGGCAACCCGCATTGTCGATTTGGATCGAGGAAAACTCGTGTCATGGCCAGGCAATTATCAACAGTATCTTGCCAGTAAAGAAGAAGCCTTAAGGGTTGAAGAACTGCAAAATGCAGAATTTGACCGTAAATTGGCGCAAGAAGAAGTCTGGATCCGCCAGGGCATTAAAGCGCGACGTACCCGTAATGAAGGCCGTGTCCGCGCGCTAAAAGCCTTGAGAGAGACGCGCTCACAACGCCGTGAAATGATGGGCACCGCTAAAATGCAAGTGGAAGAAACCCTGCGCTCAGGCAAAATTGTTTTCGAGTTAGAAAAGGTCAATTATCAAATTGGCGATAGCCCGTTAGTAAAAAATTTCACCGCACAGGTACAACGTGGAGATAAAATCGCCTTAGTCGGCGCCAACGGCTGCGGTAAAACCACCTTATTAAAATTAATGCTGGGTCAACTTAAAGCCGATAGCGGTAAGATACATTGTGGCACCAAGTTGGAAATCGCTTACTTTGATCAGCATCGTGCCAAGTTAGATCCAGAGCGCACGGTGATGGACAATCTTGCCGAAGGAAAACAAGAAGTGATCATCAATGGGCGTTCACGTCATGTCTTAGGCTATCTGCAAGATTTTTTATTTCACCCTAAACGCGCGCTGAGCCCGGTTAAAGCCTTATCCGGAGGGGAACGTAACCGATTATTGCTCGCCAAATTATTTTTAAAACCGAGCAACCTATTAATTTTGGATGAGCCGACGAACGATCTGGATGTCGAAACACTGGAATTATTAGAGGAGAGAGTAGACAGCTATCAAGGCACGGTATTATTGGTCAGCCATGATCGTCAATTTGTTGATAATTCAGTCACTGAATGCTGGATTTTTGAAGGCGGCGGCCAAATCGCTAAATTTGTCGGCGGCTACTCTGAAGCGCATCAACAGCGCGCGGCGAGCAGGCCGCTGGGGCAAACAACAAAAGCGCAAACGGTAAAAACCATGCCTGCTGCCAAAAATGACACGGTAAAAAAAGAGACCAAACAGCAGGCAAACAAACTCAGTTATCATTTACAAAAAGAATTGGATCAACTACCTGAAAAAGTAGAGCAATTAGAAACCAAAATAAGCCAATTGCAAGCGCAAATCAGTGATCCATCTTTTTTCACTAAAGCCTACGAAGAAACGCAGCCGCTGCTTAAAATGTTAGCCGAGACAGAGCAAGCATTAGCCGAAGCCTTTAACCGCTGGGAATATTTGGAGGCGCAACAATAAAAAAAAGCCCATAAAGACCGAGGAGACTTTATGGGCTACTGCCATGTTTTTATTCGAGAGTTTAGATGACAAACTTATCAATCAATTTCCTCTATCTGAACTGGCTCCATCTCAGCTGGGTCAAAAAATCCGCTTGAAATCTTATCTGCCAAGTTACTGAATAGCTGAGATGCTCGACCAAAGTACGAAGTAGAGCCAGAGTTTGTTTCTTCTGTCTCTGAGCTCACTACTGAAACCGTAGTAGCTGCCAAAACTTCTCTATCACTCGCCTCTTCGGCCGGCCAAAATAGCTCTCGAAAGGCATTCATCGCTAACTTCATCACTTTTAGCGTATTTTCGGGGGCATGTACCGCCACTAAATTCATAGATTCTACTGCCTTTGTCACATTCTCACGACTAGCAGTCAGAAATTGATTGCTTTGTGTTGTCAACCATCCATCGTATTTTATATCAAGGGCAGTATATGCGGCCGCAAGTGCGCTTATGATCGGTGGAATGGCTAAGGCTGTGAATTCATCCGCGGCGGATCCTAAGATACGTTCAGTCATCATGCCATTCAAAAGCAGTGAAACAGCTTCTGCTATTATAGATTTTTCCATACCCTCGGGGAGAAACCACTCCAACCCATGTGCTATTGCCGCACGGCTAGCAAGCATTGTTACTACCCCTAGAGGATTACCAGAAATCACACACAGGGCGGCTGGAACAACCAGGTTATTTGCCACCACAGCGCTTTTTACGGCAGCGGTGGCTACACGTGTCAGCGCTAATGATAAAAGACCGTAAATTGCTAATTTAATTTGTCCACTCAAGCCAGAATGCAGTTTCCTTTGTGGTGACAAAGCCATGAGGGAAATAAGCATGCTAAGAAGAGAGGACCACTACATGATAAAACAACGCCATCAACAGGGGGCATTTATTGTTGATATTGCCCATCAGATAGGGTGTTCAGAAAAAACGGTGAGACGGCACATTAGCTATCCTGCGCCGCCAACAGCAAAACGCGGTAAAAAACAGGTTGCTAAACTCGAGCCCTTTAAAGACTACATCGATTCAAGGTTGAGTGAACAGGTTTGGAATGCGGCGGTTATTTTTGAGGAAATCCGTGAAAAAGGCTACCGGGGTGGGAGTGCGATGCTCCGACGTTATATACATCCCAAACGTCCGCTCAGGGCCTCGAAAAACACGGTACGCTTTGAAACCCTCCCCGGTTATCAACTTCAACACGATTGGGGAGAAATCATCGTTGAGGTGGCAGGCTCTGCCTGTACGGTTAATTTTGCCGTTAATACGCTCGGTTTTTCGCGTCGCTTTCATGTCTTTGCTGCCCCTAAGCAAGATGCTGAGCACACGTATGAATCGCTGGTTCGCAGCTTCAATTACTTCGGTGGCAGCGTAAAAAATGTCTTGGTAGATAACCAAAAAGCCGCTGTTATCAAACATGGACAAAATGGCCACATCGAGTTCAATGCGGGCTTCCTGCAACTGGCTAATCACTATGGGTTTAGCCCTCGCGCCTGTAAGCCTTATCGACCGCAAACGAAAGGCAAAACCGAACGGATGGTGGGCTATGTTAAACACAATTTTTTCACTCGCTACCGTCAGTTTGAGAGTTTCGCTCATGTTAATCAACTGCTAGCGATGTGGCTGGCGAAAGTGGCAGACCAGCGTCATCTTCGTCAATTCAAGCAGACACCGGAAAATCGTTTTGCTGAGGAAAAAATAGCCTTGATGCCACTCCCTGCGACTGATTTCGATACCAGCTACTTCGACCTACGACAAGTGGCATGGGACAGCTATATCGATGTCAGAGGTAATCGCTATAGCGTGCCTTCATTCTGGTGTGGTCGTGCGGTTAATATTCGTATCGGTTTAGATAATACGCTACGTATTTACGGCGATGAGCAACTGCTCGCGACGCATCTCTTGCAGGAGGTAACGCAGGGCTGGCAAAAGGTGCCAGAACATCATCAAGCCCTTTGGCAACAGGTCAATCGAGTAGCGTCTCGTTCGCTCAGTGTGTATGAGGAGCTACTCTGATGGAAATGGAAAACTTGTTGATACGGTTAAAAATGGATTACCTGGGCGATGCGTTGGAGAGTTTATGTGAAGAAGCCACCAAGAAAGCACTGAACTACCGTGAATTTCTCCAGCAGGCATTAGCCCAGGAATGGAACGGGCGTCACCAAAAAGGCTTGGAATCGCGGTTAAAACAAGCACGTTTGCCGTGGATAAAAACCTTGGAGCAATTTGACTTTACTTTCCAACCAAGTATAGACAGGAAAATTATCCGCGAGCTGGCGGGGCTGAGGTTTGTCGAACATCATGAAAACGTCATTTTGTTAGGCCCACCTGGGGTAGGGAAAACGCATTTGGCGATAGCGCTGGCTGTCAAGGCAGCTACAGCTGGGCATCGGGTATTGTTTATGCCTCTGGATAGACTCTGCTGTACCTTAATGAAGGCAAAGCAAGAAAACCGTCTGGAACGCCAACTTCAGCAACTGTGCTATGCCAGGGTATTAATACTGGATGAAATCGGGTATTTACCGATGAATCGCGAAGAAGCTAGCCTATTTTTCAGGTTATTGAGCCGTCGTTATGAAAAGGCGAGCATCATTCTCACATCAAATAAAAGTTTTACTGATTGGGGGGACGTATTCGGTGATCACATTTTAGCAACTGCGATTTTAGACAGGCTTTTACATCATTCAACCACATTGAATATTAAAGGAGAAAGCTATCGACTCAAAAATAAACGCAAAGCAGGCATGTTGCCTATAAAAACGACTGATATTATCCAGGCGCCTGGAATAGAAACCCAACAGGAAAATTAGCAAAAACTGGACATTTTAAAGTAGCAAAAAGTGGTCAATCTAAAGTAGCGTTGACAACACGAGCTGTGCCTTTAGTTTCTCCCAATATGAAGGCTCCGAATCCAGCACCGACTCCAGCACTGCCTTTTACCAGTTGAGGGTTAAGACATAGATAACCAATCAGCTCACTTTGACCGATGGCCATTGATAATGCAGCAATTACTGCCATCGCCCGTTCGGTGTCATTCATTTTGGCACCTATATTGGCCACCGTGTATCCTATTTTGGTCGCTGTTTTGATCGCTTCTTCACCACCACCATTGATGAATGTTATCTCTGCAGCTACTGCTGCACCCGCCCTGGCCTGACATAACTCAGATCGGTTTTTGACTAATGATACTGTTGTTGCTGCCGCTTGTTCAGATACTTCAGGAGCACGATAAAGAGTGTATGCATAGCCCCCGATCAATCCTAACGCTGCCACGACTAACCCCACTCCGACTAAAGCCGCGGTGACGGGCGGGAAGAAGACAAATGCGGTGGTAATCAAACTCGCGGTGAGTAAGCCAACTTTCCAAGCCGCTTTAGCTGTGGTTTCAAGAAGGTTATATTGACGTGCATCTTTAATTAATTGTTTAAAGTCTATTTCAGGAAAAGTAAACCATGATTTAATGGTGGAAAAAAATGTTGTTGTTGGCGCAGGAGCCTCTGGTACGGTTTCAGCATCTTCAGGGATGAGCGGATTTCCACCAGCAACAGAAATGCACCTATTTTTATCAGCAACGACAGGAAAAGTATTACCCTGAGACACAGGAGATGGGGATAACGATAAATCATGCTCTCTTGAGTCGGTTTTTTGTAAAGTTAACGGTTGCCCGCTCACCGCGATTAATGCAGCACTGGTTGAGGACCGCTCCTTTGCATCAGATCCTTGCGAAGTCGACTGATCTTCTCCCACCGGGGTTGTTGACTGATCGAAGCTCATCGTGATTCCTGATGGACTGTTTTGCACCGTGATTAATTCACCAGTGCTTGAAGATCCTGTTGTTTTGGCAGGTAAATAAGGTGTTACTGTTCCTACAAATGTTGTCAGTTCTGCTGTTGGCTTACACATGGCGTACTCCTTAATTCATTTTATCTCATCATCTTTATTTGATTATTTGAAAACCGCTTCGAAAAGGCTGCTTATTTAAATGTGATGATAATTTTTTTACTTACGTCTGGTTGACATCTATTGACATTAAACAACAAAACTCTACTCAATCACTTTCAGAAAACGCTGATTATTAAATAAGCATTCACACAGCGGAAAAAATAAAAAAAAGAGAAAATAGACGACAAGCCGTCTAAGAGACTATTCGAAATCTTCTTTAGCGACGCTCAATTGATGAAAAAAACGAGCGAAAGGAGCGGTTGTTTTTTTATACAAAAGGAAGTAAATGAGCATTTTGAGCGCGTTTTTGGCGAAGTATCAGCGAGCACAAAAGATTTCGACATTATTTTATAATGAGCCAATCACGCTGATTAACAGATTGCAGTTGAAAATCGATGTTAAATACCTTAGCCAGTATTTCAGCTTGCATCACTTCCCGGGCAGCCCCCTGAGCGATGAGCTTTCCTTGCGCCAATAACCAAACCTGATTGGCCTGCTGTAAGCTATGATTTAAATCATGACTACTGATGATCAGGCTGCGTCCTGCCTGACAAAATTCCTGTATTAAGCGATCAAGCGCAACCTTTTGCGCCACATCTAAACTATTCGTCGGCTCGTCGAGCAGCAACAGTTTGCTATCCTCATTCACCGTCGGCCACAGCTGCAAAAAAATCGCCGCCAGCCGAACCCGTTGCCACTCGCCGCCTGACAACTGAGTTAACGGATGTGAAAGTTTGTCCACTAGACTCAATTGTTGACACAAATAATCTACTGCGTTTGCCACAACAGTTGCATCAGCCTCTCTTGGCTGATGCAAAGCAAGATATTGAAACACCGGCATCAGACTGATCACCGATTGCTGCTGAGGAAGATAAGCGCGATAGCGCGCTAATTGATGGGGTTGGTAAGCAGCTAAAGATCGACCTGCCAGTAACACCTGCCCTTCACCGGGCAACAGGCCAGCAACGCGCGCCAATAGCGTACTTTTTCCTGCCCCATTCGCCCCGATCAGATGAATTTGCTGCCCTGATTCAATATCCGCTGAAAAAGGCAGCAGACGAGGAAGCACACTAACTTCATGCAATTGCATCAGTAATTTCATGTTGTTTGCCTACGCATCAACAACCCAATAAACACTGGCGCCCCCAACGTCGCCGTCACCACACCAATAGGGATCTCCGCCGAAGACAAAACCATACGCGCCACCACATCGGCCAGCAATAACACCGTGCTGCCCGCCAGCGCGCAACCCAGTAATAAGCGACGTTGATCGGTTAATCCACTCAAACGTAAAAGATGCGGGATAACAAAACCAATAAAACCGATCACCCCTGCCAAGGCAACACTGATCCCCACTAACCAACCGATAGCCAATATCAATAAATTGCGCCACAACCGGTAAGCGAGACCTAATTGCCGTGCCTGCTGCTCGCCAAGCGCAATAAAATTAACCCGCTCCCCTTGGCAACACAACCATCCGATGATCGGCAACAATGCCAATACCCACCCTTGTTGCCGCCAGTCGATACCGCCAAATCCGCCCATCATCCAATACATCAGCTGACGTAAATCCAGACTGCTGCTGCAATACACCGCCCAAGTCATGATGGCGCTACAAATAATGCCCAACGCCAATCCCACCAGCAATAAATGCGCATTGCTGAGCAATTCACGTTGCGCAAAAATCAGTAATAACAAGGTCATGCCCCCCGCGCCGCCAATCGCGCTAAGGCCGAGTACTCCCTGCGGCAATAATCCCTCACTGAGCAACAGGGTTAACATCGAAGCGACAGCCGCGCCATTCGCCACCCCTAATAGCCCTGGCTCTGCTAATGGATTATTAAATAACGCCTGCATCACCGCCCCTGACACCGCCAGACTGGCTCCCACCATGATCACCGCTAACGCGCGAGGCAATCTAAGCTGCCAGACAAATAAACGCCCTGCTTCACTCAGCCATTGGTGTGGCCAAATCCATGCTTCGCCGGCACATAGACTGAGTAAAAAAACCAACAAGCCGGCAAAAAATAATCCAGCCAGATAATGTTGATCATGGCGTCGTTGGCGTTGCTGTAATAAAAAAAAACGCTCACCCGTCTGCATTTTATTATCCAGAATTCAGGTTAATCATAGTGATAACGACAAGACACAATCAAAATATTATCATCGTTCATCTCATAAACGAGACGATGCTCCTCTGTCATTCTCCGTGACCAACATCCCGATAGATTATGTTTCAATGGCTCTGGCTTCCCTTTTCCTTTAAACGGTGTTCTTTGTATTTCTTTAATTAATTCGTTTATCCGTTTGAGTATTTTCTTGTCGGTCTGTTGCCAGTAGAGATAGTCTTCCCATGAGTGGCTGGAAAAAGTGATCTTCATACATCAAGATCCCGGATAATGCCTTTTCCGGAGCGAAGCTCTTCTATTGAGTGCATAAGACGCTTAGCGTTTGCCGGAGAGCGCAATAAATAGGCCGTTTCTTCTAAAGATTCGTATTCTTCCAACGACATCAAAACACAGGATTTACCTTTCTGACGAGTAATCAGAATGGGCACTTGATCTTCAACAACTTTAACCATGGTGGCAGAAAGATTCTGTCTTGCTTCGCTATAGCTTATTGTTCTCATCATCAATTCCTCATCAAATAGTACAAATAATTGTACAATAATTTAACGTGGGATCCTAAACATTAACAGCATAGATGCTCATTTTTCTCGAGCGGCTAATAAGGCCATGATCGGTAAAATAACGCCATTTTGTTAAATTAAATCATGCCACCTCGGTTAAATGAGCGTTTTTTATATTGTTAATATGCGCTAACAGGTATTGTCTGCGGCGTTAAATAATAAAGGGGTAATAATCATGACAACAATAGAACAAACATCGCGGCTAAAACAATTTACAACAGCTTTGAAAGTTTTCGCAAGTACAGCAAAAGGAAAAATAGTAAGTGTATTTCAACATTTAATTGGGGTGCGCCAATCAAGTATGGCAGTGATACATCACAATCCAAAACCAGCTAGTTTTGAGATGATAAGAAGATTAGAAGCGAATATAGAAGCATGCAGACGTAGTATAAAAGAATCTGAAACAAAAAAAATAGAGATTCCTCTTAAAAATTCATTTAAAGAAACTAAGTCAAAAGAATTAATGAGATGCGACAGGAATATAAAAATAAAAACAAAACGCATAGAAACCTTGCAAAATCAGATAAGAATTTCGCAAGCTCTTGTTAGAAATTCTAAAGCGGCATAAATAGCGACATAAGTAAAATACCATACTGCTATTTTTTTATTGCCACTCAATCACTCCTTCAAAAAATCAGAATAAAGACAATCCCACTCTGCCAATTTTTTGGTTCGGTCATTAAACCCTATGCTGAATTTCAATCGCCTCTACGAAATAGGTAAAGTAAAGTCATTTTTTTAAATTAATGTATTTTTCCTTCAATGAAAGAGCGTTTTTTTATATTTTTATAATCTTATTCGCTGTAATTTACACATAACGTAAAAAAATAAAGAGGTAATTATTATGACAAATGTACAAGCATCACCTATAACGCTAGCTGCAAAAATATTTTTTTATGGCGTAGATACGATTAAAGGAGCATGTAGTACAGCATACAGTGCAGCATATGAATTGATAACTTGTCTCATGCGGGTTAGCTCATCGGAGCTAGAAATTGCGCACCAAAACGTATCCGCACCAGACCAAAAAAGAACTCAAGATAAAACGAGTGAGATTACAAACTCTCTGAAGTCAGTGTCAGTCGACGAGCCATTCCAAGTAACAGGTAAAACAGAGACTAAAGATACAATCACAAGTAATATTACAGCCCATGTGAATAACAAAGAATCCGTCATTGTAGAAAAATCTAATCCAGATGAGCGTGATTTTAAAACCCTTCTGAATTCAATACCAGCACCAATCTCTGAAATTGAAAAAAGGATAGCGGAATGTCAGGAAATAGAAAAACTTGATGAAATGGACAACGCATTATTAAACAAGTATTTGTATGCACCACTGGGAAATACAGGAATGCGGCTACATTTAACAATATGGAGGGAAAGCATTGAAAGAAAAAAACAACACTTGCAATCCCAAGCAGCAGATAAAGAAGCAACTCAAAGTATAACCATAAATGTTATTGCAGCCTTTCTGGGGCTACCGCCAGACTGTAGCACTAAAGAAATGATAGAGGGATTTGGGGAAGGAATCGACAAATTATTAGCTATACATAAAGTATTGGATGGCTCTAATAAAGATAGGAATGATATACCCACATTTATAGTCATCATTGAAAAAAAGATAGAAGAATTGAAATTAAAATTGGAGCAAGAAGAATTCGTCTTGTTAAAAAACCTGATTTAACGGATAATTGGGTGTCTTGAATATAAATGAGACCATCAAAGCGTGACAATAAAAAAAACCATACCGCATTCAATCATCAATCGGTATGGTCTTTTTTTGCTCATTAATCAAAACACCCGCTTAAAAGATAAATGAGCGTTTTTTGATATTTCTAATGGCAAAGACCATGTAAGATTTTATCCCATAAATTAAAAGTAATTAAAGAATAGTAATACAATATCACTCAAATAATAAAAGCTCAGTAATATTGCCATCACTATATTCTAATTTTTTATTAAAAATACAAAAGAGTATATAATTATGCCAACTCCTCTAGATAACAGGTTAGCAGCGCTAAAAATTGGTTTCATACCATTCTCCGATAGAAAAAATAATAAACCTTTTACAAAAGTACAGGTTCGTAACTCTCCATTGCCAAAATTATTTGATAGGAAACTGATATCTAATGAGAAACCGATATCTGATAATGTATTTACAATAAGAGCACAGGCACAAGCAAGATTTAAGATTAAACAAGAAATACGTAGTGAGATTGTTAATAATAAACAGCTTATTGAGAAATACAAAGAACAACTAGGTGATTTTTTAACATATTTTTCATCTCAAAAATTAACTAATGTAGAGAGAAACGTTATTAATGACAATGTAACTCAAGCATATCAGGCTGTTGATTCTATGATTGACTCCCTAAAAAAGGCTAAATATTGCTTAGATTCAGGAGATATTAAACAAGCTCAAAAGTATTTAGTTAATGCTAATGCATATAAAGAAAGATATGGAAAATGTGCTGACAAAACATTAACCATTTTTGAGAACAAAAATAAAATTGAACAAGAAATACGTAGTGAGATTGTTAAGAATGAACAGTTTATTGAGAAACGCAACCAACAGCTAAATAATTTTTCAGAATTTCTTTTATCTCAAACGTTAACTGAGACAGAAAGAAAACTAGTTGACTATAATTTACAGCAAGCAAGAAATTGTATTAATGCATTGAATAATGATCTACAACATACCAGCCAATATTTAGATTCAGGAAATCTTGAAAAAGCTCAACAACATTTAGCGACTATGAATGTCTCTAATATGAATGCTCCTAAAGTAAAACTTAGAACCTATTTTAAAAATTTATTAAATCTTTTAGAGGAAAAAGAAACATATAATAAGATTTATGGGTATGATGAACTGATTAAGACATACAAAAAAGAAATAAGTGATTTTTCAACATATCTTTTATCTCAAAAGTTAACTGAGGTAGAAAGAAACGCTATTAATGAGGATGTAATTCAAGCATCTCAGGCTTATGATTCCATGCTTCATGATCTAATCGCTGCTGGCCAATCTTTACGTGCAGGAGATACTAAACAAGTCCAACAATATTTCGCTAAAATGGATGCCTCTTCAGAAAAATTTAGAACATATATGGCAATGGATTAAAGGTTTTAAACGCCTAAGTAATTTATTAATGAACGTAAAGAAAAAATAAGTAGCCCCGACAAAAAGCGACCATACCGCATTCTATAATGAATCGGCATGGTCTTTTTTTTGCCCATCAGTCAAAGCCCCGCTCAAAAAAGCGAGATCGGGGTGATCCACTTTTTCCACTCTTTTGGCGCCTCATTACTGAGCAAAAACTGTTGATAAGATTTTGCCGCCGGCGCTAAATTACCTGGGGGCGGGGTGGCAAAAGCGATACCGCCGCGGATAAATTGCCCCAGGGTACCGCTTTTCACCACACCACTAAACAGCCCTACTTCTAAGTTATAACCCGAAGCTAACCAAAAAACGCTATTTTGCCTTATTAACTGTTGATACGGCCTGTCGACATGCAAGTGCACTTCCACCTTATCCGCCCGCACACCTAATTTAAGCTCACTGACTCTACCCACTTCTAATCCACGAAATAACAACGGCGTACCCACTTGTAATGCCCCCGCTTCTGCTGTGATAAGCACGATGGGTAAACCCGCCAACTCAGGATCCCCCACCGCTGCACGGGCGCTGGATTCCGAAACATAAAGCCGGCGCTTCAGGTTGCGGTCTTTTTTTATCTTCGCCAGATTGTCAAAGCTGATCGCACCCTTTAATACTCGATTGAGGGGCGAGGCTTGAATACTGACGCCACTCATGTCTAATTGCACTTTGCTACTGCTTTCCGCCCAAAAAATGCTGTTGTCGGTCAATAAGTGGCGATATTGCGGCTTGATATACAGATCTACCGCGAATTGATCGATTTTGGGTCTGATATTGACAATCTCGCCCACCTGGAATTGACGATACAGCACCACCGAGCCGGTTTGCACGTCTGGCAAGCGCGTGGCAATTAAACTTAAGGTGGTTACAGTATCCCCCAGAACACCTTCTTGGGCTTTCGACTGATTGCTGTAGAGGGGATAACGATTCAGCGGCTTGCCGCTGCCGCCGGGCAATAATACTATCCCGCCATCGATCCACTCTTGTGCACTCGCGCCCTCAATATCAATTCCACTAAAACCCAATTTGACATTAATACGACTATTGACAGCAAACTTGCTGTCTCGGTGCACAAAATGACGGTATTTCGCTTCAATGGCG
This sequence comes from Candidatus Regiella endosymbiont of Tuberolachnus salignus, assembly GCF_964020115.1. Classification (NCBI taxonomy): domain Bacteria; kingdom Pseudomonadati; phylum Pseudomonadota; class Gammaproteobacteria; order Enterobacterales; family Enterobacteriaceae; genus Candidatus Regiella; species Candidatus Regiella endosymbiont of Tuberolachnus salignus. The sequence continues at coordinate 944,857 of NZ_OZ026542.1, forward strand.
GCGGTAAATATCACCACTGGACTATCTCGCTCATGACCCAGCGTACGACTCAGTATTTGGCCAATTTTAATGCCATTGAGCATAATAGGCTGGCCGACATCAATACCGTAACTTTGCGGCGCGCTCAATTGTAATGACAAGACATTGGGCTGTTGTAACAAACTACTGCTGCTATCAAGCACGGTAAAATGTTTTTTTGGCGCCCCCTCGCCCGGAAACAGCTCTAAGGTATTGCCGGTCAGCAGTTCGCTTAATTTCACGTCATTCAGACTCACGCGCGGGCTTTTCATTTCAATACGACTGCCGGTACGCATTAAATCAATCACCGAAGGATCGATAGCCAATTCACCACGCACTTTTTTGTCAGCTTGCAGTATTAATTTCGTCAGTATTCCTACTTGTAATCCTTGGTAGATTAAGGGCGTGCGCCCTTCTTGCAAATTATTACCATTAGGCAAATCTAAGGTAATAGAAACCCCGCGTTGGCTATGAGCCAAATCCGCATACAATGGGAAGGTTTGATCCATGGTGGCATGAGGGCTATCGGCAGGAGAATCAAAAGCAATCGCGCCATTCACTAACGCACTGATGTTTTCCATTTGTATCGAAACACCATTAAGACTGAACGCGCCTTTAAAGCCAGATACATTCCAGAAACGGCTGTCATCTTTAACCAGGGTAATAAAACGACGGTCGATCAGGACATCAATAATCACCCCTCGATGGGCTTGACCGCTGTTTTTTTGCAAACCACTTTCCGCCGCAAGACGATAATCATAAACCTTGCCTACCGGAATTTTACGATAATAAACCAGTGAGCCGATATTGAGCGAACCGAGATCATTGGCTTGCAGATGGATCATCAATTCACCGGTGTTTTGATGAAATTTGGGTTGCGTATCGAGGGCGATAAAATGCGTTTGCGGTTTACCGTTACCCGGCATCATGCCAATATAATTCCCGCCTACCAACGCATCTAGCCCAGAGACACCGGCCAAAGACGCTTTCGGTGTCACCAGCCAGAATTGCGTGCCGCTCAGTAGCTGGTCTTTCAACTCATTTTTGATATTCGCTTTAACTTCAATCTTGCTGAGGTTGTCCGTTAAATTGACCGACTGCACCCCTCCCACATCTACCCCTTGGTAACGAATAGGCGTACGACCGGCGACAATCCCAGCGGCAGATTGAAAATCAATAGTAATTTCTACCCCACGCTGTTGCCAATTGTTATAAACCAAACTGCCAGCAATCAACAAAGCAATAAAAGGCAGCAACCAAAAAGGAGAAATTCGGTATTTATGCTTAATTTGCGCTTCAATCGGTGTAGTCGGTGTTTCCTGTGGCATGTTCATCCCAAATCAATCGGCTGTCTAACCATTCAACAGCAAGAATAGTCAAAATGACTGCTGCTCCAAAATAAAAAGCGGCAGGACCCATGGTAAACACAATAATCTGATCTCGATTAATCAGTGACATCATTAATGCAATAACAAATAAATCTAACATTGACCAACGACCAATCCAGGTGATGATGCGTAACAAACGTATCCTGGTTTTCAAGCTGTGCTGTGTCTTTAGATGAATGCTAAGCAATAACGTCAGCAAGATAATAATCTTACTTAAGGGAACCAGCACGCTGGCGATAAAAACAATCGCCGCAATCGAAAAATGGCCTGCCGAGGCCAATGAAACCACGCCAGAAAAAAGGGTATCTTCTATCCGCATCCCGTTGGCATAAACAACTGACATAGGCAATAGATTAGCAGGTAATAACAATAGCATCGCGGCGATCAACGCCGCCCAGGTTTTTTGTAAGCAGTGGTGACAACGGCGCTGCAAATGCAGATGGCAGCGTGTGCAACACTGGCGCTGATCAGGATAGCCACTGTAATGGCAATGATGACACACCAATAGCTTCTGCATCATTTCGTAGCATCCGAGTGAAAATGATGGCTGAGGATAAAATCGTTGCCATAATTGCTCAACATTCAAATGTATTAAAATTAATAACGTCAATAATGTTAAAAATAAATAGGCTATCAGACCCACTCCCGCGCTAATCTCGGCATATTCGTTTACTTTTATACAGGTGACGATGATACCGATAAGATAAATATCCAGCATGACCCATTCTTTTAACTGCTCCAGCATTAATAAGACTGGACGTAAATTTAACCCCATGCGGCTACCGAGGGTTAAATAAAGCAGAGAAAAACTGAGGATCAAAGGCGCACCTACCGTACAAAAAGCAACCATACTTGCGGTGAAGGGATCACCCTGACGAGATATCTGCCAAATACCGCTAAACAAACTGGCATCAATCCAAGTACCGAGCAAGCGAATACTGATTAATGGCGAGCAAAAAGCAAAGGGCATTAACACCAGCATAGCGATCACGATCACCATCAGGCGATTCAGTGACCAATCCTGCCCCATGGCTATTTTTGCTCGGCAGCGAGGGCAATAAGCACGTTGTTTTTTATGTAGAATAGGCAAATTAAACAGCAGATCACACTGGATACAGCGCTGAATACATCCATTCGATAAAACATGATCATGATGAAGGGGCGACATTTTCATACACCTTTGAGCGGGTAGGTTTCATAATTTATCTTATTTAAGCTTAATCGAAATCTTTTTTAGCGATGCTCAATTGAAAAAAATAAGCGAAAAAGCGCAGGATATAAATGAGCATTTTGAGCGTGTTTTTGCGAAGTAGTGTAACATCAGGTGGTAATTGTTAATCATGCCATTATAATGACGACTGTGACGCCGATATACCCTTCGCCTTTCAAGTTACGGCTTTGTTGTCTGCGGGTGCTCGCCGAATCACGTAGTATGTCTACGCTCATCGGTCGGTTGCCCTGACCGCCTTGCCGTAACTCGAAATTCTTTGGGTATACTGATTGGCAAACTCGTTGTAATCAGGAAATTTCATGGAAAATCAACCTAAGTTGAACAACAACAAAGAAATTATAGCTTTTTTAGCCGAACGCTTTCCGCAATGTTTCACCACAAAAGGTAAAGCGTTCCCATTAAAAATCGGTATTTTTCAAGACTTAGTCGCACGAATTGAAGAGCTCAATGACGTAAGTAAAACAAAATTACGCGCCGCGTTACGACGTTATACTTCAAGTTGGCGCTACCTTTACGAAATAAAAATAGGCATTGAACGTGTTGATCTAAACGGTAATCCCTGTGGAAAATTAGAACAACAACACGTTGAATATGCCAAAAAACAACTAGAAGAAGCCAAAGCGCATCTACAGCTAAAAAAAGCAGAACAACAAATAAAAAAACCTAAACCAACAGCACCGAATGCTAAAATTCCCACGCAGCAACAACCCAAGCATTCACCACCGCCAGATTCAGCGCATCAAATAGTAAAGCCGATCCCTGTATCTTCTACACCTTCAATAACGATGCCTGAACTAAAAATTGGTCAAACAATTAAAGTCAAAGCGGGGGGAAAAGCAATGAATGGAACGATATTAGAATTTGTTAAGAATGGCATACGAGTACAACTATCTTCTGGTCTGGCGATGATTGTACGCGCTGAGCATTTGCAGTTCTGATACAAGGCGAATTTAAGCATGAATAAATTAGTCAAGCTCACCGTCGTTGCTTGCTTGTTTTTAACGACGGGCAGCTGGGGTACGCAGGATAAAATCGACCGTATTGATCAATTACCACAGTTGAATCAGGAGCCTCAGCACGAAACCGTCAGTAAACGTATTACTTCACGCTTCCTTCACTCCCATTATCGTCAATTTGATCTAGACGATGCATTCTCTAATCAAATTTTTGATCGCTATCTCAATATGCTCGATTACAGTCACAATATCTTACTAGCATCTGATATAGCGCATTTCGCCGCTAAAAAATCACAGATAGGAAACGAATTAAAATCGGGTCAATTAGACACTCCCTACGCATTATTTAATCTCGCCCAAAAACGACGTTTTGAACGCTACCAATATGCGCTCTCTCTACTCAACAAACCGATGGTTTTTACCACTGACGATAGCATTAATCTTGATCGTGCTAAAGCTCCCTGGCCAAATAGCGAAGCTGAATTAAATAAACTTTGGGATACTAAAGTTAAATTTGAACAGCTCAATCTTAAACTGAGTGGTAAAACAGACCAAGAAATTAAAGACACACTGACCAAACGTTATCGTTCAGTATTAAAACGCATTGCACAAAGTAATAGTGAAGATGTTTTCCAGCTCATTGCCAATGCATTCGCCCGCGAGATTGATCCGCATACCAGTTACCTCTCGCCGCGAAATACTGAGCAATTTAATACCGAGATGAGCCTGTCTTTGGAAGGTATTGGAGCAGTACTACAAGTGAATGAGGATGATTACACCTTAATCCATTCCATCGTTCCAGGAGGGCCGGCGGCAAAAAGCAAATCGATTATCGTTGGAGATCGTATCGTGGGTATTGCTCAGGAAAATAACCCCATGGTTGATGTGGTTGGCTGGCGTTTGGACGATGTGGTGGCGTTGATAAAAGGCCCCAAGGGCACTAAAGTGCGTTTAGATATTTTACCCGCAGCTAAAGGCAGCAAACATAAAACCGTCACCTTGATTAGAGAACGCATTCGCTTAGAAGATCGCGCAGTAAAAATGTCAATAAAAACGGTCGATAAAAAGCAGGTCGCAGTATTTGATATTCCTGGTTTTTATGTTGGATTAACTGAAGATGTAAAAACCCATTTACAAAAATTAGCCACAAAAAATATCCAGAGTATTGTTATTGATCTACGCGGTAATGGCGGTGGTGCTCTGAATGAAGCGGTGTCGCTTTCCGGATTGTTTATCCCCAGTGGCCCTGTTGTTCAGATACGTGATAATAACGGCAAAATACGTGAAGACAGTGATACCAATGACCGTATTGACTATACAGGCCCATTGGTGGTCTTGATAGACCGTTACAGCGCTTCTGCTTCAGAGATTTTTGCTGCCGCGTTGCAAGATTATCAGCGGGCGGTGATCGTAGGTGAACCTACCTTTGGCAAGGGAACAGTGCAACAATATCGTTCACTCAATCGTATGTATGACCCACTATTGCGGCCAGAATGGCCGATACTGGGGTCAGTGCAATATACCATCCAAAAATTTTATCGAGTGAATGGGGGCAGCACCCAGCGTAAAGGCGTCAGACCGGATATTGTTATGCCAACGGTCAGCGATTCGGAAGAAACGGGTGAGAATCTTGAAGATAATGCGCTACCCTGGGACAGTATTCAAGCAGCAACTTATGCCAAAATGGATAATTTACACCCCTTAATCGTGGATCTAAACAGGGAACATGTAGCACGGATAGCGGTTGATGCTGAATTCCAAAATATTAAACAAGACATTGTTCGCTATAATGCATTAAAAGATAAAAAGAACATCGTTTCACTTAACTATGCTCAACGTGTCAAAGAAAATAACAATGATGATGCAATTAGTTTAACGCGCCTCAATGAACGTTTTAAACGGCAAGGTAAGAAACCATTAAAATCATTGACCGATTTACCCAAAGACTATCAAGCACCGGATCCTTATTTGGATGAAAGTGTTCGTATTGCGCTTGATTTGGCTTATTTCAGCAACACGAAAGTTAACAATAACGAGATTAAAAATTAAAAACACAGCATTAGATATCATTAAGCCGCAATAACACTTGAAAATTTTCCAAATGGCCATAGGATAAGTGCAATGATTAAATATGTACCCTTCGCCTTTGAAGCCGCCGCGTTGTTGGCTGCGGGTGTTCGCCGAATCACGTAGTATGTCTACGCTCATCGATCGCCCTGGCAGCCGAAGGCAACTTCAAAGGCGAAGGGTACACTGGCTAAGTTAATACTTGCAAACTTAATATTTTCAAACAACAGTAGCCAAAAAACAGGGAATAAATTTTTATGATGCGTATAGCGCTTTTTCTGCTTACCAACCTAGCGGTAATGCTTGTTTTCGGATTAGTACTCAGCTTAACAGGAATCAAATCAAGTAGTATGTCAGGTCTGATGATTATGGCGGCGCTATTTGGTTTTGGTGGTTCCATTGTCTCTTTGCTACTCTCTAAGTGGATGGCATTACGTTCAGTCGGAGGCGAAGTCATAGAACAACCGCGTAACGAAACTGAACGCTGGTTACTCGATATCGTTCAGCAACAATCAAAGCAAGCGGGCATTGCGATGCCTCAAGTCGCTGTTTACCCCGCCCCGGATATCAATGCTTTTGCTACCGGAGCACGCCGAAATGCTTCCTTAGTGGCGGTCAGTAGTGGGTTATTAGAAAACATGAGTCGTGATGAAGCAGAAGCGGTTATTGCTCATGAAATCAGCCACATTGCTAATGGTGATATGGTAACCATGACGCTGATCCAGGGCATTGTAAACACCTTCGTGATTTTTATCTCACGCATCATTGCTCAAGCTGCTAGTAGTTTTCTTTCTGGTGATAGAGAAGAAGGAAGCGAGGAAAATAATTCAGGTAATCCCATCGTCTATTTTGTCATCTCTATGGTATTAGAGTTAGTCTTCGGTATTCTTGCTAGTATGATTACGATGTGGTTTTCACGTCATCGTGAGTTTCATGCGGATGCCGGTTCAGCCAAATTGGTCGGGCGTGAAAAAATGATTGCCGCTCTACAACGATTAAAAACCAGCCATGAACCGGAAGAAGCCAGTAGTATGATGGCATTTTGCATCAATGGTAAATCGCAATCTTTCAGCGAATTTTTCATGTCGCATCCACCACTGGATAAACGTATAGAGGCACTGCGTTCAGGTCAATATCTAAACTAGTCAAGACTTCTTTCATAACCTACTATAAGCTACTGCGTGATGTAAATTTCTGCGTTACGCGGTGCTCGCAATCCTCATTATACCCTTCGCCTTTGAAGTTGCCTTCGGCGGCCAGGGCGCGAGACCGATGAGCGTAGATAGACTACGTGATTCGGCGAACACCCGCAGCCAACAACGCTGCGACTTCAAAGGCGGAGGGTATATTCGCATGAGCACTACGGTTGCTCTGCGCCGGTGTGCCATGTTGCCTTCACACCACTGCGACGGTTCTGCAAGAAATCTATTGTATGCTTAAATAAAACATCACGAATATCACTGGGAAAATAACACAATGAATAAATTGTCAATTCTGTTTCTCATACTGTTAATGGCTGGATGTAGCTCTGATCGATTTGTTGATAGAGGTGACTATAAAGCGGATACAAGTTTCCCTGCTGTTGGTCAAAACGATCGGGTAAGTTCTTTAGTTCTACACTACACGGCGCTCGATGACGAAAAATCAATAAAAGTCCTCACCCAAGGACAAGTCAGTGCCCACTATCTTGTTCTTGAGCATCCTGAAAAAGAGCGAGGTAAACCTGTCGTTTTACAATTAGTTGGTGAAGAGGACAGAGCTTGGCACGCAGGCGTAAGTAATTGGCGAGGCCGTAGTAATTTAAATGACTCTTCTATCGGAATTGAAATTGTTAATTTAGGTTATACCAAAACGTTTTTCGGTAAAAAATGGTATCCGTTTAATCAGCAGCAGATAGAACTGATTACCCATTTAACCAAAGATATTGTGAAGCGTTATAAGCTTGATCCAACCAATGTCATTGCTCACAGTGATATTGCGCCACTCAGAAAATCCGATCCTGGCCCTCTTTTTCCATGGAAAGGCCTAGCTAGCATAGGGGTGGGAGCATGGCCAGATGAAAATGTGGTCAAAAAATACATCGCGCAGAGAAATAAATATGCGATAGCCTCAGTCAGTGAGATCCAAAAAGCATTGGCCAAATATGGTTATACTATCCCACAAACTGGCGAATTAGATAAAGAAACCAAGCGAGTTATCAGCGCCTTTCAGATGCATTTCAGACCCGCCGATTTTAGTGGCACACCTGATGTAGAGACGGAAGCCATTGCCCTGGCACTGGTAGAGAAGTACCGCTCTAAATAATATGCTTTTATCCTCATACTTTTCAGTGTGAGGATAAAATGTAGGATAAAGCAAGGGATATAATGATATTTTCCGCCATTCAATTTTAATCAAACAACCCACCATGGTTTATAAGTGTCTACAGTAAAATTATTAACGTCGTAATCATCTGTATATGTTAAGAAAAACTTTTTCATATCGTTAATATCAGCAAATGAAGCTTCTCCATTAAGATTCTTATATTTTAATAATATAATCATTATATAAGAAATGACATCTATGATCATGATGAAAATATGATGAGGTGATAATGACGATATCTAGCCAGTACAAAATTTTTTTGTGCTGCCTCTAACCACTTTTATTGCTGAGATAATGCAATATCATCTTCAGCATTCATAATACCCTTGTCAGTTTGTTTCATTAATTGACTGGTGATCACCCCGGCGGTGATGGCGCCATTAACGTTAAGAGCAGTGCGACCCATATCAATTAATGGCTCTACCGTAATCAACAATGCTACCAGTGTCACAGGCAAACCAAGCGCAGGTAATACAATCAACGCAGCAAAAATTGCGCCGCCTCCCACTCCAGCAACACCAATCGAACTAATGGTAACAACGACAACCAAGCTGGCGATCCATTTTAGCTCTAACGGATTAATCCCCACCGTCGGCGCCACCATCACCGCTAACATTGCCGGATAAAGACCAGCACAGCCATTTTGGCCAATACTGGCTCCAAAAGAAGCCGAAAAACTGGCAATGGATTGAGAAATACCCAAACGGCGAGTCTGCACCTCTACACTCAGTGGGATGCTAGCTGCACTAGAACGACTGGTAAAAGCAAAAGTTAATACCGGCCACACTTTCTTGAAAAATCTTAATGGGTTGACACCACTAATAAACAATAATAAAGCATGAACAATAAACATGATGCTTATCCCTAAATAAGAAGCCACAACAAAACCGCCTAATTTAGTAATATCTTCAATATCTGAACTCGCAACCATGTTGGTCATCAATGCCAAAACACCATAAGGCGTCAATTTCATAACCAACTTCACTAAGTGCATCACCCAGGATTGCAGTGCATCAATCGCCACTAAGATACGTTGACCCTTTTCCGCATTACTGCGCAAGAGTTCAAGAGAGGCAACACCCAAAAATGCAGCAAAAATAACAATACTAATAATAGAAGTTGGCCTGGTACCTGTCAGATCAGCAAAGGGATTTTTAGGAATAAACGAAAGAATTAATTGAGGAACCGTCCAGTCAGCTACTTTATCCCTATACTTGCTTTCAATAACACTAAATCCTGCGATTTCCTGTGTTCCTGCTGTCAAGCCTTCGGCCGTCAGCGCAAATAAATGCGTTACCAAAACACCGACCAGAGCGGCTATTAAGGTAGTAAATAGTAACGTAGTGATAATTAATACACTGATTTTGCCGAGAGAAGCAGCATCATATAATTTGGCAATCGCGCTTAAAATAGAGATAAAAATAAGTGGCATTACGATCATTTGTAATAATTGAACGTAACCATTACCGACAATATTAAACCAATTCATTGACTCTTTTAGTATCGGATGATCATTACCATAAACAAGCTGTAGCCCCAAACCAAACAACACACCGATCACAAGACCGGCTAATACTTTTTTTGCTAAACTCCATTTTTGATGAGCCGCCGGTTTATCATGGAAGAGCCGACGCGGTAACTGTGACAACAGTAATAACAGCGCCATAAACACCAGCACATTGACTACCAATAGTGACTCCATCAACTAATCCTCAAGAATTTACAGCAAACTCACTTATTCTCGCCGATAAGATGGGTCGTTCCGTATAGCCGAATCAGTTTAATTTGATTCAAGGCGGAGGAGCGCAGACAGTACAAATAGTACGGCAAGTGACGACAACACTTAAATCAAATTAAACTGCTTTGGCTATGGCACTGTTAACAAAGTAATTTAAAAACCTTAAGACAAGCGATGGCGAAAAAAGAAAAGAAGGTGACATCTAGCTTATCAAAGCGTAAAGCGAGTCTTTTGTGTTCTTTTATTTTGCCGAAGAAACGTTCAATGGCATTACGTGTTTTATATTTTTCTTTATCTTTTGGCGGGATACCGGGATAAATCGCGCCTTGGCGGCGAGGGATAACCGGATATTTTCTGCTATCACGAATAAGCTTTTTGACATCATAAAAATCGTAGCCTTTATCCGCGATAACATCGTTTATCTGTCTCCAGTCTCCTTTTGCCCACAAAATAGGAAAAACTTTCATATCGGTACGTTGTCCGTAAGAATAAACAAACACTCCTGAGATAATCGCCTGAAAGGCCAACATGAATTTTAGTACTCATTCCTTTGCGACCGCGCCCTATCGACTGAACTCCTTTTTTTTTAAACTCCCTGAGCCAGGGCGGTGTAGGCTCACTGTGGTGCTGTCTATCCAGACGCAGTCAAGGCTGATTTTCTTTTTTTTCTGCAATAGATAAAGCAAATGCCAGAATAACCCATTCTCACTCCAGCGTTTAAAACGTGTGTAAATCGTATGCCAGTGGCCATAAAAAGTAGGCACGTCACGCAAGGGATACCGGTTCTCAATACGTATAACACTGCCGAGAAAAAGTGATAATGACTGATACCCGTGGGTCTGCCTGGACGCTTGTAATATTTAAGAATATGAGGCTCGATTTCTTTTATAAAATCGGACGCTTTGATCGGATAATGTCTGTTTTTCATCCTTAACAACCCCACAAAAAGCGGAGCTTATCTCAATACTCACTTTGTTAACAGTGCCATATCACTGAAATTTAAAAAATGGGAGTCAATTGGCGAACAAAATAATCACCGAGACTCCGAGCTTAAACTATAACTTAAAATTCGTAAGTTGCTCGAAGTAAACCAGTAATGAAATAGAAAAATCGGATTGCCAACAAAGTGCGCAACCGAAAAATAGCATACAAAAAACCCGTTCAGATTGATTATTTTTTTTAGTGTTAAGAAATGGTAGCTTAAATCGCCAACGACAGGGCCACAATAAAGGGATACCGGCAGGGGTTAACATATCTGCCAATAAGTGGCTGGAATAACCAATCAGCAAGGCATGTAAGACGTCTGGGGGGAAAAAACAATGCGAAAAGAGCGTCGAGTTAAACAAAAACACGCCGCCAATAACAGCCAGCAAACTATGAGTAAATCCGCGATGGCCAAACGTTTTCGCCATGGGTAACGAAATCCATTTCAATCGCCGTCCAATAATTGATTTCGGGTGGTCAATATCAGGTAATAAAGACGCTAGCAACGCAGCCGGGATCATATGCCACCAATCGCCCTGTGCAAGCTCAGGTGTCAAACCGGCTTTTTGAGCAAAAATAACACAGGCAACAGAAAAAGTGAGATGCCCTTCCCCGGTCATACAAAAATTTCCTTAGTTAATAGCAGTTAAGCCTAACAGTATATGAAATTTTTGATTGCGATAATAGCCGTTGATAGAAAGCTAATTGGCTACGATACTAACTTGTCGAGTACATACCCACATCAGCAATATTCTTATTTTAAAACGCGAAGCCGTTCACCTGCCTGCTCTGCAACAGTACTATTAGCATATTCTGCGATGATTTTTCGATAAACCCCCTTTGCTTTACCAATATCCTTTTTTTCTTCTAGAATTTTTCCAACTTTAAATAGTGCCTCAGGGCTTTTTTCAGATTTTGCATCACTTTTAACCACCCGCGCATAATGACGCATCGCCTCATCTTTTTTACCTTTATTGTAATAAAGCTGTCCTAACCAATAATTAGCGTTGGCTTGATAACTTGATTTTGGATAGGCGGTTAAAAACGCTTGAAGAGCAATAATAGCTTGATCATCTTGCTTTTTTAGCGTTAAAGCGAGAGCCGCATCATAGTCACCTTTTTCACTGTTGTTACCAATAGTGTCGTCGGCGGTATTCACCATGGGTTCAATAACACTAGCATCTGGGGTGTTAATGATTTCCGTATTTTGTGTAGCGGGCGCTGCCTCAACGCTGAGCCTTGCCGGTTCGTGTTGTTGATGAGGCTGCTCAGGCTGTTTTGGCGACCCATTGAGTTGGTTAAGTTGATACTGGTTTTTTTGTATTTGCCCACGTAAATTATCAATATCAAGCAACGATTCAGATAACTGTTGTTGGAGTTGGGTTAATAATTGACTGTGGACATCAGAAATACGCTCCAATTGAGCGAGTCGCTCTTCTACAGTACTAGCATTGTTGATTGGCGCTTGAGCCCTAGCGACCCAAGGAGCCGCTACAGTACACAACAACAAACTTAGCAAATAACATTTGAAGTCAAGATTCATACCACACTCTTAATAAACCAAAACCGCACGGCGATTTTTTGCATAAGCATTCGCGTCATGACCCATTTCCGCAGGTTTTACTTTTCCATAGGAAACGATAGAAATTTGCTGGTTTGAAACCCCTTTTCCCTGCAAATACATGCTAACGGCATTGGCACGACGCTCGCCTAAAGCGATGTTATATTCTGGTGTTCCACGCTCATCAGCATGGCCTTCAATCACAATTTTGATAGCGGGATCCGCACGCAAAAACGCCGCATGTTCGTTCAATATTGACGTAAATTCAGTGCTAATATCGTATTTATCATAACCAAAATAGATTATATTTTGTTGTTGTAACCTTTGCATTTGATCTTCTCTAGAAGATCCGCCGCTGAGATTTTCACGATCCATACCCAGTGTGGCGGCATTGGGATCAATAGCTGATTGGTCGGTGGTACCGCGTTTATTAGAACTACAAGCGGTTACAACAAGAATAGGTAAAACTAACATTAACCCTTTTAGTGCTTTATTCAGTTGCATCTCTTTCACCCTTAGATTATTAATTTGTCATTAAATACTTATTATCTATACCCACAGCCTTTCAAGTTGCCACCAAACGGCAAGGGCGTGAGACCCGATGAGCGTAGACTACTACGTGATTCTGTCAAACACCCGCAGCCAACAGGTGGCTTCAAAGGCGAAGGGTATATACCTCATAGATACGGTGACCACGCTGGAAATGAAAATTTCCCATCGTTTGCCGGAAGATGCGCTTTAAAACGTCCGTCCGTCGAAACAAGTTGTAATACCGAGCCTACTCCTCTTTTAGTCGAACTATAAATTATCATGAGGCCATTAGGAGAAATACTGGGTGTTTCATCAAGAAAACTATCGGTGAGTACTTGAACAGCGCCGGTTGAGAGATCTTGTTTAACAATATGCTGATTTCCACTATTACTCGCCACTAGCGCTATAAATTTACCATCATAGCTTACCTCTACATCCTGATTTTGAGCGCCTTGCCAGGTAATACGTTCTGGCGCACGCTGGTTAATGTTAATTTTATACACTTGGGGGCGTCCACCTTGATCTGAAGTGTAGGCCAAATTCTGACTATCAGGGAACCAACTAGGTTCAGTATTATTACTCCGACTATCGGTTATCTGCGTGATATGGCCAGAGGCCAGCTCCATCAGATAGATATTTAAACTGCCACTTTTAGATAAAGCAAAAGCCAATTTAGAACCATCAGGAGAAAATGCTGGCGCGCCATTGTGACGTGGAAATGAAGCGATTTTTCTAATTCCGCTGTTCGCTAATGTTTGTACCACTAGGGCAGATTGCCCACTTTCAAAGGTAACATAAGCGATTTTACTACCATCTGGAGACCAGGCCGGGGACATCAGTGGTTCAGCAGAACGATGAACAACAAATTGATTGTAGCCATCATAATCAGCTACACGTAGTTCATAGGGACGTTGTTTATCGTGGATTTGTACAATATAGGCAATACGGGTACGAAAAGCACCTTTGATCCCTGTCAATTTTTCGAATATTTCATCACTGGCGGTGTGAGCCGCGTGACGTAACCATTGTTGTGTAATTTTATACTGGTTTTGTGCTAGTACGGTTTTCACCGTACCAGAGGTATCCACTAGCTGATAAGAGATGAGATAATGACCCTCGACACTCGGTTGGATCTGCCCTATCACCACTGCATTAATCCCTAATGCACTCCAGGCGCTAGGGGTAACTTCTTCCGCGCTCGAAGGGTGCTCAGGCATACGTGTCTTATCAATCGGATTAAATTTTCCGCTGTTGCGTAAATCCGCTGCCACTATGGCAGCAATATCTTTATCTTCAGACGCAACACCTGATCCTTGCCATGTAAATGGCACCACCGCGATAGGGCGAGCCGAGTCGACCCCTTGCGTGATTTCAATACGAACCCCTGCATACAATGCATTAGCCCATAACATTAAAAATCCTAGCATCACTCGACTTGCCAACTTCATATTAGTTTCCTTGAATATTCGACAAACTTATTAGAATCTGCCCCAAATCTCTTGTGTTCATTTATCTTTCGTCAAAACTACGTTTTCAAACAGGTTTTAAAAGATAAAAAGACTTCAATTATTTACTGTGGCTTAAAGACTAACGAGGCATTTTTAAATACTTGATAAACATCATCACTGGGTGGTTTAGGTATTTTAGCTTGTTTTGCAGCGGCTATCGCCGCTTGACACAATGCAGAATCGCCTCCTTCTGCCACAACACTGATTAATCCTCCTTCAGGAGCCAGTTTGATGCGCAGATCACAGGTGCGCCCTTTATAAAGATCAGCATCATAAAATCGGCTTTGAATAGCGGCAGTGATCTGTCCTAAATAGCCGTTAATATCCGCCCCAGAAGCGCCACTTTTTTTCACTCCACTTTCATTTGTTGCCACTTTTTCCCCTTGATTGGGCGTATTTTTGCTCGATGCCAAATCGTCCAACAGGTTATCCACTTCTACTGCCTTAGCGCTATCAGTCTCCAATTTTCTTTTAGCCGCCTCAGCGACCGCTTTTTGTTTAGTGTCATTTTCCATTTTTTTAGCAGCGGCCTGTTTTTTCGCGGCGCTATCGGCTTCTTTCTTTGCCTCAGCGGCCTTTTCTCTCGCAGCGGCCGCCTTTAGCACTTTGTCAGCTTCGGCTTTTGCTTGAGCCGCTGTGGCTTCAGCTTTTTTTTGTTCTATTTTGGCTTTTTCTATCGCCTCCGTCGCGAGTTTCTGCTGTATAGCTAATTGTTTTTGTTGCTCAGCCAATTTTTTTTGTTGTTCCTCTGCCATTTTGGCAGCATTTTGCTGTGTCCGTCGGCGCTCGTCTTCCAAATCTTGCTGGCGTTGACGCTCCGCAATTTTTTTTTGCTGAAGTTCTTCTGCCTGTAATTCAGTTTTTTTCTTATTCTTGGCATCAGTGGATGGCGTATTTTGACGACGATCAGGCGGTGCTGTCGCGCTAGTATCAACCATCACCGCGTCCATAACCCCAGCACTTGCATTGGTTCCTGCCATATCAGCATGTTGCAGACGATAGCCCCAAATAAAGCAAGCGATTAAAATGATATGTAGAATAACCGAAATAATAACCGCCAAATTCAACTTATCACTTTGTTGGGTTGTCTTCGCCATGTTTTATTTCCAAAAAGCAAGAAGTCCAATAAAAAATATCTGCTGTCTGGACTTTCAACAGCAACTATATCGGTTGTGTCATCAACCCCACCGACTTAACGCCCGCTTGATGAAGCATATTTAATGTTTTGATGATTTCGTCATAAGGGACGTCTTTTGCCCCACCGATTAAAAACACCGTTTTGGGATTAGTCTGCAAATGCCTTTTTATTTCTGCAATAACTTGTTGTTCTACCAATTGTTCCATGCGTTGACGATCAACAACTAAAGCGTATTGCGCAACACCAGAGACTTCAACAATCACCGGTGCGTCACCTTCACTGGACACATTTTTTGAATCTACAGCATCAGGTAAATCAACCTCAACACTTTGCGTGATAACAGGCGCTGTGGCCATAAAAATGAGTAACAATACCAATAATACGTCAAGCAAAGGAACAATGTTAATTTCAGATTTAAGCTCTCGTCTTCTCCTCATTCGCGCTCGTGCCATAACATACCCTACCTATTGGTTGTCAACGCGGGCAAAAACCTGACGATGCAAAATAGCGGTAAACTCTTCCATAAAATTATCATAATTTTGCTCGAGTTTATTCACGCGCAGGTTAAGTCGATTATACGCCATCACCGCGGGAATGGCGGCGAATAAACCAATAGCAGTGGCGATCAAGGCCTCAGCAATGCCCGGAGCAACCATCTGTAAGGTTGCTTGTTTTGCTGCTCCTAACGCAATAAAAGCATTCATAATTCCCCATACAGTACCAAATAAACCAATATAAGGACTGATAGAGCCTACCGTACCAAGAAACGGGATATGTGTTTCCAACATTTCTAATTCACGATTCATCGCAATACGCATCGCACGGCATGCTCCATCAATAATCGCTTCCGGTCGGCTATTGGCACGATGTAAACGAGAAAAGGCTTTAAAACCGGAATGAAAAATTTGTTCTGAACCGGCGATACGGTCATAACGAGCATCGCTCTCCTGATAGAGCTGCGCCAATTCTTTACCTGACCAAAATTTATCTTCGAAAACGTCTGCATCACGATGCGCCACATTAAGAAGACGTGTCTTGTGAATAATTATCGCCCATGAAACGATAGAAAACAGGATTAACAGCAGTATGATCAACTGCACTAACAGGCTCGATTTCAAAAATAAATCTAGGACGTTCATATCAGCCACAGCATAGACTCCACAACAATAAATTTAGAGGCTATTCGAAATCTCTTATATCCCCTTCGCCTTTTAAGCTACCGCTTTGAAAATTTCGAAGAAGATTTCGAACAGTCTCTTAGACGGCATTTATTTAGTATTGGTTTCATTCTGTTCCAACGCCAAAGCAGCAATAATGCCAAAACAACAGGCCAATAAGGTTCCCAAAATCCAAGCAAAGTACCACATTTTTTATACTCCCTATGCAATGATGGCTAATACAGAGAAGACGAATGATTATCGATAAAATCTTTATCAATACGGCCAAACATTTTGTAGTAGCACCAGCTGGTATAAATCAAAATAATCGGGACAAAAATTAACGCAACCAAGGTCATCAGCCGTAAAGTTAATAAACTTGAGGTGGCATCCCACAAGGTCAAACTGGCATTCGGCTCAGTACTTGACGGCATAATAAAGGGAAACATGGCAACCCCGGCGGTCAAAATAACACAAACGATAGTGAGAGAGGATAGTACAAAAGCCCAAGCATTTTGCGAAAAACGTGACAATAATAAGGTAAATAGTGGCAGAATGACACCTAATGCCGGCAATAGCCACAAACTTGGATATTTATTAAAGTTAAGCAACCAGGCTCCCGCTTGATGAACCACTTCTTTATTCAATGGATTAGAGGCAGCGCTGGTATTCACTACCGAAGTAATAACAAAACCATCAATGCCCACTATCAGCCATATCCCGGCCAATAAAAAGGCGATAGACATTATTAAAGCCGAAATCTGCGCCGCCTGACAGGAACGCAAATACAATTCACCTCGAGTCCGCATCTGCAAGTAAGTCGCCCCTTGAGTCACTAACATAGCTAAACTCACCACGCCAGCTAATAAACCAAAAGGATTGAGCAATTGAAAAAAATCACCGGTATAAAATAAACGAAGATAACTATCGATATAAAAGGGAACCCCTTGCAATAAGTTGCCAAAAATCACGCCAAACACCACCGCTGGAACTAAGCTACCCACGACAATCCCCCAATCCCATAGATTACGCCATCTAGGATGATCAAGTTTTGCGCGGTAATCAAAACCCACGGGACGAAAGAACAGCGCAGCTAATACCAACATCATTGTAATGTAAAAACCCGAAAACGCCGCCGCATAGACCATCGGCCAAGCAGCAAATAAAGCACCACCGGCAGTAACCAACCAAACTTGATTGCCTTCCCAGTGAGGAGCAATCGAATTGATCATAATACGGCGCTCAACATCAGTTTTACCGATAATGCGCAGTAAAATTCCCACGCCGATATCGAATCCATCGGTAACAGCAAAACCGATGAGTAGCACCCCAATCAGCAGCCACCAAGCAAAACGCAATACTTCATAATCAAACAACATAAAATAGACTCCTAGCGGCTCTTACTGTGCTTTATATTACCGAAACCGAACTGCTTTTTTCAGGCGGGTATTCAAAATGATAACGCCCCGTTTTCAAGCTACTCGGCCCTAAGCGAGCAAATTTAAACATCAGATACATTTCCACTATTAAAAACAAAGTATATAGACCGCAAATGAGCGCCATAGAAAACCAAATATCGCTGGCATTCAACGAAGAATGCGCCATTGCTGTCGGCAAAACCTCACCAATCGCCCAAGGTTGACGACCATATTCAGAAACAAACCAACCGGCTTCCACGGCAATCCAAGGTAGCGGCAGCGCGTACAGTGCCGCCCAATGCACCCATTTTTTCTCTCCAATTTTGTCTCGCACCACACAATAAAAAGAAGCACCCATAACCAATAAAATGAGTAACCCACAAGCGACCATAATGCGAAAACCAAAATAGAGTGGCAAAACAGGTGGAATCGAATTTTTAGTGGCCAGTTGAATCTGTTCTTCACTGGCATCGATGACATTTGGCGCATATTGTTTCAACAATAGACCGTACCCCAAATCTTTTTTCGTTTCATTAAATGCTTGACGTATTGCCGGATCAGTCTCTCCGGCGCGTAATGTCTCAAGCAAATGATAAGCTTGCATACCGTTACGAATACGTTTTTCATGTTGCAACATCAATTCACGCAAACCCAGCACCGGCTTATCCACTGAGCGGGTCGCAATTAAACCAAGGAGATAAGGAATTTGCAGGCTAAAAGCATTTTCCATTTTTTCTTGATTTGGGATGGCAAATAGCGTGAAGGCGGCTGGTGGGGGCTGGGTTTCCCATTCGGCTTCAATGGCGGCTAGTTTTGTTTTTTGTACATCCCCCATCTCATAACCCGATTCATCGCCTAAAACAATAACCGATAGCGTAGCCGCTATACCAAAGCTAGCAGCGATGGCAAAGGAACGTTTGGCAAAGGGGATATCACGGCCTTTTAATAAATAATAAGAACTGATCGCCAATACAAACATGGCACCAGTCACATAACCTGCCGCAACGGTGTGGACAAATTTCACTTGAGCAACCGGATTAAACACCAGTTCAGAAAAACTGAGCATTTCCATCCGCATGGTTTCAAAGTTGAAATCAGAGGCGATTGGATTTTGCATCCAACCATTGGCAATGAGGATCCATAATGCCGAAAAGTTAGAGCCTAAAGCGACCAGCCAGGTCGCCGCCAAATGCTGATATTTGTTTAAACGATCCCAACCAAACAAAAATAGTCCCACAAAAGTCGATTCAAGAAAAAACGCCATTAAGCCTTCAATCGCTAAAGGCACACCAAAAATATCGCCGACGTAATGTGAGAAATAAGACCAATTGGTGCCAAATTGGAACTCCATGGTTAACCCTGTCGCGACGCCTAAAGCAAAATTAATCGCGAATAATTTACCCCAAAATTTCGTCATATCCTTATAGATTTGCTTGCCGGATAACACATAAACGGTTTCCATGATGGCCAGTAAAAACGCCAACCCCAGCGTTAAAGGAATAAAAAGGAAATGGTACATGGCGGTTAAGGCAAACTGTAATCGTGAAAGCTCCACAATATCTAACATTTTTACTCCTCTCTCCTGGTGAAGGCTTCATCATAAACCGGTAAAGCATCAATTCAGTATTATAATAATATGTATTAGTTTAAATATAATTTCGAACAGACTCTTACAACTCTCTTTGCTCCAACGCTTTTAAATAATCATAAATCGCCATTTGGGCACGTATTTTTCGTTTATTGCCACGAGGTACATAACGATTGCTCATTTCTTTATCAAGATAACGTGCTCTCACGGTGTCGCTAAAAAGTAGGTCTAAAATAGCCAATACTCTTTGCTTTAGCCATAAATCGAACAAAGGCACCGCCACCTCAATACGATAATCAATATTTCGGGTCATCCAGTCCGCTGATGATAAATAAACCAAGATGTTACCTTTATTTTCAAATACGTAGACACGGTCATGTTCTAAAAAACGATCCACAATACTGATCGCTTGAATATTTTCACTGACACCCGGTACATTAGGTACCAATGAACATATTCCACGTATCAGTAAGCAAACTTTCACACCCGCCTGCGATGCCTCGTATAATTTATCGATCAGGCCATTATCAACTAAATTATTGATTTTTAATTTAATGGCAGCATTTTCACCCTTTTTAGCATGAGAAATTTCTTGATCGATCAATTGATATAATTTTGACCGCGAATTTTGTGGTGAAACAATTAAATGATCAAATATCACCGGCCGATAAGGATTTTCTATAAAACTAAAGACACGACGCACTTCATTAGTAATACGCGCATCCGCCGTTAGTAAAGAATAATCGGTATAAAGCCGGGCGGTTTTTTCGTTGAAGTTACCGGTACCAATATGGGCATATCTGATAATTTTTTTATCTTCACGGCGGGATATCAAAAATAGTTTGGCATGAATTTTTAAGCCAGGAGCAGAGAATATAACGTGTACCCCCGCTGCCGTTAGGCTTTTCGCCCAATAGATATTGGCTTCTTCATCAAAACGCGCTTGTAATTCAACCACAACCGTCACTTTTTTACCGTTATGGGCAGCATAGATCATCGAGTCAATAATGCGTGAATCTTTAGCCACGCGATAAATATTGATTTTAATCGCAATGACATTAGGGTCAAATGAAGCTTCATGCAGTAGTTCTAATACATGTTCAAAAGTATGATAGGGGTAATACAACAACACGTCTTTTTCACGAATAGCATCAAAAGTATTGCGAAATTGATTAAATCGATTATGCCGTAAACAAGGCATCGGGGGATAAAGCAGGTTACTTTTGCCGATATTGGGAAAACACATAAAATCTTTCAAGTTGTGGTAACGTCCCCCCGCAATCACCGAGTCATAATTGGAAATCGCTAAATTTTCACACAGTGATTTCATCATCTCATTCGGCATATCTTTTTGATAAACAAAACGTACCGGCTCTGCCGTTAGGCGCTTTTTTAGACTCGATGACATCAGTTCTAATAGGCTGGATTCCATTTCAGTAACCAAATCATATTCCGCATCGCGCGTCATTTTCATCGAATAGGCGTTTAATTTATCGTAATCGAAAAATCCTTTAAAAATTTCGTCAAGACAATAACGCAAGATGTTATCGAGTAAAATAATCGGCTTGCGTCGCCGCGGGGCCTCTGGTGGTAGCTTCACAAAACGGGGCACTTTGTCTGCTGGGATTTCTAGCAGTGCGTATTCCGTCTGTTGCCCTTTAATTATTTCAATCGCCAAATAAGTAGAGTCATCCTTTAAAAATCGGACTAATTTGGTGTCTTGATTAATCAGAATCGGCGTGACATGTTGACGTAAAGCGTGCTTAAAATATTGCCGCAACCAGGTTTGTTGATTTTCTGAAATTTGTCGTTCATTAACCAAAAATATGTGCTTACGCGCCATTTCTAACAATAGCTCGTTATACAAATTATCAAATGCCTGCTCAGCTTGAACGACTTTGGCCTGAATTTTTTTCAATAAATGGCGAGAGGCTATACGCGAACCCTGTTCTTTGCTGATTAAAATGCGCTTTTTTAACTCAGCAAAACGCACTTTATAAAACTCGTCCAGATTGTTGGAATAAATGCCAAGATAACGCATTCGTTCAATCAAAGGGTTGCTGTGATCAGCCGCTTCCTGAAGCACTCGTTCATTAAAAGATAACCAGCTCAGTTCTTTCTCGGTGTAGAGCTTTTCCTGACTCATAGCGACTCCATATAATAGAAACCTACTGCGTATACGAACTAGGGTTTCGAAAGAGGTCTAATGATCGGTGCCTTTCAAGTTACGGCTGCGTTGGCAGCGATCACTCATCCTCCGTCATATACCGATTCGATTGATTGCCGCCTTGCCGTAACTCGAAATTCATTGAGTATATAAATCCTCTAATAAGGACAGTGTATCTGCCAATTTTTTCATGCCAAATACCTCCATATTGGCTACTTCTTTTTTGGGAATATTAGCGTAAGGCACGATGGCGCGCTTAAAACCGTGTTTGGCTGCTTCCGAGATCCGTTCTTGTCCATTGGGTACTGGGCGAATTTCTCCTGCCAAACCTACCTCACCAAATACCACCAAATCTTTTGGCAATGGGCGATCTTTTAAACTAGAAACTAAGGCCAGCAAGAGAGCCAGATCGGCACTGGTTTCCGTGACTTTTACCCCACCGACAACATTGACGAATACATCTTGATTCGACATTTGTAAACCACCATGGCGATGCAACACTGCCAATAATATCGCTAGACGATTTTGCTCTAACCCTACGGCGACACGGCGGGGATTAGCCAGCATGGACTGATCGACCAGTGCCTGGATCTCAACTAATAATGGCCGGGTACCTTCCCAAACGACCATGATTGAGCTGCCGGCGGTAATTTCATCCCCTCGACTGAGGAAAATCGCAGAAGGATTATTCACCTCACGCAATCCCTGCTCTGTCATGGCAAAAACGCCTAATTCATTAACCGCGCCAAAGCGATTTTTATGACTGCGAAGCGTACGAAAGCGAGCATCACTATCACCATCGAGCATCACTGAACAATCAATACAATGTTCTAATACTTTAGGTCCAGCCAGTGCGCCGTCTTTAGTAACGTGCCCGACCATTACAATAGCGATACCCTGTGTCTTGGCAAAACGGGTCAGATAAGCCGCTGTCTCACGCACTTGTGCCACACTGCCCGGTGAAGACTGAATATCTGAAATGTGCATGACTTGAATCGAATCGATAACAATGAGTTTTGGCTGTTCGTGCTCGGCAATTAAGCAAATTTGTTCAATGCTGGTTTCAGATAGCAAATTCAGATTTGCCGTCGGCAAATTAAGACGGTGAGCGCGCATGGCTATTTGTTGTAACGATTCTTCGCCGGTGACATAAAGGGTTTTCATATTGATGGCAAGCTGGCACAGTGTTTGTAACAACAGAGTGCTTTTCCCCGCCCCAGGATTTCCTCCAATCAGAATAGTACTGCCTGGTACTACTCCGCCGCCCAATACGCGATCAAATTCTTGAAATCCAGTAGAAAAACGAGGAAGTTCGGCAAGATCGATGTCTGATAGTTTTTGTACCTGATTATGGTTTATCCCTGATTTTCCAGCGTAACCGACAAAACGTTGACGACCCGGAGAGGAAACCTCTGCCAACCGCACTTCACTGATATTATTCCAAGCATGACAAGCGCTACACTGCCCTTGCCAACGTGGATAATCGGTACCACATCCATTGCAGACAAATACCCGTTTTGCGACTTTAGCCACAGTGCTACCTCAATTGAGCTTCGCTAAAAAAGATTTCGAATATACCCTTCGCCTTTCAAGTTACGGCGGCATTAGCAGCATCCTCTGTCATGTACTATCTGTACACTCTTGGGATTCGCTTGATTGCCGCCTTGCCGTAACTCGAAATTCATTGGGTATAGACTCTTAGCACCTATTTAAATCCCTTTTCACGTTTGATTAAATTATAAGCAGCTTGAATTTCTTGTGTTTTTTCTTTTGCCATTTTCATCATTTCAGGAGGTAAACCTTTTGCAATGAGTTTGTCAGGATGATGTTCGCTCATCAATTTTCTATAAGCCCGTTTAACAACAACATAGTTATCGCTATTTTTTACCCCTAGCACTTTACAAGCATCGGCTAATGTAGGCCCTCGAGCTGTTTGCCTGAAATTGCCTTGTCGATTTTCTTGATTACCTTCTCCTTGATATTGCCATCCCCCTTCATGATAAAATTGGCGGCCTCCTTCCATTGTATTAATCAATTGATCAAAATCAGCAGAAGAAATTCCCAGCTCTTCAGCAATAATCTTTAGTACCTCCCGTTCACTAGGATGAAGAAAACCATCTGAAAAAGCAGCCTGAAACTGAATTTCTAAAAATATTCTGATTAAATCAAAACGCCCAAAACAAATACGACGTAATTCTTGCAACTTGTTTTTTAACGGAAATTGCTTTTCTTTACCTTCACGGAAAGCACGCTGTGCGGCTATACGTGCTTCACCGTGCAGTTGCATCCGTTCCATCAACTGATTGGCTAGCTGAATATCAAGCTCAGTCACCCGCCCTTTAGCTTTACTTACATGCCCCATCACTTGAAAAGTGCAACGAAAAAAGAGTGATTGTCGTACTTGTTGGCTGGTGAAAAAGCCACTACGCCCAACATTTCTGGCTTTATCCACCGTATGGCCAACAAGTAATCCCAATAATATCCCCCAGAAACCAATACCAGACATTAATCCTAATATCAGACCGAGCAGTTTTCCCCAATACGGCATAGGCTCCTCATATTCATTATGCTCTAAGCCAAAATTTCTATTATGATACTCGGCATCTCGTTGATAACCTATACCCTTCGCCTTTGAAGCCGCCGCGTTGTTGGCTGCGAATGTTCGCCGAATCACGTAGTCTATCTACGCTCATCGGTCGGTCGTCCTGGCCGCCAGCCGCAGCTTCAAAGGCGAAGGGTATAACGACAAAAGCGACAAAAAATGGCCAAATTTAACCCTAGTGCAAGGATGATGAGTAAAATATGAAAAAAAAATCTTCAATACTGCTCGCTACTTTGATCTGGTCAGCATTCTCTAGCAGGCACGCATTGGCCGACCTTGCTGAACAATGTATGCTCGGCGTCCCTAGATATAATAAACCGTTGGTGAGCGGCGATATCAATCAGCTCCCTGTGAATGTTCAAGCGGACAAAACGGTGGCTCACCATCCTAATAACGCTCAATTTATCGGCAATGTGACTGTTGAGCAAGGTAACAGTAGGCTGACGGCTAATCACGTTGATCTCTATCAGACACAAGAAAACCAGCACAGTATTCCCGAACGTACAGTAACA
The DNA here is from genome assembly GCF_964020115.1 of Candidatus Regiella endosymbiont of Tuberolachnus salignus. Classification (NCBI taxonomy): domain Bacteria; kingdom Pseudomonadati; phylum Pseudomonadota; class Gammaproteobacteria; order Enterobacterales; family Enterobacteriaceae; genus Candidatus Regiella; species Candidatus Regiella endosymbiont of Tuberolachnus salignus. The sequence continues at coordinate 969,785 of NZ_OZ026542.1, forward strand.
GCCACAGGTAATGTCAACTATGAAGATCCTGCGATCACATTAAAAGGACCAAAAGGTTGGTCTAACTTAAATACCAAAGATACCAATATCACTAAAGGCCAGTATCAAATGATGAACAAACAAGGCCGTGGTGACGCAGATCTGATGAAATTACGCGGTGAAAAACGCTATACCATTTTAGAAAATGGCACCTTCACTTCCTGTCTTCCTACCGATAACAGTTGGAGCATTCAAGGCGCTCATATCATTCATGATAAAAAAGAACAGCTTGCTAAAATATGGCATGCTCGTTTTAAAATTGGCTCAGTACCTGTATTTTATAGCCCCTATTTACAATTACCGACAGGAGATAAGCGACGTTCTGGTTTTTTGATCCCTAATGCCGCTTATACTAGCAATAATTATTTTGAATTCACACAGCCTTATTATTGGAATATTGCGCCTAATTTTGATGCCACCATCACCACTCGCTATCTGCATAAACGCGGGGTGCAATGGCAAAATGAATTCCGTTACTTATTAGCTCCAGGAAGCGGGATTATGGCGCTGGAGTGGTTGCCAAATGATAAAGCTTATCTTGCTACTAATGTTAACGATAACAACACGCGCTGGTTATACAATTGGAAGCACTCAGGCGTTATGGATAAAGTATGGCGTTTTAATGTCAATTATACCAAGACCAGTGATACAAAATATTTTAGCGATCTTAGCTCGCCCTACGGCTCTAGCACTGATGGTTATGCAACGCAAATATTCAGCGCCGGCTATATGCAGAAAAACTGGAATGTAACACTGTCTTCTAAACAATTCCAAATATTCACTACCGGAGGCAATCAAAACGCTTATCGTGCTCAGCCTCAAATAGACATAAACTATTATAAGAATAATCTAGGGTCTTTCGATTTTCATACCTATGGTCAAATAGCAAAATTTACCAGTGTTAATGCTAAAAATCCTAAAACCAAACGCTTCCATATTGAACCGACCCTCCATCTGCCACTGGCCAATAGCTGGGGCAGTGTCAGCACTGAAACCAAACTGATGCTGACCCATTACCAACAGGATATCCCGGCAAATAAACCAAAACTAGAACAGTCTGTTAGCCGGGTTATGCCCCAATTTCAGGTCGACGGAAAACTGGTTTTTGATCGACCTATGGACTGGAAAAGTCGTTTTACACAGACGTTAGAACCACACGTACAATACCTCTATGTTCCCTATCATAATCAGGACAATATTTACTTTTATGACACCACTTTATTGCAAAATGATTATGCGGGACTGTTCCATAATCGAGGCTATAGCGGCTTAGATCGCATCGCTTCAGCCAATAAAATTACCAGTGGTTTAACTTCCCGCATTTTTGACGATAATTTAGTGGAACGTTTCAACGTTTCCATTGGTCAAATTTATCATTTAAGCCCCTCTCGTATAGAGGGTGCCACTCCGATCAACAAAGATAGTGATACCGGGAGTTCAGTATGGGTAGGCGAGAGTTATTGGCGTATAACTGATAACTGGGGTTTAAGAGGAGGAACACAGTATGACACCCGCTTGGGAAATTTAACGCAAAGCAATGGAATCATGGAATATCGCCCTGACGCTGAGCGAGTACTGCAGTTCAATTATCGCTATGCTAGCCCTGAATATATTCAAGCCTCTGTACCCAATGTGAAAAATCCGGGGTATCAGCAAGGTATTTCACAAGCGGGGATTGTCGCCGGCTGGCCGTTAGCTGATCGTTGGGCTATCGTCGGCGCCTATTACTATGATACCAAAGCCAAGCAATCGGCCAGCGAGTTAGTAGGTTTGCAATACACTACCTGTTGTTGGGCGGCTAACATAGGATATGAGCGAAAAATTATGGGTTGGAATGGACAAAATAATAATAGTAAGTATGACGAGCGTATCTCTTTTAATATTAGCTTACGTGGCTTCAATAATGACTATAGCCTAGGCACTCATAATATGTTGAGCGCCGGGATTTTACCGTATCAACATGCTTTTTAATACAGTAGACTTCTCAGAGCCTATACCCAATGAATTTCGAGTTACGGCAAGGCGGCAAGGGCGACCGACCGATGAGCGTAGACATACTACGTGATTCGGCGAGCACCCGCAGACAACAAAGCCGTAACTTGAAAGGCGAAGGGTATATTCGAAATTTTCAGATGACATCATGATGGAACTCATAATATGAAAAATTGGGGAATGCTGATCCTCAGTATGGTGATTTTTACCCATGCCGGGTTTGCAGCGTCACAAAAAATCGATAACACTGCTGCTACCGTCAATGGTAGTGTAATACTACAAAGTGATATAGATACGCTTTTGCAATCAGTTAAGCTTAGTGCAAAGCATGCTAATCAACCGATACCTGACGAAAAGCAGTTACGTCATCAGATCATTGAAAGTTTAATTATGAATGATATTCAATTACAGATGGCGCAGAAAATGGGTATGACTATCTCTGAAAGCCATCTGGATAACGCCATTGCGAATATTGCCGCTCAAAATCATATGACCATTGATCAACTGCGTAGCCGCTTGGCTGCGGAAGGCATCAATTATCAGACTTACCGCACACAGATCCGCAACGAAATGCAGATATCAGAAGTACGTAATAACGAAGTTCGACGCCGTATCAAAATTTTACCGCAAGAAGTTGAATCATTAGCCCAACAACTCGCGGCGCAAACCGGTGAAGACACAGAGCTTAATATCAGCCATATCCTGATCTCATTGCCTGAAAACGCCTCAGTGCAACAAAAAGATCAAGCAGAAAAAAAAGCCGAAAAAATTGTCGCTGAAATTAAATCAGATAAGAGTTTCGCCAAATTGGCGATTGCCCATTCATCCGATTCCCAAGCACTAAAAGGCGGTCAAATGGGGTGGAGTAAACTGGCAGAATTGCCGAGGCTATTTGCTGAACAACTCAAGACGGCTAATAAAGGCGATATTATTGGCTCCATCCGTTCAGGCGTCGGTTTTCATATTTTAAAAGTCAACGACATCCGGAAGGCGGATAAAAAAATATCAATTACTGAAATGCGCGTACGTCACATCTTATTGAAACCCTCGGTGATGATGACCGATGAGCAAGCTCAGGCGAAATTACAATCCGTCAGACAAGAAATCAAAAGCGGAAAAACCGATTTTGCGGCTGTCGCACGAGAAATTTCTGAAGATCCAGGCTCTGCACAACAAGGGGGTGATCTCGGTTGGATTTCACCTGATGATAGATATGATCCTACCTTCCTTAATGAACTAGCAAGCTTAAAAAAAGGCGCCATTAGCCCACCTGTACGCTCTTCATTGGGTTGGCATTTAATTCAATTAATCGATAGCCGTACCGTAGACCGAACCGATGAAATGCTGAAAGAACAAGCTTACCGCATGCTGATTAAACGCAAGTTTTCAGAAGAACTGCAACCTTGGATGCAAGAAATGCGCGCAGCAGCCTATGTAAAAATACTTGATAATACTGATGAAAAACAATAAACCTATCGTTATCACCCCAGGAGAGCCTGCCGGGGTGGGGTCGGATTTGGTCATAGCACTGGCACAGCAGGATTGGCCGGTCGAATTGGTGGTTTGCGCCGATGAGCAGCTATTGAATGAGCGAGCTGAACAGCTCAAATTACCTTTGCTCCTGCGACAGTATCAATGCAACAAAACTAACGCATTACCGTCAAAAGGCACATTAACCATTCTGCCAATAAAAACCGGCGCACCCGTGGTTGCCGGCCAGCTTGAAAGAAAAAATAGCCGCTATGTGCTAGAGACCCTCACACGCGCCTGTGAAGGTTGTCTACGGGGTGAATTTTCTGCGCTTGTCACCGCTCCAGTGCAAAAAAGTATTATCAATGATGCAGGCATTCCTTTTATTGGGCATACTGAATTTCTTGCCGAACGTAGCAACGTAAAACAGGTGGTGATGATGTTAGCAACACCTTCGCTGCGTGTGGCGCTAGTGACAACGCATTTGCCATTATCACAGGTGCCAAAAGCGATTACTAAAGCTAACTTATCTCGGGTGATCAAAATCCTTAATGACGAATTAAAACAGAAATGGGGTATTCTTAAGCCTCGGATTTATGTCTGTGGGTTGAACCCACATGCAGGTGAAGGGGGTCATCTCGGGAGAGAAGAGCTGGATATCATTGCTCCCACATTACAATCCTTGCGTAAAGAAGATATCGATCTGATAGGCCCTCTACCAGCAGATACCTTATTTCAGCCAAAATATCTTGAGCAGGCTGACGTAGTGCTTGCTATGTACCATGATCAAGGTTTACCGGTGCTTAAATATCACGGGTTTGGCCAAGCGGTTAATATCACGCTGGGTCTTCCCTTTATTCGCACCTCCGTTGACCATGGCACCGCTTTAGAACTTGCGGCGACGGGTCGTGCGGAAACAGGTAGTCTCGAGGCAGCATTAAATTTGGCTATTAAAATGATAAATAATTGCAACACTAAGCATAAACCTCTTTCCAAACCTACTACGTGACGCGAATCCTGCGTTGCCCGGCGCTCGCAATCCTCATGTACTGCATGGCAACGAAGGTTGCTGTGCGCCGGGCGCCTTGACTTAGCATAACGAACTACGGTTTGGAAAGAGGTCTAATAAAAAAGATGAAAAATAAATCACATAAATCACATAAATCACACCAAGGGCATATTGCTCGCCAACGTTTTGGGCAAAATTTTTTAAAAGATCCCCATATTATTGATAGCATCGTCTCGGCTATTCACCCAATACCTGGGGAAGCCATGGTTGAAATCGGCCCTGGTTTAGGCGCACTAACAAAACCTGTTGCTGATCGCATAGATCATATGACAGTCATTGAATTAGATCGCGATCTCGCCGCTCGCCTTGCAGAACACCCTACACTCAAAGAAAAATTGACGATATACCAACAAGATGCAATGAATTTCGACTTTTCGCTACTGGCAGAAGGGGCGGGGCAATCACTACGTGTTTTCGGTAATCTACCGTACAATATTTCTACACCGTTAATGTTCCATCTTTTCAACTACACTAAAATAATACGTGATATGCATTTTATGTTGCAAAAAGAAGTGGTGAATCGGTTGGTGGCGGGTCCTCATAATAAGGCGTATGGGCGTTTAACGGTAATGGCTCAGTATTATTGTCAAATCATTCCCATAGTAGAAGTCCCCCCTGGGGCATTTACACCGGCTCCTAAGGTAGATTCTGCCGTGGTACGTTTGGTTCCACACCAACAGCTGCCAAATCCAGTTAGCGATACCCTTATTCTTAGACAGATTACGACTCAAGCATTTAACCAACGCCGAAAAATTATTCGTAATAGTCTAGGTAAATTATTCACTGCCGAACAATTGACTGAGCTTAATATCGATCCAAACGTTAGGGCTGAAAATCTTTCCGTTGCGCAATATTGTCGACTGGCTAATTGGCTTTCAGATCAACCGAAGTGACTAACATTATAAAAACCTATACCCAATGAATTTCGAGTTACGGCAAGACGGCAATCAATCGAATCGGTACATGACTAGGATGAGTGATCGCTGCTAACGTCGCCGTAACTTGAAACGCAAAAGGTATACCCACTATAACTGATTAACTATGTCTACCTATATTATCGGTGATATTCACGGTTGTTTTGCTGAATTGCGTGCTTTATTAACCCAAGTTAATTTTAATCCACAACAGGATAAATTATGGCTGACGGGGGATTTAGTCGCCCGTGGAACCTCTTCATTAGCCGTGTTGCGGTACGTTCGATCCCTCGGAGAAGCTGTACGTATCGTGTTGGGTAATCATGATATGCATTTACTGGCGGTATATGCAGGGATCACTCGTAACAAACCCAAAGACCGGCTCAATGAATTGCTTGAAGCGCCAGATGTTGATCAACTGATCAATTGGTTGCGGCGTCAACCGGTGTTACAGATTGATACTCACTTGAAACTGGTCATGGCGCATGCCGGTATCAGTCCACAATGGGATCTCGCAACGGCACAAAATTGCGCCCGGGAAGTTGAAGCCGTCCTCAGTAGTGACAGTTACCCTCTGTTTCTCGATGCCATGTATGGTGATATGCCTAACAGTTGGGATCCTGAACTAAAAGGGTTAGCGCGTCTGCGATTTAGCACTAATGTACTGACACGTATGCGTTACTGTTTTCCGCACGGGCAGCTCGACATGAACTGTAAAAGTAAACCTGAACATGCCCCTGCTCCTCTCAAACCTTGGTTTGATCTCCCAGGTTCAATCGATGAAGACTACGCTATCGCTTTTGGTCACTGGGCTGCATTACGCGGCAAAGGAACACCTGCTGGGATTTACGCTATGGATACCGGGTGCTGTTGGGGGGGGGACTTAACCCTACTCCGTTGGGAAGATAAACGCTATTTTACTCAGCCAAGTAATGCAGCCAAATAAAATTGATTTATACCCTTCGCCTTTCAAGTTACGGCGGCGTTGGCAACGATCACTCATCCTCTGTCATGTACTACTTGTACACTCCTGGGATTCGATTGATTGCTTCCTTGCCGTAACTCGAAATTCATTGGGTATATGAGTCATTGTTCATGAAAAAATTATTTAAATTACATGCTAGTTTTGAGCCATCGGGGGATCAACCCAGCGCCATTTCCCAGCTGAAAGAAGGATTAGAAAATGGCCTGGCACATCAAACATTGCTCGGCGTGACCGGCTCCGGTAAAACCTTTACCGTGGCGAATGTCATCGCTGATATGCAAAAACCCACGCTAATTTTAGCGCCCAACAAAACATTGGCGGCACAACTCTACGGTGAAATGAAAGTCTTTTTTCCTAACAATGCCGTGGAATATTTTGTTTCCTATTATGATTATTATCAGCCTGAAGCTTACGTCCCGAGCTCTGATACCTTTATTGAAAAAGATTCCGCCATCAATGAACATATTGAACAAATGCGTTTATCTGCCACCAAGGCATTACTTGAGCGTCAAGATGTCATCGTAGTGGCATCCGTATCGGCAATTTATGGCTTGGGTGATCCTGATCGTTATCTAAAAATGATATTGCATTTAACCAACGGTATGATTATTGATCAACGTGAGATTTTGCGCTGTCTGGCAGAATTACAATATAAACGCAACGATCAAGTATTCCAGCGTGGTACTTTTCGAGTGCGTGGTGAGGTGATCGATATCTTTCCTGCCGAATCGAGTAAACAAGCCGTACGAGTGGAACTATTTGATAACGAAGTTGAGCGTTTATCATTATTCGATCCACTGACTGGTCAATTTTTACAACAGATTACCCGCTGCACCATCTACCCGAAAACACATTACGCCACGCCGCGTGAATGTATTTTGCAAATGATAGAAGAAATAAAAGTGGAATTGCAGCAAAGGTGTACCTTGCTATTAGCGAATAATAAACTGCTAGAAGAGCAACGCCTCACACAGCGAACACAGTTTGATATTGAAATGATCAACGAGCTGGGTTACTGCTCTGGGATTGAAAACTACTCCCGTTATCTTTCAGGCCGTGCTGCCGGTGATCCCCCACCAACACTATTCGACTACTTGCCTGCGAACGGCCTATTAATTGTTGATGAATCTCATGTCACTATTCCACAAATTGGCGCCATGTATAAAGGTGATCGCTCTCGTAAAGAAAATTTGGTGGAATACGGTTTCAGGTTGCCGTCAGCGCTAGACAACCGCCCTCTCCGTTTTGAAGAATTTGAAGCACTCGCACCGCAAACTATCTATGTATCTGCCACCCCGAATCAATACGAGTTGGATAAATCTGCCGGTAAAGTTATTGAGCAGCTGGTACGCCCGACGGGGTTACTTGATCCCATTATTGAAGTGCGACCAGCGACAACACAAGTTGATGACTTATTATCGGAAATTCGTCAACGGGTGTTAATTAACGAGCGAATATTAGTCACCACACTCACTAAACGTATGGCAGAGGATTTGACGCAATACCTGCAAGAACAGGGTGAACGGGTTCGTTATTTACACTCAGATATTGATACTGTCGAGAGAATCGAAATCATTCGCGATTTACGCCTGGGTCATTTTGACATACTGGTCGGCATCAATTTACTGCGTGAAGGATTAGATATTCCTGAAGTTTCATTGGTCGCCATTTTAGACGCGGATAAAGAAGGATTTTTACGCTCCGAACGCTCTTTAATTCAAACCATGGGGCGAGCGGCACGTAATCTGAATGGCAAAGCTATCTTATATGGCGATAAAATAACCTCATCAATGGAAAAAGCGATTCAGGAAACAGAACGCCGACGTACCAAGCAAAAAGCTTATAACCAAGAGAAAGGGATTATTCCTCAAGGGCTAAATAAAAAAATAGAAGACATATTACAATTAGGCCAGCCCTATTCAAGCGGCAAAGAAAAAAAATCCGGATTGAAAGCAATGGAAGCGGCAAACCATTATCAGGCGCTAACACCCCAAGCACTCGAGCAGAAAATCCATGAATTAGAAGCAAAAATGTATATTTGTGCGCAAAATCTTGAATTCGAACAGGCGGCATCGCTCCGAGATCAAGTGCATCGTATGAGGGAGCAATTTATTGCCATGTCATGATAGACCTCTTTCGAAACCTACTGCGTGACGCGGATCCTGCGTTGCCCGGTGCGCGCAATCCTCATGTACTTATGGCAACGAAGGTTGCTGTGCGCCGGGCGCCTTGACTTCACATAACGAACTACGGTTTCGAAAGAGGTCTGATAGAACCCTCGCCCAAATTGAGCAAGGGTATATACCCTTCGCCTTTCAAGTTACGGCGGCGTTGGCTGCGGTGCTCGCCGAATCACGTAGTATGTCTACGCTCATCGGTCGGTCGCCCTTGCTGCCTTGCCGTAACTCGAAATTCATTGGGTATATACAGCGAATATTGCTAAATTTATTAACCGGTAATCTGCTTAAATACGGCCTTTGCTTTATTTTCTTCTATTTTGCATTGCAGAATTAAAGATTCATAAAATGGTTTCCAGTTCCGCGACCATGTTGATTGAGTCAGTTTAGGCAATAATATCGAAATAGCCGCATAGGCCATCGATGCGGGAACACGTTTATACCCTCGACCCGCACAGCGTTTACAAATTTTAATAACCAAATAGCCATGAATTTTTGTTTCTTTTCGATCCAATACCTTGCCTGTTCCATTACAACGACAGCGATTAGAAACCGTACCTTTGCCATCACATGATTTACACAGCCGTTTTTCTTTTTCCCTATTATCAATGTAACAGGCGAGCGGATTGCGTGGCGGGTTATTGCACGGTGAATTGAGGGATGTTTTTGCGCGATTTTTATTATCAGTTTGATCGTCGATAAATCCACTACCAGCACAGCAGGAACAGAGGTAAGTACTTGCTGCTGAGCCGCCGTATTCGGCATAAGCGAATTTTGCCAAAATAGCCATACATTGAGCCATACGTTTACCTGCCGCCTTACCAACATGTTTAGGCGCTTGTTGCTTTGCATACTGTGCTAATTGTTTTATCGCGCGGATCCTATCTTGATGACTCACATCATGTTTACCTAAATATGCCGATATTCCAAAGCTAGCTTTAGCTTCGGCCATCCCTAGTGCGGTTGCAATATCGGCGCGGGTAAAAGTATTAGGTGAAGTATCGCGGGGTGAATCGTTAATGACTTGGCTTGTGGGGTTAAAATATCTGATGGCTGCTTCCAGTTTCATACCATCGTCTCCTTGATTTCATAACCGGTTTTTCTACCGTTTAGCTATCATAACACCAGACTTCTTGCAAAATCGACTAGCTATAGCTGAATCATTCTAACTTGATTCTATCCCCTTCGCCTTTGCAACCACCGAGTTGTTGACTGCGGTGCTCGCCGAATCACGTAGTGGTCGCCCTGGCCGCCTAGAGGCAACTTCAAAGGTGAAGGGTATATGTTACCTGAGGCGCCTTAATTTAATCCTGCGCATTTTGTTTTAATTGCTATTTTTTCTTTTCTATTATTCAGCGGTAATAAAATTAATTTTATTTTAAATATAAATGTATCAATCATTGAAATTCATATTGCAAATAATGAGGTTTCAGCAATGCCAGATAAGAGACATCATAACAGGCCGGTTTTCGAAGGCTAAATCAATCAGTCTCAGTGAGAAGGCAAAATGGCCATATACCCTTCACCTTTCAAGTTACGGCGGCATTGGCTGCCCGCACTCATCCTAGTCATGTACTACTTGTACACTCCTAGGATTCGATTGATTGCCGCCTTGCCGTAACTCGAAATTCATTGGGTATATTTATTATTTAAATATTTAAGGATAAAAAAATGAAACTATTCCATAAAATAATCTCATGTATCATGTTAGTCAGTACTGCTGCTATGGCGACTGAAGAAACACAGTTCGTTAATCCTTGTCGTTTTCCTACACCGACAACGGAGGCGCCTCTATATAGTTTAATCGGCATTAATGAAAGTAATAATAATTATCATATTGAAGATAATAAAACCCAGATTCAATATTCCGTCGAAGTAAAAAAAACGCGACCTCGTCCATTTTTGCTGATTGGTACCTATCTATGTGATAGTAATGATCAAGCATTGGCAAGGGCTCTCACCACTAATTTCAATTTATCATGGATTAAGGGCAGTCATAACGCAAGGATCTTGCGCAATACCAGCATCAACTTACCTGTTGAAGAAGTTTCACCTGGTGATTATAAATTAGTGATTAGAGTTTTAGATACTCAACATAAAGAGAAAATAGATATTTTTCCGGTAACGCTATCATCTAATTGATTACATCTTTGGAGACTATTCGAAATCTTCTTGAGCAACGCTCAAACGAGGAAAAAACGAGCGAAAAGGCACAGTTCTTTTTGTACTTAATGAAGAGCGTAAATGAGCATTTTGAGCTCGTTTTTGACGAAGTATCAGCGAGCACAAGGGATTTTGAAAAATAAAACGCGCATAATAAAAACAAATACTTAATTAATATAAAATAGTTAGTTTTAAGAATAGGCCAGTATATTTGCTTATCAGTAGGATCTGTCGCCATCAAATATCAATCATTTTCAATCCGCGATAAAGTGCTTTGTCTGTCTCTCGAGCAATGTGGGCAAATCAAGCCCAAACAAGATATGGAAACCCTGAAAAACCGAAATGAATGCAATATTTTGAGCTAAGCCTTTGTAACGCACTTTTCTAAAGTTGAACTGGCATTTTAATACACGGAAGGGGTGTTCTACTTTAGCCCGGATTTTCGCGTTGAGACTTTGCTGATGCCGATGTTTTTCCCATACCTGCTGCTCCTGCCCGGGCAAGGCCAATACCCTCCGTCGGAGGATGTGCCAGGTGACCACGCTAACCGGCATCACCATGAACAACCTCTTCTTGGCCGTGAAGAAGGTGATGAACTTGCGTTACCTCGGCTACATTCGCCGAGGTTCCCACCAGGGAATGCACCAGCCCCGTCTGTGCATCCACGCCAATATGCGCTTTCATGCCAAAGTAGCACTGATTGCCTTTACGGGTGGCTTTCATGTCTGGCTCACGAGTATTTTGCCGGTTTTGAGTTGAACTGGGTGCATCAATAATCGTAGCATCGACAATGCTACCCCGTTTGATAAATAGCTGAAGCGAAGCTAAATGCGTATTAATTTCTTCAAACAGCGCTTCACTTGGAGTAATGACGACTGAATTTGGCCAGAATCTTTTCCCGGGGAACTATCCTATTCATTTGCGCTTAAAAGTCGGCTCGTCTCGTCGATTTCGTTTTCATTTCACTATTAACCTAAAAAAATTATTGCTAACAGAATAGACTACTTTTAGCGGTTTTTCAGGGTTTCCCTATAACCTCGGCGCCACAAAATGCATTTCTTCCACTTTCTATCGCAAACTCAATGCCGGTGACTATCAAGGCGCCTGTGCAGAAATTAAACGCTGGATTTTTGATGGCGGCAAAGATTGTCGCCTCCGTGCCAATAACTGCGCCGGTCAAGTGATAAGACGTGCGCAGGAAAGTGAGCTGACCTGTTGGGGGAGCGATGTTTAACCGAGGTCGTTTGATTCTGATGAGCCTCATTCTGCTGATGAGTCTGGCCGCGGGGTATTATCACTTTGAGTTAGCAAAAAAAGAAAATATCATCAAAAGAATAACGGATGAGCGTAACAACGCACTGATCATCATGGAAGGAATAAAAAAGCAGCACCAACAGCTCGCCGCACTTGATAACCAACACACCCAGGAATTAACCCATGCCAAAACGCAGCTGGCAGCGCTTGAACGTGATGTTAATGATAAGCAGCGTAGGGTGCAGCTCAACGCCACCTGCTCCCTGTCCCAGGCCACTGCCTCCACCGGCCTGGATGATGGCACCCGCGCCCGACTTAACGACACCGCTATCAAACATTATTTCCATCTCCGAGAGCGTATCGACACCGCGACGCAGCAAATAGCCGGATTACAAGACTATATCCGCCAAGTCTGTCTTAAGGCAGAAGGATAACCCGCATGTTAAAACCCGATTCACTGCGCCAAGCCCTCACAGACGCCGTCCCTTATCTCAAACAAAATCCCGATAGCCTGCATATTTTTATTGACCGGGGGGCTATCGTCTCCACGCTGGCCGCCTCTTTGTCCTTTGAATATCAATACACACTCAATCTGATCATCACCGATTACAGTGGCGACGCCGGTACCCTCTTTGTGCCGATTTTACACTGGTTACGTCGCCATCAGCCGGACAGTATGGCCCATCATGATAAACGGGCTGAGGGCTTCACTTTTGAAGCCGATCATATCAATCACAGCCTGCGTGATATCAGTATCAATCTCAAACTGACCGAACGGGTGATCGTCAAAGAACAACAGGGGATGTTACAGGTCACCCACAAGGATGAACCGCCGGATCCGGATACCACTGACCTTCACTATGAACTCTTTATCAAAAAAGAAAAAGTGGCACCATGACAACGCTAAAGCCCAGTGATCCACTGAGCCACGCGCTCGCCTGCCTGCTGAAACAATTATCTCCAGCACGCCGAAAAGCCTTCACTCGCCAGATAGCCAAACAATTACGGCAGCGGCAAAAGCAGCGTATCCAAGCACAACAGGCGCCCGATGGCACCCCGTTTGCACCGCGCAAGCAAAAACGCCGTGATAAACACGGACGCATTAAACGCAAGATGTTTACCCAATTACACACCGCCCGCTTTTTAAAGCATAACAATAGCTTCGATGAAGCCACAGTGCGTTTTGCGCGCCCTGTCACACCCGTAGCACGGGTGCATCATTATGGCCTGCGGGATAAAGTCGCGCGTAACGGCGTCACCGTACGTTATGAACGCCGTCCGCTACTGGGGTTGACTGATAAGGATATTGAAAGGATCACTGATATGGCGTTGATGCATTTGGTGGGGTGATCAATATCCATTGCTGAATATGACTTGACCGTATCTCATTTGAGATACATAATAAGCTTCTACTAAAGAGGCCTAAAAATGACAACACACACATCCATGATGCATGTCCGTATTGACAATGAAATCAAGGCAAAAGCGACTGTAACACTAAATGCTATGGGGCTCTCTGTCTCGGAAGCGGTACGTTTATTCTTGTGTCGTATTATTGCAGACGAAACATTCCCATTTGATCTGAAAGTACCGAACAAAAAAACACGGGCAGCAATGGCCGAAGCGGAAAATATCGCCCATAACCATAATGCACGTTTTGCCACTTCTGATGAGTTATTTACTAACCTTGAAAAAAATAACAGCAAGTAAACGAGCGACAATGCCGCAGGCAGCAGATTATACCAAAACGTTCTTCAAAGATTGGGAAAGGCTGTCACGTTCTGGGCGATATGATATGAACCGGCTCAAGCAAGCCATGCTTTTTTTGATCGCCAATGATAAACCCTTGGGCAAAGAATGGCTCGATCACCCATTAAAAGGGGAATGGGAAGGACATCGTGAATGTCATATCGGTGGTGATTTTCTATTGACATATAAAATTGATAATACGAATAAAACAGGCCTTATTATTTTTGTTCGTGCCGGTACACATGCAGAACTATTTAATGGATAAAGATTAAACCTGTCTGATTAAACTATCAACTTAACCTGTTTTTATCTTCACTGATTACTCTCCTCCTGTCCCACTCCCCACACAACGCCGCTCACATGCTCCCGCGCCCGATAGGCGGCACACTGAGGGCATGAAAACTTTCGATAATGCAGACTATCAACGCCGCCTGGCAAATTTGATCCGCATTGGCACGGTATCGGCAGTCGATACGACGCAAGGCCGGTGCCGGGTAAAAACAGGCGAGTTAGAAACCGATTGGCTATACTGGCTGACCTCACGTGCGGGTCACATCAAAATGTGGTCAGCGCCCTCAATTGGTGAGCAAGTGCTGATCCTCAGTATCAGTGGTGAATTGACCACAGCGTTTGTATTACCGGCGATTTTTTCCGATGCCAATCCGGCACCGTCGGCCTCAGAAGCAGCGATCCTGCTCCACTTCCCCGACGGGGCGCAATGTCATTATGAGCCTAAAACGGGTCACTTAGCGGTCACTGGCATCAAAACAGCAACGATAACCGCCGCCACCTCGATCACGCTGGACAGCCCGGTAGTCACCTGTACCCAACAGCTTATCACCGATTCTTTACAGGTTAACCGGGGTGGCACCCTCCGTGGCGACCTCACCCACGGGGGCGGCAATTTGATCTCTAACGGTATCACCTTGCATCGCCATCAACACCCTGGGGTGCAAGGGGGCGGCGATCAGACGGGAGCCCCCACATGACTTATCTCGGCATGCACCGCCACAGTGGCAACGCGATCAGCGACAGGGCACATCTTCGTCAATCGATCAACGACATTTTAATCACCCCGCTAGGCTCCCGTGTGATGCGCCGGGATTACGGATCGCTGCTCTCTCGCCTGATCGACAGCCCGCAAAGTCCCACACTACAGCTTAAAATGAAGGCGGCGATTTACAGTGCCCTATTACGCTGGGAAAACCGCATCACGTTAAACGCCATTACCCTTACCTCGGCTATCAACGGCAACATGCAAATCGACCTCAGCGGTCATCAACGCGATAGCGGCGTGCCTTTTACGCTCTCATTGCCGATAGGAAGACAATAATGCCCAGCCTGGATTTAAGCTTACTGCCGGCACCGCAGGTCGTGGAGCCACTCGATTTTGAAACGCTCTTCAAGCAGCGTAAAGCAACGTTTATTGCCCTATCTCCCCCGCAGCAGCAGGCAGCGCTCAGCCAAACGCTCAACTATGAATCCGAGCCTATCACCAAACTGCTGCAAGAAAGCACGTACCGTGAATTAGTGTTACGTCAACGGATTAACGATGCCGCGCAGGCGACGATGTTAGCCTATGCCAAAGGCGCAGATTTGGATCAGCTGGGTGCCAATTACCAGGTGAAATGTAGTGGTCAAGTAAACCCAGACACATTTTTAAGACAAATTGATTACAGGTATAAGCTCAAATTCGATGGGTGAAAAATAAGCGAGTAGACTATGTGGTCTTCTACTATTGTAATAGGCTAAATAATCCAGCCCCCCTAACTTGGCATCATTACGGGTTTTAAGTATTTCATAATTCAAGTATTCATATTTCAAGCTCCGAAAAAAACGTTCTGTTGGTGCGTTATGCCAACCTTGCCCTTTACCACTCATACTGGCTTGCACACCCATCACTTGCAAATGGGCACGATACTGATGGCGGGTATATTGGCTGCCTCTATCTGAGTGATGGAGCAACCCTTTTGGAGGTTTTCTGCGCCAGTAAGCCATCTGGAGAGCTTGTACACACAGTGCTGTCTTCATGTGGGCTGCCATTGCCCAACCGATTATTTGGCGCGAGTATAAGTCCATCACCACCGCTAAATACATCCAGCCTTCATAAGTCCAAACATAGGTGATATCCGTTGTCCATACCTCCTCTCTCTGAGTAACGGTAAATTCCCGCGCCAACAGGTTGGGTACGATAGAATGATTATGAGCGCTGTCCGTTGTTATCTTATGGCGTTTTGGATAACGGGCAAAGGTAGGTCTTCTTTTGCTCACGAATAAACTGAAATCTTATCCGTTTTCTTTCGCAAAGAAGACCGCCGCTTTTTTTAATATTTCACGCTCCATTAACAAGTTATTGCGCTCTTTGCGCAGACGAAGTAATTCTTCACGCTCGGCCAAACTAAGACTCACCTGTTCAGAGCCTACCGGGGAAACTCCCCCCCTTTCAGCCTTGACCCAGCTTTTTATCGCTCTTAATGAAACCCCTAAACTCTCTTAATATTGATATCTTTACGTGGGTCAGGAATCAGGGCTAATTACTTTAAAATGCTCATGTTTAGATATTCATTAGGACAAATACTCTTATGAGCATTCTGCCTACATAGAGTTCAAATTAAAGTGGGATCCCGCCCTGGTGTGGGGAGTGGGACAGAGAAAGGAACTACATGTTGAACTGTGAACATCGATGACAAAAAAGATCATTTGATGTAAGATGTCTGATGATTGATGCTATCTACGGGAGGAAATATGCGAACTACACTTGCTATTGATGATGATATCCTTGCGGCAGCTAAGGGGCTAGCAGCTAGACAAAATAAGAGTTTGGGGGCAGTGATTTCATCACTGGCTAGACAAGCATTACGACCTACCCATGTACCGAGTCATCCTAAACGTAATGGTATTCCGCTGTTGTTAGTACGTAGTGATGGAATGTTAGTGACACCAGAGTTAGTAAACCAATTACGTGATGAGTTGCCATAAATGATATTTTTACTCGATGTTAATGTGTTAATAGCACTGGTTGATCCCGCCCATATTCAACATGA